>DATBET010000026.1:0-18124 GCA_036558885.1 Gaiella sp.
GACTCGGTCGTCGTCTGGGCCATGCCCCGTCTAGCCCTTCTCGCCGTCGGCGAGGTACGCCGGGTAGCCCCGGAAGCCCGGGTAGAGCGGCCGGCGGTCGCAGAGGGCCTGTGAGCGTGCGCGGAGCGCGGGGACGTCGCCACCCTCCGCCAGCGCCTCGACGACGATCCGGCCGACCTCGCGGAAGTCCTCCTCGTCGAACCCGCGGATCGTCGCGGCCTGCGTGCCGAGCCGCACGCCGGAGGCGACGGTCGGCGGCCGCTCGTCGAATGGAACGGTGTTCCGGTTCGTCGTCAGCCCGACCGCGTGGAGGCGCTCCTCGGCGTCCTTGCCCGTCCACTCCGTCGCGCGCAGGTCGATCTGCAGGAGGTGCGTGTCGGTGCCGCCGGTGAGGAGGTCGAGCCCGCCTGCGAGGAGGGTCTCGGCGAGCATGTCGGCATTCGTGCGGATCTGCTGCTGGTACGCGCGGAACTCCTCGCTCGCGGCGATCTTGAAGCACGTCGCCTTCGCCGCGATCACGTGCTCGAGCGGGCCGCCCTGCAACCCGGGGAACACCGCTCGGTCGATCGCCTGCGCGTGCTCCTCCCGACAGAGCACGAAGCCGGAACGCGGGCCCGCAAGGGTCTTGTGGGTCGTCGAGCTGACGACGTCGCAGTGCTCGACCGGGTTCGGGTGCAGGCCGGCGGCGACAAGCCCGGCGAAGTGCGCCATGTCGCACCAGAGCAGCGCGCCCACCTCGTCGGCCACACGCCGGAACATCACGGCGTCGACGGTGCGCGGGTAGGCCGAGCCGCCGCAGATGATCAGCTTGGGCCGATGCTCCCGCGCGAGGGCGAGCACCTGGTCCTCGTCGACGACGGCCGTCTCGCGCGATACGCCGTAGTGGACGATCGTGTAGAGGCGCCCGGAGAAGTTGACCTTCAGCCCGTGCGTCAGGTGGCCGCCGTGGTCGAGCCGCAGCGAGAGCACGGTGTCGCCCGGCTCGAGCAGCGCCGTGTAGACCGCCATGTTCGCCTGGGCGCCCGCGTGCGGCTGGACGTTCGCGTGGTCGGCCCCGAAGAGCGCCTTTGCCCGGTCGATCGCGAGCTGCTCGGCCTCGTCCACGTGCTCGCAGCCCCCGTAGTACCGCCGGCCGGGATAGCCCTCCGCGTACTTGTTCGTGAGGACCGAGCCGACCGCCTCGAGGACGGACGGCCACGTGAAGTTCTCGGAGGCGATCAGCTCGACCTGGTTGCGCTGACGGTCGGCCTCGCGCCCGATCAGCGAGGCGATCTCCGGGTCGACGTCGGCCAGGCCCCCTGTTCGCAGGCGCTCGAACTGGTCGGCCGCGACTGCCACGGCAACGATCCTAGCCCCTCCCGGGGGACGTCGGCCGCTCGCGCTAGCGGGCGGCCGCGGCCGAGCGCACCAGGTCGAGCCGGCGATCGACGCGCGCCCTGTCCGCCCCGGCGCCGCCGAAGATCCGGTCCGCCCTTCCGTCCCGGGCGCCCGCGAAGTCGTTGCCGGGCCCGCCGAGCACACGGTCACGGCCGGCGCCGGGGCGCAGGTAGTCGTTGCCCGGCCCGCCGGAGAGGACGTCGTCCCCGCCCCAGCCGACGAGCACGTCCGCTCCGCCGAGCCCGCAGATCACGTTGCGCCGGGGCGAGCCGACGAGGCGGTCGGGCCCGTTCGTCCCCACGATCGTGCAGCGGAGAGGCCGTCCATGCTCGTCGCGGGGGCGGGCGGCCGTCCCGAAGGAGGCAGTCGGGCCGGTCGTCCTGCCCGCAGCGTTCTCCGCGACGACGCGGAAGCCGTAGCGCGCCCCCGGCCTCAGGCCCGTCACCCGGAACGCGACATGCCCGTTGGCGGCGCTCGCGGAGAGGACGCGGGCGGCGGTGTGCATCCCGAAGGCGCCCCGGCGGCCGAGCTCGATCCAGACACGGGTCTCGAGCCCGCTCGTCGCGACATCGGCGTCGATCCGGGCGCGTGCGAGCGAGATCGTCGACACGCTCGAGCGCCCCACGGTGGGAACGCCGGCCGTCCTGAAGGCCACATCTGCGCCTCGGGTCGTCCCGGCCGAGCTGCGCGCGACGAGCCTGGCGTGGTAGTCCGTTCCCGGCGCGAGCCCGGCGACCGACTCGCTCACCGCCACCGCGCCGCGACCCGACCCCGCGCTCTTGACGACCGTCGTCGTGCCGTATGCCGTCGTCGGCCCGAGCTCGAACCACCAGCTCGTAGCGCGGCCGACCGGATCGACCGTGCCCGTGAGCACGACGGCGACTCCCGACACCTGTGCGGCGCCGGTGACGACGAGCGGCCCGGCTGTCGTGGTGAAACTGCGCGTCTGTCCCTGCGTCGTCCCCGCGTCGCTTCGCGCCGCGACGCGGTAGTAGTACCTCGTCCCGGGCTGAAGGCCCGTGAGCTGCGCGTAGAGCTTCGTCGCGCGCTTCCCGAACCCCGCATCCTGGTCGCCCGTGCGGCTTCCGAGCGCGGTCGTCGTGCCGTACTCGAACCAGGCAGCCGCGCCTCGTCCCTGAGGGTTGACCGAGCCGCCCACGCGGGCCGACGAGACCGTGATGGTGTCGGCACCGCCCGTGGACACCGAGGGCGCGAAGTCGGTCCGGAACGACCTGTCGGAGCCTCGGGTCGTGCCGACGTCGTTCGCGGCGACCAGCCGGAAGTGGTACGTGGCTCCGGCGCTGAGGCCCGTCAGCCGGACGGACACTCCCACCGGGCTCGTGCCCGAGCCAGCGGGCTGTGTGTCGGTGCGCGACCCGTAGCTCGTGCTCGTGCCGTACTCCACCCACCAGCCGGTCGAGGCCCCGTTCGCGTCGACGGTGCCGCCCACCGTCGCCGACGTAGGCCCGGGCGCGCTCGCGCCGCCCGTCACGACCGCCGGCGCCGCGCGAGTCGTGAACGTCTGGTCGGCGCCGCGGCTCGTCCCCGCCGCGTTCGAGGCGACGAGGCGATAGTGGTACGCGGCGCCCGTCGTCAGCCCGCGGAGCTGCTCGGTGACGTCGACCTGGGCCGTGCCGTTCCCGGCGCTCCGGGCGTCTGTCCGCGTGCCGTAGCCGGTCGTCGTGCCGTATTCGACGTACCAGCTCGTCGCCTCCCCCCCGGGATCGACCTTCCCGGTCACGACGGCCGTGGTCGCACCGACCGACGTCGCCGCGGCGGTGACGGCGGTGGGCGCCTCCGCAGCCGCCGAGGGCGCTGCCACGAGCGCCAGGCCTGCAGCCGCGACGAGGGCGACACGAGCTTTCATGGCCGCGAGTCTCCCCCCGCGACGTTAGGCGCGCGTCGGCCGCGCGTTAACGATCCGTAAGAGCTCGGATGCGGGCGAGCGCCTCCGCGGCGGGCAGCGCACCCTCGCGCAGCACGTGCGGCTCGCGCCCCGTGACGTCCAGCACCGTCGAAGGCGCCCCGCCGAGCGGCCCGCCGTCGACGACCACGGCCGCCGCGGCGAGGAGCTCGGGCGGGACGTCGCCGAGGAGGCGGGGGTCGGGGCCGCCCGGCAGGTTCGCGCTCGTCGCGACGAGCGCACCGAGCGCGTCCAGGATCTCCTTCCCCGACCCGGCGACCAGGGGCACGCGCACCCCGAGCGTGTCCGGACGCTCCTCGTTGAGCCAGGGAAACCGTCGGCCGGGGTTCGCTACGACCAGCGTCAGCGGGCCGGGCAAGAGGGCGCGTGCGATCGCCGCCGCCGGCGCCGGAAGCTCGGGAACCCGGCGGAGGAGCTCGTCCGTCGAGGAGAAGAGCACGGCGGTCGGTCGGCGCGCCTCACGGCCCTTCGCCTCGTACAGCGCCTGCGCTGCGGATTCGTGCTCAGCGTTCGCCGCGAGCCCGTAGACCGTGTCGGTGGGGATCACGACAACGGCGCCGCGGCGCAGGGCGGCGATCGCCTCGGTGACGTCGCTCACCGGGGCAGCCGTCCTTCGACGACCCGGTCTCGGCCCGCGAGGTCGCGCGTCACGCACACGTCGACGAACCCCGAGCGTGCGAGGAGGCCGGCCACCGCGGTGGCCCGCTCGTCGAACGTCTCGAGGACGATCGCGCCGCCGGGCCTCAGCGCCGCCGCCGCCTCGCGCGCGAGCGCCTCGGTGTGCCCGCCGTCGAAGAGCGCGACGTGCGGCTCCCAGCCGACCACCTCCGGCGCGAGCGTCGGCGCCTCCTCGTGCCGCACGTACGGCGGGTTCGAGACGACGAGGTCCCAGTCCGAGCCGGGCAGGCCGGTGAGGAGGTCTGCCGGGAGCAGCTCGACCGCGACCCCCGTCCGGGCCGAGTTCTCGCGGGCGAGGGAGAGGGCCTCGACAGAGACGTCGACCCCCGTCACCCGCGCGCCCGGGTGCTCGTCGGCGATCGCCAGGGCGATGGCGCCGGACCCGGTGCCGACGTCCAGCACGCGCGGCGCGTCGAGGCCCTCGAGCAGCGCCAGACAGCGCTCCACGACCGTCTCGGTCTCCGGACGAGGGATCAGCGCGCGGTCGTCGACCGTCAGCGTGAGGCGGCGGAAGCCCCACTCGCCGACGACGTACTGGAGCGGCTCGCGGGCCGCCCGACGGGCGGCGAGCGCCGCGACGCGCTCCCGCTCGGCGACTGTGACGTCCCGGTTCCGCTCCACCGCGAGAGCGCTGCGGGACAGGCCGAGGACGTGCGCGACGAGCAGCTCCGCGTCGAGCCGGGCCATGACGATGCCCTCGGCGTCGAGCCGCTGGGCGGTGCGGCGCACCACATCGGCAACCGTGTCGGATCCGGTGTCCGACTTCGAGTCGGACACCTACGTCAGACCGCCGACTCGAGAGCCCGGCGGCGCTCCTCGGTCTGGAGGGCGTCGGTGAACTCCTCGAGGTCGCCGTCGAGCACCTGGTCGAGACGGTGGACAGTGTGCTTGACCCGGTGGTCGGTCAGCCGGTTCTCGGGGAAGTTGTACGTGCGGATCTTCTCGGCCCGCTCACCCGTGCCGACCTGCGAGCGCCGTGCGGCCGCGAGCTCGGCCTGCTGGCGCTCGCGCTCGGCCTCGTAAAGGCGCGCCCGGAGGACGCGCATCGCCTTCTGCTTGTTCTGGAGCTGCGACTTCTCGTCCTGCATCGAGACGACGATCCCGGTCGGCAGATGCGTGATGCGAACGGCGGAGTCGGTCGTGTTGACCGACTGTCCGCCGGGCCCGGTCGAGCGGTAGACGTCGATCTTCAGGTCCTTGTCCTCGACCGTGACCTCGACCTCCTCCACCTCCGGCATCACTGCGACCGTCGCCGTGGATGTGTGGATTCGGCCCTGCGACTCGGTCGCGGGGACGCGCTGGACGCGGTGCGTGCCGCCCTCCCACTTGAAGACGGAGTACGCCCCGTCGCCCTTGACGGCGAACACGGTCTCCTTCACCCCGCCGCCGTCGTTGTCGCTCGTCGAGAGGAGCTCGCTGCGGAAGCCCCGGCGCTCCGCGTAGCGCTGGAGCATGCGTGACACGTCCGCCGCCCATAGTGCCGCCTCGTCTCCGCCGACGCCCTGTCGGACCTCGACGATCACGTCCTTCGAATCGGCCGGGTCGCGCTCCACGAGCGCCAGCCGCAGCTCGTCCTCGAGCCGCGCGACCTCCGCCTCGAGCTCGCCCGCGAACGACGACAGCTCGGGATCTCCCTTCGCGGCGGCGAGGTCGGTGCTCACCTGCCGCCACTCGCGCGCGGCCTTGAGGGCCGGGTCGAGCTCCTTCAGGCGCCGGCCGAGATCGGCCGCCTCGCGCGGGTCCGCGTACACGGTCGGGTCCGCGAGCCGCTCCTCGAGCTCCGCGTGGGAGCGCTCGAGCTCCTCGGCGAGATCCTCCAAGGTGGCCATGCCGGCGCTGATTGTAGGTGCGGCCGGAACCGCCCCGGGGCCGCCCTCGGGCTCAGCTCGTCGCGAGCGTCGCCGCGACCGTCACCTCGGGGATCCCGGTGAGCGCCTTCGACACCGGGCACCCGGCCTTCGCACCCTCGGCCTGCTCGACAAAGGCGCCCTGGTCGATGCCCGGCACGGTGCCGACCACCTCGATCCCGGCCTTCACGAGCCCCTCACCCGGCTGGAACGTGATGGTCACCGACGTCTCCAGCCGCTCGGGCGGCGTGCCGGCGCCGGCAAGCCCGTGCGACAGCGCCATCGAGAAGCAGGCAGCCCAGGCGGCCGCGATCAGCTCCTCGGGGCTCGTGCGCCCGTCCGGCGCCTCGGCGCGGGAGGCCCAGGTCACGTCGAGCGGCCCGAACGCGCCGCTGCCGACGCCTTCGATCCTGCCCGAGCCCTCCATCAGGGAGCCCGCCCACGTCACCTTCGCGTTCCGCTCGGTGGCCATTCAGTCGCCTCCTTCGAGGGTCGTTTCGATGTCGACGCCGACGCCCGCCGCCCGCAGGAGCGACGAGAAGGAGCACCCACGGTGGGCGGCCGCGACCGCCTCGGCGAAGGCGTCCTCTGCGACACGGTCGACGCGGGCGCGCACGTCGAGCGCGGAGTGCACGATCAGGTGCCCCTGTCCCTCGACCTCGTCCATCGTGATGCGGCAGTGGACGTCGAGCCGGCCGGGCGGCGTCCCGGCGGCGGTCAGCTCACCCGCGAGCGACATCGTGAAGCAGCCTCCGTGCGCCGCCGCGAGCAGCTCCTCGGGGCTCGTCTTGCCCTCGGGCGCCGCGATCCGTGTCGGGAGCGAGTACGGCAGCGTCGTGAACGCGCCGGAGGACGCCGCGGTGATCGCGCCCTCGCCGCGGGCGAGGTTCCCCTCCCAGACCACGTCGGCGTCACGGACGATCCGCGGCATACGGTGACGCTACGCCATTACCTCGACCTTGCGAGCCGCCTCCTGCTCGGAGGGCGTGTCGCCGGCCTCGCGCCGCCGCACCTCCTCGATCGCGCGGATCGAGACCTCGACCTGGTCGAGCGTCGGCTCACGCGTCGTCAGGCGCTGGAGCCAGAGCCCGGGCGCGAGGAGCGTCATCAGGACGCGGCTGTCCTGGTGCTTGCCCGCGAAGCGGATCAGCTCGTATGCGAGCCCCGCGATCACCGGCAAGAGCAGGATCCGGCTCACGATCAGCCAGTACCAGTCGGGCCGACCGACGAGCGCGAAGACGAAGATTCCGATCACCATGACCCAGAGCAAAAAAGCTGTTCCGCAACGTGGATGGATCAAACTGAACTTCTGCACTCGCTCGGGCGTGAGCTCGGAGCCGGCCTCGAGCGCGTTGATCGTCTTGTGCTCCGCGCCGTGATACTGAAACACGCGTTTGAGATCCGGCAGCAGGCCGATCAGCGCGATGTACGCGATGAAGACCGAGACGCGGATGATCCCCTCGACGATCACGAACCACGTGGTGCCCTCGATCGGCAGCCAGTTGGTGATCAGCGCCGGCCCGACCTTGAACAGCATCAGCGCGAAGCCGATCGCGATCGCGAAGGAGAAGATCACCTGGCCGCGCGTGATCTCCGTGACGACCTTCCCTTCCTCGTCCTCCTCGCGGGACGCGACGTTCGCGGAGATCGCGAGGGCGCGGAACCCGATCGCGAGGGACTCGCCCAGCGCGACCACGCCCCGGATCACGGGCAGGCGCCAGATGCGGTGACGCCGCATCGGCGAGGTGACGTCCTTGACGACCTCCTCGATCCGCCCCTCCGGGGTTCGGATCGCGACGGCCCAGCACGACGGGCCGCGCATCATCACGCCCTCGAGCACCGCCTGCCCCCCGTACGAGACGCTCATGTGCTCAGGCTACCGAGGAGGTGGGCGCGCGTCTCTAGGCGCTCTTGGCCGCGGCCGCCTTCTCGAGGCGGCGCTGGAAACGCTCGACGCGGCCGCCCGAGTCCATCAGCTTCTGCTTCCCCGTGTAGAACGGATGGCAGGCGGAGCACACCTCGACATGGAGCTCGGGCTTCGTCGAGCGTGTCGTGAACTCGTTCCCGCAGGAGCAGGTCACGTGCGCAACGACGTACTCGGGATGGATGTCGGCCTTCATGAGCCGGCCAGGATAGCAGAGGCGATCTCGCGCCCAACGTTGCCCCCGGAGACGACGGCGACCACGTTCTCGCCCTTGATCAGCTCGTGTAAGACGGCCGCCACGGCGGCCGCGCCGGCCGGCTCGCAGGCGAGCTTCGCGTCCGCGTAGACCCGTCTCATGGCGCCCTCGATCGCGTCGTCCGAGACCCGTACAACCTCCACGCCGGCCGCCCGGCAGACCGCGAGCGCGTTCTCGCCCGCGTACGGCGCATCGAGACCGCCGGCACGCGTCCTGGGGGCGACCGCTACGGGCTTGCCCGCCTCGAGCGCGAGATCGAGCGACGCCGCGCCCTCCGGCTCGACGCCGACGACCCGGACGCCCCGCGGTGCGACCGCGGCCGCGATGCCCGCGACGAGCCCGGCGCCGCCGACCGGGACGACGATCACGTCGGCGGAGGGGTCGTCCTCGAGGATCTCGAGGCCGACCGTCCCCTGGCCGGCCATCACGACAGGATCGTCGAACGGGTGCACGAGCACGCTGCCCGTCTCCGCGAGGTGCTGCTCGAGCCGCAGGAACGCCTGGGAGGGATCCTCGGCCTCCGCGTCGACGTGGGCCCCGAGCGCTCTCGCCCGGTCGAGCTTGAACGGGCTCGCGGCAGACCACGAGAAGACCACGCAGTCGAGGCCCTCGGCGGCCGCGCCCCAGGCGAGCGCGATTGCGTGGTTGCCCGCAGATGCGCCTGCGACCCCCCGTCCCCGCTCCTCCGGGTCGAGGGCGGCGAGGCGGTTCACGACCCCGCGCACCTTGAACGACCCGGTGTGCTGCAGCAGCTCCGCCTTGAGCGAGAGCCCCGCCGCGATCGCCGAGCCGTCGAGAAGCGGTGTCCGCCGCACCCGGCCCCGGATCGTCTCCGCGGCCCGGACGACGTCCTCGCGCGTGACGGGATTGCTGCCCACGCCGCGATCCTAGAAAGAACGGTCCGCGCCCAACTTCAGAATGCGGCGAATGAACGCGGCGGCGCGAGGGCATCCCGTTCGGCTCGTCGTCCGCGACGACCTGCAACGGAGCCGGCTCACGGTCTTCTTCCGACTGCTGCTCGTGCTCCCGCACCTCGTCTGGCTGACGCTGTTCGGGGCGGCCGCCTTCGTGCTCGCATTCGTCATGTGGCTCGCGGTGCTCTTCGAGCGCCGTGCGCCGGCGCCGCTCCACGCGTTCCTCGCGAGCTTCACCCGCTACGCCGTCCATCTGACGGCCTACCTCTGCCTGGCCGCGGCGCCCTACCCGGGCTTTACGGGCGGCGACCCGTATCCCGTGGACGTCGAGATCGACCCTCCCGCGCGCCAGGGCCGCTGGGGCGCGGGCTTCCGGCTCGTGCTCGCGATTCCCGCGTTCGTGCTGTCGTCCGCGCTCGGCGGATCGGTGGCGATCGGCAACGGGTACGGCGGCGCGGCTGCGGGGGTCGTCGGCGGGCTGACGCTCGTCGTCGCCGTGCTCGGCTGGTTCGCGGCGCTCGCCCGCGGCCGCATGCCCCGCGGGCTGCGCGACGCCGCGGTGTACGCGATCGGCTACGGCGCGCAGGCGACCGCGTACGCGCTGCTGCTCACCGACCGTTACCCGGACGCGACGCCGGGAAGAGCCGTGCCGCAACCGGAGCTCCCCACGCATCCCGTCGCGATCGCCGTCGACGACGACCTCCTGCGGCCGCGTCTGCTCGTCCTCTTCCGCTTCCCGCTCGTCGTCCCACACCTCGTCTGGTTGACGCTCTGGTCGCCGTTCGTCCTGCTCGCCGCCCTGGCCGCCTGGCTGGTCGCGCTCGTCGTCGGACGGGTGCCGTGGGCACTCCACCGCTTCATCGCGGCGTTCGTGCGCACGTGGACGCACGTGCTGGCGTTCCTCACGGTCGTCGGCCGCCAGTTTCCGGGCTTCGTGGGGCGCGAGGGCGGCTACCCGGTCGACCTGACGATCGTCCCGCCCGCGCCGCAGCGCCGCCTCGCCGTCGCGTTCAGGCTGCTGCTCGCGGTGCCGGCGGTGCTGCTGAGCGCGGCCTACGGATGGGTCGCGCTCGTCGTCGGCGTCCTCGGCTGGTTTGCCGCACTCGCAACGGGACGCATGCCCGCCGGCCTGCGCGACCTCGGCGCGGCCGCGCTCCGCTACCAGGCCCAGACGTCCGCCTACGCGCTGCTGCTCACGTCGCGCTATCCCGATTCGTCCCCCGCCCTCCACGCACGGGCTCGACTCGATCCGCCGCCGCTGCTCCCCGACGCGGCTGGAGCGGCGTGAGGGCGTTGCGCATCGCCCTCTGCGCGGCGCTCGTCGGCGGCTGGCTGGCGCTGGCGTGGCTCCTCTTCGGCACCGTCGTCCCGGACGGGCTGCGCCTCCCCCACGTCGACGTCGACGCGGTGTTCGGCCGGTCGGTCGTCGAGCGGGCGGAGCGCTACGAGCGGTTCCTGCTGGTCCTCTGGGTGGTCGAGACGGTCGTCACGCTCGCGACGCTCGCGGTGTACGCGCGCGTCGGCGGCCGGTTCGCGGAGGAGTCGGCCGCCGGCCCGCTCGGCACCGGGATGCTGCTCGGCATGCTCGGGCTGGCGATCGTCTGGCTCACGCAGCTTCCGTTCGCCGTCCTGGAGCTGTGGTGGAGCCGCCGTCACGACGTCTCGCATGTCGGCTACTTCGAGACCCTCTTCGGCGGCTGGGTGCAGCTGGGCGTCACGTTCGTCGCCGTCTGCGCCGCCCTGCTCGTCGTGATGGGCCTCGCGCGCAGGCTCGGCTCGTGGTGGTGGATCCCCGGCGCGGCTGTGTTCACGGCGATCGCGGCGCTCGTCGTGTTCGTCGATCCGTGGGTCTATCCCGGCCTCGACCGTCCCGACGACCCCGGGCTCGTGGCGCGCTACGACCGGCTCGAGCGAGCACAGGGCCTCGACGGGATCCCGCTCCGAGTCGAGTCGGTCAGCGACGACACGAGCCAGGCGAACGCGTTCGCCTTCGGGCTCGGGCCGTCCCGGAAGATCGTGCTCTGGGACACGCTCCTCGACGGCCGATTCACCGACCGCGAGGTCGACGTGGTGCTCGCGCACGAGCTCGGCCACCACGCGGGCGACCACATCGCCAAGGCGCTCGGCTGGTTCGCGCTCTTCGCGCTGCCGGGCGCGCTCGTGCTGATGCTCGCGACCCGCGGGCTCGGCGGGATGGGCGAGCCCCGCGCCGTGCCCCTCGCGCTGCTCGTCGCCACCGTCTGGGCGATCGTCACGACTCCCGCCCAGAACGTCGTCAGCCGCCGGGCCGAGGCGGAGGCCGACTGGAAGGCCCTGCAGGCGACGCGCGACCCCGTGGCCGCCCGTGGGCTCTTCCGCGAGTTCGCCGTGACGTCGCTCGGCGATCCGAGCCCGCCGACCTGGGCGTACCTCCTGCTCGAGACCCACCCCACGCTCGCGCAGCGGGTCGCGATGGCGGACGCGTGGGCTGCGCGGGGGCGCTAGGCGGCCGCGGCCGCCTCCACGCGGTCGGCGATCACGGACGCGATCGCCAGGGACGAGGTCGCCCCCGGCGACGGCGCGTTCCGCACGTGGACAACGCCCTCGGCCTCGTGGAACACGAAGTCGTCGATGAGCGTGCCGTCCGGGGCAAGCGCCTGCGCGCGGATCCCGGACGGGCCGGGCAGCACGTCGTCGACCGTGAGCTCCGGCAGGAGGGCCCGCGCCGCCGCGACGAACCGCTTCTTGGAGAGGTCGCGGACGGTCTCGGCCGCCCCCATGCGCCAGTGTTTCCGCGCCAGCCTGCGGAACCCGGACGAGCGCAGGACCTCGCGCACGTCGCGCAGCGAGACGTCGCGCCGGCGGTAGCCCTCGCGCGAGAGAGCGAGCACGGCGTTCGGGCCGAGCCACACCGCGCCGTCCGGGCGCACGGTCGTATGGACGCCGAGGAAGGGGAACGCCGGGTCCGGCACGGGGTAGACGAGCCCCCGCACGAGGTGACGCCTCTCCGGGCGGAGCACGAGGTAGTCGCCGCGGAACGGCACGATGCGCGGCTCCTCGTCCGCGCCGGTCGACGCGGCGAGGCGATCGGCGTACACCCCCGCGCAGACGACGACGCGCGCCGCCTCGAGGTCGCCGCCGGTCGTCCCGATCGACGTCGCGCCGCCGCGTTGCGTGAACGAGAGAACCTGCCGGCCGAGCAGGAGCTCCCCACCGGCGTCCGTCACGTCGCGCCCGTAGGCCTCGGCGACGCGCGAGAAGTCCACGACGGCCGTCTCCGGCGAGTGCACGGCACGGACACCGGCGACGTGCGGCTCGAGCTCGCGCAGCCGCTCGCGGCCGATCAGCTCGACGCGGGGGACGCCGTTCGCGAGCGACCGGCGGTGTAGCTCATCGAGTCGCGGCACCTCCTCCTCGCTCGTCGCGACCACGACCTTCCCGCAGCGGAGGATCGGGATCGCGCGCTCCTCGCAGTACGCGAGCAGCCGCGCGGCGCCCTCGACGCACAGCCGCGCCTTGAGCGAGCCGGGCGCGTAGTACACGCCCCGGTGCACGACGCCGCTCGCATGGCCGGTCTGGTGGGCGCCGAGCGAAGGCTCCTTGTCCACCACGGCGAGCCGGACACCCGGCCGGCGCGCCTGGAGCTCGCGCGCGACCGCGAGGCCGATGATGCCTGCGCCGACGACGACGACGTCGTATCGCGGCCCGCTCATTGCTCAGGTGTTCGTGTACTCGGGGCCGGAGCCGCCCTCGGGCGGCGTGAGGCGGCCGCCCTTCGCGCTGATCGCGCCGCACTGGACGCAGTTCGACGGGTTGACCTGCACGGTCACGGTGCCGTCCCCGTCCGCCTCGCCGACCTCGTAGACCTGCGCGGGGCACATCCAGTGCCACATCTCCGCGAGGTCGCGCGGCACGGTCGTCCGGACGCGGATGTGGCTCGGCTGGTCGTCCCTCGTCCGGTTCCCGGAGGCGAAGACCGACGAGAGCTTGTCGAACGTCAGCTTCCCGTCGGGCGCGGGATACTGCGCGGCGCGGCCCGTGCGGAGGAGCTCGGCGTCCGCGTTCCGGTGCGTGTCGAGCTCCTTGGGCGGCAGCTTGCCCTTGGTCACCGTCATCGCGCTCGCGAGCGCGCCGCCCATGAAGAAGCCCTTGTCGAACGCCTGCCGCATGTTGCGGACCTCGGACAGCTCCTTCCAGACGTAGCTCTCGCGCAACGCGGCGTCGTACGTGTCGAGCGCGCCGCGGCGACCCGCAACCTCGCCCCGCTGGAGCGCGGCGAAGGCGGACTCGGCCGCCAGCCTGCCCGACTCGATCGAGTAGTGGATCCCCTTCAGGCGCGGGACGTTGACGAGGCCCGCGCCCTCACCGACGAGCAGGAGCCCCGGGGCATTGAGCCGCGCCGGCAGGGAGTTGAGGCCGCCCTCGGTGATCGTCTTCGCCCCCCAGGCGACGCGCTCGCCGCCGTCGAGGATCTTCCGCACGAGGCGGTGCGTCTTGAACTCCTGGAGCAGGTCGTGCGCGGAGAGCTCGACGTCCGCGTACTCGAGCCCGACGACGAAGCCGAGCGAGACGTGCTCGTCGCCCATCGGGTACACGAACGAGCCGCCGAACTCGCCGAAGCGGGCGCGCTTGCGGAGCGGCCAGCCGAGGGTGTGGACGATCTTGCGGAGCGGCGACGCCACGCGCCACACCTCCTTGACGCCGAGCGCCCAGATCTGCGGGTTGCGGCCCTCGAGCCCGAACGCGTCGATCGCCGCCGTCGTCAGGTGGCCGGCCGTGCCCTCCGCGAGAACGGTGATGCGCGCCGTCACGTCGTTCCCCGGCTCGAAGTTCGAGAGCGGCTCGCCGTCCTTGCCGCGGCCCTTGTCCGCCGTCCGCACACCGACGACGCGCCCGTGCTCGACCAGGAGCTTCACGCCGGCGGTGTCCGGCAGGATCATCGTCCCGAGCGCCTCGGCCTGCTCGGCCAGGAACCGCCCCAGCTCCGAGACGGAGACGATCCAGTTTCCGTGGTTCATCATCGTCGGGGGCGGCGGGATGCGCAGGGCTGCACCCTTCGTCAGCAGGTAGACCGCCTCGCCGTGGACGGGGCCATAGGTCGGCATCTCCTCGATCGGGATGCGGCCGGCGAACAGCTTGCGGATCGCCCGTGGGTTCATCACCGCCCCGGAGAGGAGGTGCGAGCCGGGCTGCTTCCCCTTCTCCAGGAGCGCGACAGGGACGTCGCCGAGCCGCTTGCAGACGTCGGGGTGCGCCTCGAGCAACTGGCCGAGCCGCACGGCGCACGCGAGGCCCCCCGGCCCGCCGCCGACGATCAGGATGCCGACGTCGATCCGCTCGTCGGGCGCGTCCGTCGGCGCACCGACCGCCTCGGAGGTTGCGAACGGCGGCGGGTAGTCGGCCGGGCGGACGCCGCTCATCGGCGCGCCCGAAGCAGCTCGGTGAGCTTCGGCGCGATCTGGGTCAGGTCCCCGACGACGCCCAGGTCGGCGAAGTCGAAGATCGGAGCGTTCGGGTCCTTGTTGACCGCCACGATCGTCCCCGAGCCCTGCATTCCGACCTTGTGCTGGATCGCGCCCGAGATGCCTAGCGCGATGTAGAGCTTCGGCGAGACGGTCTTCCCCGTCTGGCCCACCTGCGCCGCGTACGGGTACCACCCGGCGTCGACGACCGCGCGCGTCGCCGCGACCGCCCCGCCGAGCACGCCGGCCAGCTCCTCGCAGTACGAGAAGCCCTCGGGCCCGCCCAGCCCACGGCCGCCCGCGACGATCACGTCGGCCTCCTCGATCGACGGGCCGCTCGCCGTCTCGCCGAGGTGCTCGACGAGCCGTGCCTTGGTCGAGAACTCCTGGAGCTCGACCGACACCTCCTTCACCTCGGCGGAGCCGCCCGATTCGACCGGATCGAAGGTCCCGGAGCGGATCAACGCGAGGCGCGGAGTGGCTGTCCACCCCACCTCGACGAGCACCGTGTCGCCCAGCGCGGGCCGGACGCCCACGAGCTCCCCGCTCTCGAGACGCAGGTCGGTCAGGTCCCAGTTCAGACCCGCCTCGAGCCGCGCCGCCAGACCGGCCGCCGCGTCGGCGGCGAGCACCGAGGCTGCGAAGAGCACGGTGTCCGCCCCCGACTCCCGCACAACGGCCTCGAGCGCGTCGACCCGAGGCTGCGGAAGCGGCGCGGACAGCGCCTCGTCGTCGACGACGTAGACCGTCGAGGCGCCGTAGGCCCCGGCGGCGGACGCCGCGGCGCCGACCCCGCTGCCGAGCACGGCCCCCGCGACGTCCCCGCCGAGGGAGGCCGCCTTGCCGAGGACGCCCAGAGCGCCCTTCGTCAGCTCGCCGTCGTGGCTCTCGAGGAAGACGAGCGTCGTCATGGGTGTGCCTTCAGGTGATGCTGCCTCGTTCCTCGCGGGCGAGCAGCAAGCCAGGCTAGGACGCAGGGAGTCCCGATACCAGCAGGTATCGGGGCGACCGAGGACGACGCATGGCGCCGCTCATCGCCCGCGAGGGACCTGGAGGGCATTGCCTGAAGGGACACCATCAGAGGAGCCGCTTCTCCGCGAGGTACTCGACGATCTTCTCGGCTGCGTTGCCGTCGTCCTCGATCTTCACCTGGTCGCTCTTCGGCGGAGGCGGCGCCGACGAGCGGACCGTGGTGCGCGAGCCTGGCTCGCCGACGTCGGGGGCGTCGACGCCGAGCTCGGCCAGCGAGACCGTCTCCTGCGGCTTCGACTTCGCGCCCATGATCCCCTTGAGCGAGGGATAGCGCGGCTCGTTGATCGCGTCGGAGACCGCGACGACAGCCGGCAGCGGCGCGGCGATCACGTCGTAGCCGAACTCCGTCTGGCGCTTGCCGCTGACCTCCTCGCCGTCCACCTTCAGCTCGGCGACCTGCGAGACCATCGGACGGCGGAGCCGGTCGGACACGGCCGCCCAGAGGACGGCGCCGTCGGCGTCGCTCGACTGCTGCCCGAAGAGCACGAGGTCCGCCTCTTCACGTTCGAGGGCGACGGCCAGCACGCGGCTCGTCGCGAGCAGGTCGGAGCCCGCGGCGGCGGCGTCGGAGACGAGGAGCGCCCGGTCTGCCCCCATCGCGAGCGCCTTGCGCAGCGACTCCATCGCCTTCTCGGGGCCGAGCGACACGACGACCACCTCGCCGCCGTGCGCGTCCTTCAGCCGAAGGGCCTCCTCGACGGCGTTCACGTCCGTCGCGTTGAGCACCCCCTCCCCCGACCGGTCGAGCCGGTGCGTTGCCTGGTCGAGTCGCTTGTGCGAGGTCGCGTCCGGCACCTGCTTGACGCACACAGCGATCTTCACGCGGCGGACTCTACCGAGGCGCTCGCGGCATGCAGCAAGGTGTCCGACGCGCGCCGCGGATCCCTCGGTCGGGTGTCGTTCCCCCGGCCGTGACGTGCCGACGTGGTAGGCTCCGGCGCTTCGCGCCGCGCACCGGAGCCATGACTCGCCACCGGACGACAGCACGAGGGGGACGTCTCCTCATCCTCGCTGCCCTCTTCGGCCTCGCCGTGGCCGCCTCGGGCGGGGCAGCCGGGAAACCCGGTCTCGTCGGCGGCCAGCCGATCGTGTTCCCGCTGATCGGCGACTACGCCTACACGATGAACTTCGGCGACCCACGCGGGCAGGGCGCGCACGAGGGGATCGACATCGAGCACGTTCCCTGGCGCACACCCGTCGTCGCCGCCGAGAGCGGCACCGTGAAGTGGTGGACGACGTCGTGGCGCGCCGGCTGCATGCTCTACCTGTACGGGAAGAGCGGCACGACGTACCTCTACATCCACCTGAACAACGACCTCACCGTCGCGTCCGAGGACAAGGGCGGCTGCAAGGCGGGCGTCTCGTATGCGGTGGCGAACGGGGCGAAGGTCACCGCCGGCCAGCAGATCGCCTGGAGCGGAGACTCGGGCGACGCCGAGGGCAACTTCCACCTGCACTTCGAGGTTCACCCGGACGACGGCGGCGCCGTGAATCCGTGGCCGTATCTCAACGCCGGCGAACGGCTCCTCTTCCCCGGCCGCCTGGGCTCCCCCTTCTCGCTCGGCCTGCGCGGCGAGCCGGTCGGGGCCGGCGAGGGGATGCTCCAGCTGCGCGCGACGGCGGTTCGCTGGTGGCCCGGCGGGCAGTGGACGTCGCTCGTCCGCGACCGCGTCGTCACCCTCAAGGTGGCGGGCGACGCGAGTGTCGACGACAATCTCGCCGCCTCGCTCGAGGCGCCCGTGTTCGAGACGCTGCAGGCCGATCCCAGCGAGACGGTGACCGCGTTCACCGCGCGCGGGGCCGTGAGCGCCGCGGCGTTGCGCGGCAAGCCCGGCTCCCTCGTCGCCTCGCGCGTGACGCGCCCCGGTGGCCTCACCGTCCCCGTCGACCTGCCGGACGCGACCGAGCCGGAGACCGGCGGCGAGGCCGGCGACGACCCGAGCACCGAGCAGCCGGGCATCGGCCTGCCGGGCGGCGCGTGAGCCCGAGTCGGCGCTATGCCGGCGCGAGCGCGCTGCGCAGGAAGTCGACGATCGCGCGCGTGGGGGCGCCCGGCGTGAAGACCTCTGCTACCCCGAGCCGCTTGAGCTCGTTCGCGTCCTCGTCCGGGATCGTCCCCCCGACGACGACGAGGACCTCGCCCGAGTCGTTCGCACGGAGACCTTCTACGATCCTCGGCACGAGCGTCATGTGTGCCCCCGAGAGAATCGAGATCCCGACGGCGTCGGCGTCCTCCTGGATCGCGGTCTCGACGATCTGCTCGGGCGTCTGGTGGAGGCCCGTGTAGATGACCTCCATGCCTGCGTCCCGCAGCGAACGGGCGATGATCTTCGCGCCCCGGTCGTGCCCGTCGAGGCCCGGCTTCGCGATCACCACTCGAATCGGCCGTTCCACGCGGTCAGTATAGGAACGTGCGTCTCACCGTCATCGGGTCGTCCCCGGCCTGGCCGAACGCAGGCGGCGCGCACTCCGGGTACCTCGTCTCGTCGAACGGCAAGCGGCTCCTTCTCGACTGCGGCCCCGGGGTCCTCGGCCGCCTCCGAGAGCAGGAGGAGTGGCCGAAGCTCGATGCGATCGCGATCACGCACTTCCATCTCGACCACTGGGGCGACCTCGTCCCGTGGGTGTGGGGGAGCTTCTACCGGCGTGGCCAGGGCGACGAGCAGCCGGAGCTCTGGGTGTACCGCGGGGGCCGCGCATACCTGGAGGAGCTCGGCTCGCGGCTCGGGTT
>DATBET010000027.1:0-10813 GCA_036558885.1 Gaiella sp.
GCTCGCCGAGGTCGTCCGGAACCTCGCGCTGCGCGACCACGAGAAGGGCCTCTCGACCGGCGAGAAGCAGATGTACGTGAAGGCGAAGAAGATCCTCGCCTCGGAGCTCATGTACGCGAAGGACCTCACCGAGGACGACGCACACGCCTGGCTCGAGGAGGTCCTGGCCAACCCGGCCAAGGGCAAGCGGGCCAAGGCCAAGCCGAAGACGGCGGCGGCCGCAACGGCGTAAGGCGGGTCGGGTCGGGGCCTCCCCGCCTCCGGCAGCGACGTGCCGGAAGCGGCGTCGGCGCGGTACGGTCACGCCGATGGCCGAGGAGGTCTTGTCCGGCACCTTCCGCGAAGCGGAAAGTGCCCAAACGACGTGGGCCGTGCTCGTCGCCGCAGGGACGGGCGAGCGCCTGGGCGCCGACCGTCCGAAGGCCTTCGCGGCGCTCGCAGGGAGACCGCTGCTGGCGGAGAGCCTCGAGCGGCTGGACGCATCCGATTGGATCGACGCCATCGTCGTCGCCGCTCCGCCGGGCTGGGAAGAACCGGTCATCCTGCTGGCAGAGGAGCTTGTCGCGTCGAAGGTGACATCGGTCGTCGCCGGCGGGGAGACGCGTGCGGAGTCGGTTCGCAACGCGCTCGCAGAAGTGGGCGACGAGGCGCTCGTGGTGCTCGTCCACGATGCGGCCCGACCGCTCCTCGACGACGCCGTGCTCGAGCGCGTCCTCGGCCGGCTGGACGGGACGGTCGACGGCGTCGTTCCCGGCGTGACCGTCCAGGATACGGTGAAGCGGGTCTCGGGCGGCGTCGTCGCCGAGACGGTCGATCGCGACGGGCTGGTGGCCGTGCAGACGCCGCAGGCGTTCGTCGCCGATCGCCTGCGCGCGGCATTCGGCGGCGATCTCGCCGGCGCGACGGACTGCGCGTCCCTCGTGGAACGCCGGGGAGGGCGTGTCGCGGTCGTCGACGGCGACCCGCGTCTCGCAAAGGTCACGACGGTCGCCGACCTGGAGCGGGTCGCCGGGCTGCTCGACTCCCACGAGCCGAGCCCGTGATGCTGCGGGCCGTCTACTTCGACGTCGGCGAGACGCTCGTCGACGAGGAGCGCTGCTGGCGGGCGGTCGCTCGCGCGGCGGGTCTCGGCCCGCACGTCGTCTGGGCCGCGCTCGGGAAGACCATCGAGCGCGGGGAGGAGCATTGGGAGCTCTGGCGATACCTGGGCGCCGAGCGGCCGGCAGCCTCGGACGAGCTCGTGTACTCGAAGGAAGACCTCTACCCCGACGCCCTCGAGTGCCTGGAGCGACTGCGCTCCTGCGGCTTGGTCGTCGGCATCGCGGGCAACCAGAGCGCCGCGCTCGAGGAGTGGGCGAGATCGGCGGCGCTGCCCGTCGACCTGGTGACGGGCTCCGCGAGCCTCGGTGTCCGCAAACCCGACCCACGGTTCTTTTCACGGCTCGTCGAGCTGGTGCAGGCCGAGCCGGGAGAAGTGGCCTACGTCGGCGACCGGGTCGACAACGACGTCCGGCCCTCCATGGAGGCGGGGCTCGTGGCGCTCCACCTACGGCGTGGACCATGGGGGCGCCTGCAGGAGACACCTGCCGGTGCAATCGCGATCGAGTCGCTCGCCGAGGCTCCGTCGCGTCTCGGTTGCCGGTCGCCGGGGGCGGCGTGAGCGATCTCAGGATCGGCCTGGGGGTCGACGCCCACGCCTTCGGCGACGGCGTCCCGCTCGTGCTCGGCGGCGTGAGGATCGAGCATCCACGAGGGCTCGTCGGACACTCGGACGGGGACGTCCTCGCGCACGCGCTGACCGACGCGCTGCTCGGGGCGGCAGGCCTGGCGGACATCGGCGCGCTGTTCCCGTCGGACGACGATCGCCATCGGGGGGCCGACTCGCTCGGGCTGCTCGCCGAGGCCTATCGCAAGGTACGCGACGCCGGCTTCGCCCTCGTCTCCGCGGACTGTGTCGTGATCGGCGAGGAGCCCCGCGTAGGCCCGTACCGCGAGGAGATGCGCGAGCGCCTCGCATCGGCGCTGGGAGTCGGGAGCGGGCAGGTGAACGTCCGTGCGACCACGACGGACCGACTCGGCTTCACGGGACGAGGCGAGGGCCTTGCTGCGCACGCGGTCGCACTTCTCGAACGGCGGTGAGCTCGGGGCCGGGGCACGGCGGCGAGCCATTCGTCGACCTCGCGCTGGGAACGCAGGCGGGCGACGCGGAAGCGCGCGAGCTCGTACGGATAGCGCTGTCGGCGCCGTCCGAACGTTCGGAGCGCGAACGGGATCAGCGCGTCCCGCCCGAGAAAAGCGTCTCTGATGCTCTCGCGGTTCCCGACCAGAGCCTCTCCCGCCTTGCGATGCGGCGGACCGTCCGACACACGAGCGTCGGCAGCCGGACGCGCCGCGGCAGATCGAGCCAGACCACGGTGTCCGCCGCCTCTAGCACGAGGTCGCCGAGCTTGCCCCGGTAGCCACCGTCGATCACCACCCGTCGCCGGCGACGATCGGGAGCACCCGCGCGCGAAGCTCCTCGGCAGTGGCCTGTGTCCAGCCGTGCCCATGGTTGAGCGCATCGAGCTCGACGAAGGGCACGTCGAGCCGCGCCGCGAGTGCGCGGCCGACAGTCGTCTTCCCGCAACCACTCGCGGAGGCGATGACCGCAATCTTCTTCATCGGTTCCGCGGCAACACCGAACGGGCCCGGGCGAGGTGCGCTTGCAACAGAGTGTCACAAGGGAGCTCGGGCACCGGCGCCGTAGCCTTCCCGCCGTACAGGGGAACGGCACCCCCGTTGCGCGCCCGGTCGGTGTGCCACGGCGTGCACGGTGCCTCGTCTCAGACGAGTCGCACGTCGAGCGGCTGCTCGCCGTCCGGCCCGACGCGATAGGCGCGCGCACCCGGCTCGCGCGCGACCACCTCCACCAGCTCCGTCCCCTCGAAGAGCACGGCCGCAGCGTCGTCGCAGGCGACGCCGCCAGGGAAGCCCTCGCGCACGAGCCGCGTATACACGGGGCGGCGGCGCTCCTCGCCGTCGTAATGCGGGCACGCGCTCCCGGAGAGGATCCCGAGCCCGTCGCGCATACCGGCAAGCTCGGGCCCGAACGAGTCGGTCACACCCGCCTCGAACCAGCAGATCATCCCGGCGCTCCAGCCGCAGAGCAGCTTGCCGCGCTCCCCCGCCTCGCGGAGGATCTTGTCGAAGCCGTGGACACGCCACACGGCGAGCGCGTTCGCGGTGTTCCCGCCGGACACGTAGACGACGTCGTGCGCCAGCACGAGCTCGCGCAACTCGTCCGGCGGCCAGGGATTGAACACGACGTGGGAGGGCTCGGCGCGCCAGGCGAACGACTCGTAGAAGGCGAGCACGACGCGTTGCGGGTCCCCCGCAGGAGTCGGCACGAAGAGGACGCGCGGCCCGTCGGCGAGGTCGAGCACGAGGTCGTCGAACGCCGTCCCGAGCGAGAAGCCGCCGATCGCGAGAATGCGCCCGGGCACCCCGCGAGTATCGCAGCGCACCGCGCTGGGACCCCGCGCAAGGCTCCGCCGCGCTATCGTCGGGGTGTCCCTCCCTTTTCGAACGGAAGGGGTGACGTTGGAGACGAGTCCACCGGACTAGCAGAGAGCGCACGATCCCCCGCGAGGGCGGAGCCGTGCGCCGGCCGCGATGCCCGTCCGCGGCCACGACTACCAAGGAGCCTTCCGGCGACGCGGCGCACGGCGCGTGTCGCGGAGGCCCCTCGAAGCCCCGGGTGCGCCGACGGGCAATATCGACGTACCCGGGGCCTCGATCTTCCACTCGAGAGGTGACGCGTGCGGATCGAGCGAGAGCACGATTTCGACGTCCGGCTGGAGAAGGGCTTCGCGTACATCACGGACCCGCGCAAGTGGCCGGAGTACTGGCCCGGGATCGTCCGGGTCGAGCCGGGCTCCCGCTGGGCGGCGCCCGGGGACGAGTCGCGCATCGTGATCAGGTTGCTCGGCCGAGAGGTCGCGCTTCGCATGACGCTGGGGCGGTTCGAGCCGAACAGCTTGGTCGAGTACGAAAGCGTGCAGGACGGGCTGCCTGACGCCCGCCACGAGCGACGCTTCCTCGGGACTTCGACCGGTTTCCGGTACACGCTCGTCGTCGAATACGAGCCGCGGGCCGGCCTGCGCGGGCCGTACGACCGGCTCCTCGTCCGCCGCGGCATCGAACGAGCCCTCGGTCGAACGATCGAGAATCTCGAGCGCGCGCTCCCTCGCGGGTAGCGCGCGCCTCCCGTCACGACACGTACGGTGTGGGACGTGGACCTGCCGATCGTCGGGCGCTGCGGATGCGGCGCGGTCAGATTCGAGGTCGATCGCCCGTTCCTCTCGGCCGCGTACTGTCACTGCACACGGTGCCAGCATCGCTCGGGCTCCGGTGCGTCGGCGACGGCACGGGCGGAGCCCGGCTCGGTGCGCGTCCTGGAGGGGGCGGAGGAGCTGCGCGGCTGGGCGCCCGAGGGAGGACGGGAGAAGGTTTTCTGCGTGCAGTGCGGCTCGGCGCTCTTCACCTGCGATCCGGGTACGGCGGTCTACACGGGTGTCCGGCTCGGCGCGATCGACGGCGATCCCGGCATCCGGCCGCAGAGCCGCCAGTACGTCGCGTACGCGGCGTGCTGGGAGGAGATCCCCGACGACGGCCTGCCGCGGTACCCCGAGACTCGGCCGGGCTACGCCGACGGGCGTTGAGCCCTCGGGTCTAGGCCGGCAGCGACACGCGACCGTCCGCCACGACGACGAGCCCGTCGCGGGCGAGCGACTGCACGGCGTCTGTGTCGAGCTCCCTTTCGGTGCGCGCGGCCGCGGCGACGAGCCGCAGCACGGCTGCCCGCCTCTGACGGAACGAGCCCTCAAACCGGGACTGGCGGCGGAGCGGCGCGTCGCGCGTCCCTCGTGACGGGCACCCCGAGGCGAGCGGGCATGCCTCGCAGCGCGGTATCCGCGCGAGGCAGACGGTCGCGCCGAGGTCCATCAGCGCCTGAGCCGCGCGTCCGCCGAACGCATGCCTGGTGCGGCGCTCCACGCGCTCCACGTTCACATCGCGCGGGAGCACGTCCTCGCCGAAGGCGAAGTTCGCGAGTGCCGCCGCTGTGTACGCGCCGACGCCGGGGAGCTGCGTCAGGTCCTCGGGCCACCCGTGCTCCGCGACCGCTCGAGCGGCGCGATGGAGCAGCAGGGCCCGCCGGTTGTAGCCGAGACCCTGCCACTCGACGATCACCTCCGCCGCCGACGCCTCGGCGAGCGCCTCGGCTGTCGGCCAGCGGCCCAGCCATCGTTCCCAGCGCCGCACGACGCGCTCGACCTGCGTCTGCTGCAGCATCACCTCGCTGACGAGGATCGCGTATGGGTCCGTCGTGCGCCGCCAGGGGAGGTCGCGGGAGGCCACGGCGAACCAGGCGAGGAGGGTCTCCTCCACGAGGCGATCCTACGGACACGCAGCGACGCTCCGGGTTGTCGAGTGCCCGCGACCGTCGTACGCTGAGACGGCGCTCGACCAGGGGAAGGACTGTGCGGTGGCGGAAGCCGAGATCGGCATCATCGGCGGCATGGCCGACACCTCGCCGTTGGACGACGGCGAGGAGCTCGTCGTCGACACGCCGTACGGCTTCCCGTCGGCGCCGATCTGCGTCGGCGAGCTCGGAGGGAAGCGGGTCGCCGTGCTCCCGAGGCGTGGCGAGGACGGCCAGATCTCGCCCCCCCGGATCCCGAGCCGCGCGAACCTCTGGGCGATGCGCGAGTTGGGCGTGCGCCGCATCCTCGCACCCGTGGTGTCCGGCGCCCTGTCGTTCGACTTCGACCTCGGCGACATGGTCGTCTGCGACCAGTACGTCGATCGGACGTGGGGTCGGGAGGATACGTACTACGACGGGCCCGGCGCGGTGCTCGTCAGCTCGGCGAGGCCCTTCTGCGACGAACTCTCCGAGGTGATCGTGCGCGTGGGCCGCGAGCTCGGCCTGCCCGTGCTCGGAGGGGGGACCGCGGTGGTGATCCAGGGCCCGCGGTTCTCGACGACGGCAGAGTCGGTTTCGTACCGGGCGATGGGATGGGATCTCGTCAACATGGTGTCGTACCCCGAGTCGCACCTCGCGCGCGAGCTCGAGCTGTGCTACGCGAACATCTCGCTCGTCACCGACCACGACGTGGGCATCGCGGGCGTCGGCGCCGTTACGACGCGATCGCTGGTGCGATCTGTCTCGGAGAGCGCCGGGATGCTCAACCAGCTGCTCGCGGCCGTGATCCCCGAGATCGGGCCGCAGCCGGACGACGCGTGCGCAAACGCGCTCGGGCAAGCCCGGCTGTAGCGCCGTCGGCGACGTGGGCGCCGTCTGCGAGGATCACGGGGCCGATGCTTCTCTACAACTCGCCGATCTCGGGCAATTGCTACAAGGTGCGCCTGCTGCTGGCCCACCTCGAGATCGGGTACGAGCGGCGCGACGTCGACGTCGTCGACCGCTCCGACCGACCGGAGCTCCTCGGCGGCCTGAACCCCGACCTGCGCGTGCCCACCCTCGTCCTCGACGACGGCCGCCCGCTCGCCGAGTCAGGGGCGATCCTCTGGTACTTCGGCGAGGGGACGCGCTTCGTGCCGGACGACGCGTACGACCGGGCCAAGATGCTCCAGTGGATGTTCTTCGAGCAGTACACGCACGAGCCGGCGATCGCGGTCGTCCGGTTCCTCGTCGCGTACTCGGGCCGGCCGGACGCGCACCGCGAGACGATCGACGCGCGCACGCCGCAGGGCTATCGGGCCCTCGACGCACTGGAGGGCGGGCTCGCCCGGGCGGACGGCTATCTCGTCGGCGACGGGCTCACGCTCGCTGACATCGCGCTGTACGCGTACACGCACGTCGCGGAGGAGGGCGGGTTCTCGCTCGAGCGATACCCGGCGATCCGCGGCTGGGTAGACCGCGTCGCCGCCGAGCCGGGGCACGTCCCGATCGACGCGTGACGTCGGTTCGCGTCCGTTTCGCCCCGAGCCCCAGCGGCTCGCTCCACGTCGGGAACGCGCTCACGGCCGCCGCGAACCGCCGTTTCGCCGACGACGGGGGCGGGTCTCTCGTGCTGCGCATCGACGACACGGACCCCGCACGCACGGTCGCAGGCGGGGAGGAGGCGATCCTCGAGGATCTCCGCTGGCTCGCGATCGGCTGGGACGAGGGACCGTTGAGGCAGAGCGAGCGGGGAGCGCTGTACGCCGGGGCAGCGGACCGGGCGCTCGAGCGCGGGGCGGTCCGGGACGAGGACGGCTCGATCAGGCTCGACGGGGTGACGCTCGTCCGCCCCGACGGGACCGCGACGTATCAGCTCGCGACGGTCGTCGACGACCTCGAGCTCGGCATCACCCACGTGATCCGGGGCTCCGACCACCGCCCCAACGAGGCGCCGCAGCGACTGTTGGCGCGCGCGCTCGGGGGTGAGCTGCCCCAGGTCGTGCACCACGGCCTGCTCGTCGGGGAGGACGGGAAGAAGCTCTCGAAGCGCCACGGCGCCGTCTCCGTCGCAGAGCTTCGCGCGGAGGGGATCCCGGCGGAGGCGCTACGCGCGTACCTCGACGAGCTCGGCCTCCCGGCGCACGACGTCCGCTTCGACCGCGGGCGCATCGGCCGGTTGGCGATCGAGGCGATCGCCGCAATGCCGGACGACGAGCTCGCCGAGGCGGCGGATGCGCCCGCGGAGCACGCCCGGGCGCTCCGTGGCGCGCGCACCCTCGTGGAGGCCCGCGAGCTCGCGCGCCAGCTCGCGCATGCCGAGGCGGTCTCCCTCCCCCCGGAGGCCGGGCCGACGCTCGAGCGATTCGTCGAGCTGCGCGCCGGAGAAGGGAAACTGGACGAGGGGGCCGCGAAGGCGATCCTGCGCGAGCTGAAGGCCGTCGGCGGCGATCTCCGCGCGCTCCGGCTCGCGCTCACGGGAGCCGAACGCGGGCCCGAGCTGTGGACGGTGCTCGCGGCGCTGCCGCGCGAGGAGGCGCTCGCGCGGGTGCATCGGGCACAGGCGCCCGGCTGATTCCGACCGAAGTCGGAGATCAGCACGCCGTCTACGATCGCGGGATGCGCCTCCACGACACGCTGACCGGCAGGTTGGTCGAGCTGCCGCCGCCCCCCGAGCCCATCGGGATGTACGTGTGCGGGCCGACGGTGTATCAGCGCGCCCACATCGGGAACGCCCGGCCCTTCGTCGTCTTCATGTGGCTCGCGCGCTGGCTCCGAGTGCGTGGCTACGACGTGCGGCTCGTCCACAACATCACGGACGTCAACGACAAGATCTACGAGGCCGCGCCCGGGAAGAGCGCCGCGCTCGCGGTCGACGCGACCGGCTGGTACCTGGAGGACACGGCCGGCTTGGGGCTCGGCCTGCCGGACGCGCAGCCGCTTGCAACCGCGACGATCCCGGAGATCGTCGACCTGATCCGGGCGCTGCTCGCGTCCGGCCACGCCTACGCCGTGGACGGCGACGTGTACTTCCGCGTCTCGCGCTTCGAGACCTACGGCGCGCTCTCGGGCCAGCGGCCCGACCAGGTCGAGGAGCAGGAGCCCAACCCGGCGAAGGAGGATCCCCGCGACTTCGCGCTCTGGAAGGCCACGAAGGAGGGCGAAGACACGTCGTGGGAAGCGCCGTGGGGCGTCGGCCGGCCCGGTTGGCACATCGAGTGCTCGGCGATGGCCGCGAAGGAGCTCGGGCCCGAGTTCTGGATCCACGGCGGCGGGCTCGACCTCGTCTTCCCGCATCACGAGAACGAGCGCGCGCAGTCTCTGGCCGTAGGGCACGGCTTCGCGCGCGTCTGGATGCACAACGGGATGCTCCGCTTCACGGGCGAGAAGATGTCGAAGTCGCTCGGAAACGTCGCCACGCTCAGGGAGGTCCTCGACGAGTGGGGGGCCGACACCGCGCTCGTGTTCTTCCTCACGGCGCACTGGCACAAGCCGATCGACTTCTCCGAGGAGACGATGGCGGCGGCGCGCGCCCAGGCCGAGACATTGCGGAACGCGCTCCGCGGCGAGACTCGAGCGGCCGGCGACTGGCAGGCGCTCGTCGACGTCCTCGAGGACGACTTCAACACCCCGGCTGCGCTGGCACTGATGCACGAATGGGCCCGCGGCGGTGCGCTCGACGAGTTGCGGCGAGCTCTCGACGTGTTCGGACTCGGCTCCCTCGCCGCAGCGGAGGCGGCCCCCGACGCAGTCGTCGAGCTCGCAGAGCGACGTGCCCGGGCACGCGAGGAACGCGACTGGGAGAAGGCGGACCGGCTGCGCGCGGAGATCGAGGCCGCCGGCTGGGAGGTGCGTGACACGAGCCAGGCTCCGTACTTCCAGCTCGTGCGTCGGGCGGCGTGACCCGGGACGTCGTCTACGGGCGCAACGCCGTCCGCGAAGCCCTGCGCGGCCCGCGCGAGGTGCTCGAGGTGTGGGCCAGCGAGCGCGCCGGCGCCAGCCTCGACTGGCTCGCAGAGGGGCCTCGGCCGCGAGTCAAGCGCGAGCGCGAGCTGACGGAGGCGGCGGGCTCGAGCGACCACCAGGGGGTCGTGGCCTGGTGCGAGCCCTACACCTACGCGGACGCGTGGGAGCTCGCCGCCGCTCCGACACCCCTCCTCTGCTGCCTCGACCAGGTCACGGACCCTCGCAACCTCGGAGCCGTCGTCAGGAGCGCCGCCGGAGCCGGCGCAACCGGGGTCGTCCTGCCGGCCCACGGCGCCGCGGTCGTGACCCCGGCCGTGTGCCGTTCGTCGGCCGGCGCGATCGAGCATCTGCCGGTGGCGGTCGTTCCGAACCTGGCGCGCTACCTGGCGGACGTCAAGGGGAGGCGCCTGTGGGCGTACGCAGCGGCTGCCGACGGCGACACGCCGCTCTGGGAGCTCGACCTGACGGGCGGGATCGCCCTCGTCTTCGGTGCCGAGGGCAAGGGCGTGCGCCCCCTGGTGCGTCGCACCTGCGACGGAACGCTCGCGATTCCTCTCCCTTCCGGGCTCGAGTCGCTCAACGTGAGCGTCGCTGCCGCGGTGTCGCTCTTCGAGGCGCGGCGGCAGCGTTCGGCCTCTACCTCCACTGGAGGTTGAGCGTGGATCCCACACTGTACCTCTTCGACGGCTCGAACCTGTTCCACGCCGGCACTTTTCGCGACCGGGAGGAGCTGGCGGATCTCCTCGCGAGCTTCGTCGCCATGCGGGGCGCGCGCGGCGTCGTCGTGTTCGACGGCGTCGGCGCCGAGCGGCGCCTCGGCCCGTTGACGGTGCGCTATGCGCCGCACGCCGACGTCGTCCTGGAACGGCTTGCGGCCGAGCATCGCCGTCGCGAGGCGGTGCTCCTCGTGACGAGCGATGCCGCAGTGCGCGGCACGAGCGGGCAGGAAGTGCGCCACCGTGCGTCTCGGTCCTTCCTCGACGAGCTCGCAAGCGTCGCGCACAGCGAGAGCTCGCCCAGCCGGCTCGGCGACCGGCTCGACGACGAGACGCGGGCCCGCCTCGAGCGGCTTCGCCGTGGCCTGACATGAGCTCGGGCGGTCAGACGAACACGTGTTCCTATTACAATGGAACTTGCGCAAAGGGCTTGTAACGCGCACGCAATCCTGCTAGCTTCTCCCTCGACTTCAGGGTGAGACTTCACCCCGAGGTCGTCCGAAACGGCCCACGGACACCGGGGAGAGAGCGATGGGAGCCCGCACAGGCGCAGCACCGAAGAGCCCGCAGAAGCTGCAACGGGAGCTCGAGGATCTCCAGCTCGTGCTCAAGGTGAGGAACGGCAGCAAGGTGGCGCAGGACGAGCTGATGCGCCGCTACTACGGCTTCGTCCGCCTCAAGGCGAGCTCGT
>DATBET010000028.1:0-8321 GCA_036558885.1 Gaiella sp.
CGTGACGAGCCAGGGCGGCGCGACGGAGGAGCTCGCGGCGGGCGCCGCGGTGCTCGTCGACCCGCGGGATCCCGCCGCGATCGCGGCGGGGATCGAGGAGGCACGCCGCAGGCGGGACGAGCTCGTCACGGCGGGTCGTCATCGGGCTGCGTCGTTCACGTGGGCCCGCTCGGCCGACCTCGTCGAGGCGCTATGGCGGGAGCTGGCATGAAGCTCGTCGTCGTCGACGCGGATGTCCTCGGCCGTCGGCGGACGGGCGACGAGAGCTACGTGCGCAATCTCCTCCGCACGCTGCCCGGCCCCGCTGCGGCGGCCGGGCTCCGCATGGCCGCGGTCACGCGTCACCCCGAGCTGGTGCTGGAAGGGATCGAGGCCGTCGCGCTGCCCGCGCGTGTGCAGGAGCTGCGCATGGCGTGGTCGCTTCCGCGCGCGCTGCGCGGGCTCGGCGCGTCGCTCGTGCACACGCAGTACGCGATGCCGCTCCGCGCGCCGTGCCCCGCCGTCGTGACGATCCACGACCTCTCGTTCGAAGACGAGGATGAGGAGCTGATGGGCCGCCGTGACCGCTGGACCTTCCGTCGCGTCGTGCCGCGCGCGGCGCGCGGCGCGGCGCGCGTGCTGACCGTCTCGGAGCGCACGAAGCGCGACCTCGTCGAGCGGTACGGGGTCCCGCCGGAGCGGGTGGTCGTGACCCCCAACGGCGTCGACCCGGCGTTCGGGCCGGAAGGCGCAAGTTACAAGTTGCAACTAGCGTCCTATGCGCTCGCGGTCGGGGCGATCCAGCCGAGGAAGAACCAGGTCGCGGCGCTCGCGGCGGCCCGCGAGGCCGGGCTCGAGCTCGTCGTCGCGGGCCCCCTGAAGGACGAACGGGTGGCGGCGGAGCTCCGCGCCGGCGGCGCGCGGCTCGAAGGCTACGTCTCGACCGAGCGCCTCGCGGAGCTCTACCGCGGCGCAGCGTGCCTCGTCCAACCATCGCGGTACGAGGGCTTCGGGCTGCCCGTGCTCGAGGCGATGGCGTCGGGAACGCCCGTGGTCGCGGTGCCCGACCCGGCGCTCGTCGAGGTCGCCGACGACGCCGCCGTCGTGGTCGAGGAGCCGCGCCTGGCCGACGGGATCCGGCAGGCGCTCGCCGACGCCGGCCGGCTTCGCCAGGCAGGGCTCGCGCGCGCGCGGGCCTTCTCGTGGGAGCGCTCCGCTGAGGCGACGGTGGCGGTCTACAAGGAGGCGCTCGGCGCATGACCGACGTCTCGGCCGTCGTCGTCTCGCACGGGCATGCCCGCGAGCTCGCGACGCTGCTCCCGCTGCTCGCGCCGCAGGTCGACGAGGTGGTCGTGGTCGCGAATCGGCCCGACTCGCTGCCGCCCGACCTGCCTTTCCGCGTGCAGGCACTCGAGAGCACGGTGCCGCGGCGGCTCGCCGAGAACGTGAACGTCGGGATCGCTGCGACGTCCGGCGCGTGGGTCCTCTTCTCGAACCCCGACGTCGTCCCGGAACCGGACGCCGTCGAGGCGCTGCACGGGTTCGCCGAGACGCGCCTTCGCTGTGGGATCGCAGGGCCCCGCACGTCGTGGCCGGACGGGAGCTGGCAGCCGACGCGCCGCAGCTTCCCGACGGTGCGCGGCACGCTCGTCCGGCGCACGCCGCTGCGGCGCCTCTTCCCGCCGCTCGAACGCCAGCGCGAGCACTACCACCTCGACGAGGACGTCACCGAGCCCGTCGAGGCCGACTGGCTGCTCGGGGCGTTCCTCCTCATGCGGCGCGAGATGCTCGACGAGCTCGGGGGCTGGGACGAGGGCTACCGGCACTACGTCGAGGACATCGACCTCTCCTATCGCGCAATGCGAGCGGGCTGGGAGCGGTGGTACGTCCCGGGCGCGCACGTGACGCACGACTGGGCACGGGTCACCGATCGGCGCTTTCTCGCGCGGCAGACGCTGTGGCACGCGCGGAGCATGGCCCGCTTCGTGCGTCGTCATCCGGAGACGCTCGCGCGGCTGTGAGCGGCGAGGCGGGACAGTTTGCGGGAAAGGCGGAACGGTGGTCGGAGACCGCATACGCCTCGCCCGACGCGTACCTCGCGCACCGCGCGGAGCTGGTCGCGACCCTCGGGGTGCCGCTCGCACCGCGCGACGAGGTGCTCGACCTCGCCTGCGGCGACGGGGGGCTCGGGCTGCACCTCCTCGCGCGCGGCCTCGCCTACCGCGGCGTCGACGCCGAGCCCGCGATGATCCACGCTGCGTCGAAGCTCCTCGGTGACGCAGCGCCGGTCGAGAGGGGCGAGCTCGACACGTACGAGCCGCCCGCGCCTGTGGCCGCGACGACGGTCTTCCGCGCGATCTACTACGCCCGCGACCGGCAGGCGTTCTTCGCACGGGCGCGCTCGTTCACGACGACGAAGCTCGTCTTCGACCTCAACCCGCGCCAGTACCGCGTTGCGGACGTCGTCGCCGGGCTCGAGGCGGCGGGCTTCGCGCGCGTCGTCCTGCGGCCCTTCCTCGTGCCGCAGACGCGACGGCTGCCCGGCGCGGCGGTCAGGCTCGCAATCGCGGCCGAGCGGACGCCCCTTGCGCGCCTCGCCCTCCGGCGCCGCTTCACGTACCTCGTCGCCGCGCTGGTCGAAGGCTAGGGCAGGACGGAGAAGCCGACCTGCGCGCCGAGCGCGCGTGCGTCGCTCGAGCTCGGATCCTCCTGCTTCGGGACGAAGGTCTGGATCGAGACCTCGGCCCGCCACGGCACCTTCGGCGTCGACAGCAGGACGGACCTCGAGCCGCACACCGGCACGTACGTCGTCTCGGACCCGGTGACGCGTCCGATCGCGGGCTGCTTGTCCCGCCCGCGCACGATCGGTCCGATTCGCACCTGCGCGACGCCGGGGAGATGGACGCCCTTGGGGCAGAAGACCTGGCGGGAGAGGAAGACCTGGAGCGTCCCCGACCCGCGGCGCGTCACGTCGAACTGGTTGTGCGCGGCGCGCGCGGGGGCCTCCGGGTTGCCGGCGTCGCCGATCATCCACCCGTCCGCGGCGACGCCTGTCTCGTTCGAGCTGAGGCGGATCGGCTTCCCGTCGAGCCGCACGAGCGACGCGTTCGCGCCGGGATTCGTCGCGACGGTCTCGCCGGCGACCTCGACGCCGTTGGCCGCCAGGACGAAGTCCGTCTCGGGGTTCGGCCAGAGCGTCCCGTCGACGTCCTGGAGGTCCGGCGTGAGGGTGTGGCCCGGTCCGGGGCCGGTTCCGTCCACGCTCCACACCTTCTGGATCGAGCGGTTCCAGAACTCGACCGACGCGAACCCGAGCGGGTTGTCGTTCATCCGCTGGCCGAGGACGACCGTCGTCCCCCTGCGGGCCGCGCGGTCGATCCAGTCCTTCGGCTGCGGAAGGTTCGTCGCGACCCGGGAGGAGAAGTCGTGCTCGCCGATCGACGCGTAGGTCTCGGCGGCGAGGTTCCAGCCGAGCACCGCGACCGCGATCGCGACGGGTAGCGCGATGGCGACACCGGTCGGCCGGAGCGGAGTCGCGGCGAGCACGAGCACGACCACCGACAGAACGACGATCACGACGAGTGCCGTCGCGATCCGGTCACGCGGCCAGGCCCATTCCCTGTTCGCGAGCGCGAGGATCGCGAGCCCGTGCGCCTCGTAGTACGGGAAGTTGTCGAGCCCGCGCTCGATCGGCGTCCACACGACGAGCGCCAGCACGACCCCGCCGGAGACGACGACGGCCCAGACCGGGGCGGCCGCGCGCTCGAGCAGGTACGCCGTCGCGACGAACGCGAGCGGCGTGAGGTAGACGAGGTTCCGCTCCACCACGAGGCTCGAGAAGCTCGTCGAGAGGTACGTGCCCTTGATCGCGGCGTACCACGCGAAGCTCGCGACGGCGCCGGCGGTGACGGCCACGAAGGCGCGGACGCCTGGGCGTGCGCGCTCCCGCGCGGGCACGGCGAGCACCGCCAGGAGCGCGATCGCGGGGACGACGCCGAGCCCGATCGCGAACGCGCCCCCGGCCCAGCTCCCGTACTCGACCATGCGCCCCTTCCAGAGCGTCGTCGCCGTCTCCCACTCGCCCGACCGGTGGCCGAGGAACGCGACGACCGCGATGAGGGCTCCCGCTGCGAGCGTCCAGAAGCCGATCGCGTCCCACGTCGACCAGCGCGATCGGTAGCGGCGCATCCGGTCGGAGCGCCAGCCGAGCACCATGAGCCCGGCGGCGAGCGCGCCGAAGAGCGCCACGAGCTGCGAGCGGACGAGCACGGCGAGCACGCACGCGGCGAACGCGAGCGCGAGAGACGCGTTCGAGGGCCGGTCGATGGCGCGCACTGCGAGCCAGAGCGCGAGGGTCGCGGCGGGGAAGGCCCACGGCTCCTCGACGAGGATCGGGGAGTACGAGAGCGCGGGCGCGGCGATCGTCGCCGCAGCCGCGAAGAGCGCCCACGGCCGCGTGGCCACCATGCGTGCGAGGAGGTACGCCGGGAAGATCGCAGCGGCCATCACGAACGCCTGCACCGTCTTGATCGCCTCGTAGGCGCTGGCGACGGGGTGGATCCACCAGAACGGCGCGGTCAGGTACGGCACGAGGCTCGTGAAGCCGTAGGGCTCCCCGCGGCGCATCGCGTGGCCGGTATCGGCGATCGCACGCGAGATCTGCGTCGTCTCGAGCTCGTCCGTGAAGATCGTGGGCGTCTCGCGCCGCCACGCCTGCCAGGCGTAGAACGTCGCGAGCAGGAGGTATGCGCCCACGAGTGGCGCGAGCCGCTCGACGCGGCTGCGCGTGGCCGTGACGCCGCCCGCGAGGGGCGCAGCAGTGGCGTCCGCGGCCGTCACTCGGCGAGCGCCTGCGAGACGGGTCGCCCGGAGGCGGCGTCGCTCGCGACGACCCGATGCCCGACCCCTGCCGCCTCGCACGCGTGGATCAGGCTCGCGAGCCGCTCTGCGGAGACGTCGGGCGTCGTGATCACGAGCTCGTCGGCCGCCGTCGCGCTCAGCACGGCGGTCGCGTCAGCCGTCGTCCCGAGCACCGGGATGCCTTGGACGCGGCGGCGGCGAAGACGCGGGTCGTCGTCGAGGAAGCCGACGACCTGGACCTCCTCCGACGGCCGCAGCGAGCGCACGAGCCCCCGTCCCGCATGCCCTGCGCCGAGCACCACGAGACGCCTGCGCCCGTCGTCCTGGCCGGAGCCGGCCGCGGGCACGAACCGCACGAGCGCGCGCGAGAGGACCGCAAGCGCGGCGGCGATCACCGCGTAGAGGGGGAAGAGGGCGCGCGGGAAGTCGCCGAGGTCGCGGGTCGCGACGACGATCGCCCACGCGGCGGCTGTCGCGACCAGCGACGCGAGCGCGATCGTCGTGAGGTCGCGAACGGTCGCGAAGCGCCAGACCCGGCGGTAGATCCCCGCGACGACGTAGACGGAATACGTCGTCCCGAGCACGATCGGCAGCACCGCCTGGAACGTGCCGCGCTGGAGCTCGGTGCCGCGCCCGTCGACGAGCAGCAGGTAGATCGCGAGCAGCGCACCGCCCACGAGCAGCGCGTCGGCGACGAGCTCGGCGAGCCGCCTCGGCTGCACCGTGATCGCGTGCCGCAGCGACGTGTCGCCGGGGCGGCCCTGGCGCTCGTGCTCCGAAAGCTCGGCGAGGAAGCTGCCGAACTGGACGAGCAGCGCGAACGTGACGAGCACGCCGAGCGCGGTCACGGCCGGCCGATCGAGCACGTTGTACGCCACGCCGGTCGCGCCGAGCGCGACGCCGATCAGCGCGAGGAGCACGACCGCGCGCGTCTCCGAGAGGCCGTAGTAGACGAGGCGGTGCGACGTGTGGTCCTTGCCGCCCTGCGTCACAGGGCGGCGCTCCGCGAGCCGCCTCACGGTGACGAGCGTCGTGTCGAGGATCGGGATCGCGAGCACGAGCAGCGGGAGAAGCATCGTCGCGACCGTCGTTCCGGCGGTCGTCCAGCTCGCGGCGAGCCCGAGCACGGCGAGCAGGAACCCGAGCAGCTGGCTGCCCGAGTCGCCCATGAAGACGCGCGCGCGGTCGCCGGGGCGCAGGTTGAACGGCAGGAAGCCGAGGCAGGCGAACGCGAGCGACAGCGAGAGGACGAGGACGAGGTCGTTGTCGTGCACGGTCGCAGCGTCGATCGCGAAGTAGGCGCACGCGACGGTCGCGAGCGTCGCCGCGAGCCCGTCCATGTTGTCGAGCAGGTTGAACGCGTTCGTGATGCCGACGAGCCACACGAGCGCGATCGCGACGCCGAGCGCGTCGTTCGAGACGAGCTCGACCCGCAGGCCGGCGGCGATCGCGAGGCAGGCTGCCCCGATCTGCGCCGCGAGCTTCGCGAGCGGGCTCAGGTGGCGCACGTCGTCGAGCAGGCCGGCCGCGAACACGAGGCCGCACCCCGCGACGATCCCTGCGAGGAGCCATGACGCGTCGAGCGCCCCCGTCGCGAGCGCGAGCACGACGCCCGCGAGGAGGCCCGCCGCGATCCCGACGCCCCCGAAGAGCGGCGTCGCGCGGTCGTGCCAGCGGCTGCCGGTGGGCTCCGCGACGAGCCGTCCCCCGAGCACGGGGGCGCGCAGCAACGTCCAGAGCACGACCGAGGCGACCGGCAGCGCGGCGAGCGTGATGGCCGCTTCCACGGGCGATCATTGTAGGTATCGCCCCCGCCCTACAATCGCGCCGATGGGCGTCTACGCAGATCTCTTACGGTATCGCGAGCTGTTCTCGAGCCTCGTGCGCCGCGACCTCCGCGCGAAGTACAAGGGCTCGGTGCTCGGGCTCGCGTGGACGCTCGCGTTGCCGGTCGCGCTGATGCTCGTCTACCTGGTCGTGTTCTCGGTGCTCTGGAAGGCGGAGGCGACCGATCTCGACGACTACTGGCTCTTCCTGCTCTGCGGGCTGCCGCCGTGGGCGTTCTTCGCGGCGTCGCTGCAGACGGGCTCGCGCAGCCTGGTCGAGAACGCCCCGCTGATCCGCAAGGTGCGCTTCCCGCGCCAGCTCGTGCCGCTCTCGGTCGTCGCGACGCAGGTCGTCGCGTTCGCCGTGATGACCGCGATCGTGCTGGGCCTCGCGCTCTGGTTCCGTCCCGAGAGCCGGGACACCGCCTGGCTCGCGCTGCCGGCCGCAGCGCTGATCGTCGTGTTCGTCGCCGGCTTCTCGCTCGCGGTCGCGGCGTTGAACGCCGTCTTCCGCGACGTGGAGTTCGTCGTCGCGGCCGTCCTCCTGCCGTGGTTCTTCCTGACCCCGGTGCTGTACCAGCTCGACGACCTGCCCGGCGCGGGCTCGCGGCCGTGGCTCGTCGACCTGATCCACTGGGGCAACCCGCTGACGCCCGCGATCGAGTCGTACCGCACGCCTCTCTACGCGGGCGAGGCGCCGCCCGCCGCCGACGCGATCTACCTCTGCGTCGCGGCCGTCGTCGCGCTCGCGGTGGGCGCGCTCGTGTTCAGCTCGGTCGACGACCGGATCGCGTCGGAAGCCTGACGACCGCGCGTCCCTCGAAGAGGCCGTCGCCGTCGTAGGCGGGGAGCCCCGCGTGCTCGCCCGGCTCGAGTCCGCCGACGAGGGACGGGAGCAGGAGCGGCGCCTCGAGCCGCGGGTTGCGGCCGCCCGACGCCCAGGTCCGCAGCGCGCGCGCAGCGCGCCGCCGCTCGAGCGGCCCGCCCACCGGGACGAGCGCCGGCCCGACCGCGTCCCAGCCCTCTGCGTGCGCGTCGAGGACGAGCCGCGACCAGTCCGGGGCCGGCTCGGCGCCTGCGACGAGGTGTGCGGTGGCGACGGAAGCATCCGCGACGAGCGGCTCCTCCTGCGCCGCGAGCGCCGCCTCGGTCCCCCGGTCCGGGCCGCCGTGCACGACGACCGACAACCGCCGCTCGGCGATCCCGGGCTCGACCTCGAGCTCGAGGTCGAGCGTCTCGACGCCGACCTCCGAGAGCCAGAAGCGGTGCTCCTCCACGAGGTCGAACCGGAGCACGTACCGCCCCGGCGGCCGCGGTGCGACGAGGGGGACGTCCAGCGTGACGGTCTCGCCCGGCCCGACCGGCCGCGGGAAGGCCGTGCGCACCCCGTCCCAGACGATCGCGTTGCGGTGGCGGTCGAGCCAGTGGTACGAGAGCTGGAGGCCGTCGCTGCCGCGCGAGCGCCAGGTCGCGGCTCCGCCGTTCTCGAGCACGAGGCGCGCGACGCCGGCCGCCCCGGCGCGCTGCGGCGGCAGCGTCCATTCCCGAAAGCGCGGTGCGAGCGGCTCCACGGCGGCCGAGTGTAGAGCCCGCGTGCGAGGGCTAGGCTCCCGTGGTGAGCGAGCCTCTTCTCGTCCGGGCGCTGCGGCGGGAGCC
>DATBET010000029.1:0-2502 GCA_036558885.1 Gaiella sp.
CCGACTGGCCCTCTCGTGCCTCCTCCTCCATGCCGAGCACGTCGACGAAGAAGCGCAGGCTCTCGTCCGGCGCTGGCGTCAGCAGCTCCGCGTGCCCGATCCGGGCGACGTCGTGCAGGGCATCGGTCACTTCTCGACCAGGTCGCGCAGGTGGTCGAGGTCGTAGGAGAGCGCGCCCGCCTGCAGCTTCGCGCGCTTGTCGACTTCCCGGGCTGCGCGGTCGCGCGCCGCGGCGAGCACCTCGTCGAGCCGTTCGTGCTCGACGACCGCGACGCCGTCAGCGTCGAGCACGACGACGTCGCCCTGGCGGATGGTCGCGCCGCCGACGTCGACCGGCTCGCCGATCGTGCCGGGCACCTTCTTGTCCGCGCCGCTCACGCGCACCCAGTGCGCCCAGATCGGCAGCCCGAGCTCGCGCAGCTCCTCGGCATCGCGCACCGCCGCGTCGACGAGCACCCCGGCGACGCCGCGGCCCTGCATCTGCGTGGCGAGCAGGTCGCCGACGAGGGCGACCGGCCGTGGCTCCGGCATGGTCAGGACCAGCACCTCACCGGGCTCGGCCTCCGCCACGGCCGCGTGGACCATCAGGTTGTCGTCCTGGCCGCAGCGGACGGTGCGCGCAGGGCCGGCAGCCCGCGAGCCTGGAACGACCTGGACGAGGTCGAGGTCGACCACCTGCGACCGCCCTGCCGCCTCGTGGACGGTCGCCGAGCCGAGCGCGGCGAGCTCCTCGAAGGCGCTCACGAGGGGCCCTTCTTAACGGTGCCAGGCACGGTAAAGATCCTGCTCGGAGCGGGAATCTTGGTCCGCGTCCTAACAGTGCCTGGCACGGTTGAGAACGTCACAGCGCGTCCACCACCTGGGGAGTCACGCGCTGGAACGCCTCGGCGTACCGGATGTCGGAGCTCCCCGAGGAGCGGCGTGCGTGGTTGGCCCGCCGCGCGGCGAGCTCCTCGTAATACGCGTGTAGGTGCGACTGCGCCTGCATCTCGGCCATCGCCGCGCGCTTCTGCTCGATCACGGGCGTGATGTCGACGAAAACGGTGGGCGTGAAGTTGCAGAGCTCCGGCTGGTGCGGCTCGAACAGGAGGAGCTCGGGCGGCAAGAAGGGGCCGCCGAACGCGCTCGCGGTTCCGGCCCCCGCCGCGAGGGCGCGCGCCTTCTCGACCGCGAAGAACGCCTCGGCGTGGTCGGGGTTGAAGGGATCGCGATCGGTGTGCGTGAGGAGCACGTCCGGGGCGAGCTCGCGGATCCTCGCGGCCAGGGCGTTCAGCCCGTCCCTGTCCACGACCAGCGGGTAGTCGCCGAGGTCGAGGCCCTCGAACGTCGCGCCCAGGTGCGCCGCCGCGCGCTCTGCCTCGCCCGCGCGGACCTCCTTGACCCGCTCGACCGTCATGCCCTCTTCCTTCCAGAGCTCACCGGACTCGCCGCGCTCGCCGTACGAGAGCGCGAGCACGTGGGCGCTGCCGCCGCGCGAGGTCGTGACCGCGATCGCTCCTCCGGCTCTCCAGACGAAGTCGGCGGAGTGCGCGCCGACGACGAGCAGCCTTCTAGCCATTTCCGGCCTTGTCGGAAATGGCTAGCCTCCGCGAGCCCTCGACCACCATCGTCCGGATCTCGTCCTCCGAGAAGCCGGCCGCGAGCAGCTCGTCCGCCCAGAGGGCGAGCCCGTCCTCGACCGGCGGGTAGTCGGGGTTGCCGCAGTCGCTGGAGAAGAAGTTGCGCTCGATCCCGACCGCGCGCACGCCGTCGAAGACGTGCTCGTAGGTCGTCTTGCCGCTGTACGGCGTGGTCAGGCAGCGTTCGATCAGGCAGCCCTTGTCGGCGAGCGCGACCTGGTCCTCGATCGAGAAGTTCTGGCAGGTGAACTCGGGATGGGTGACGACGACCGTCTGCACTCCGGCCGCGAACGCGCCGTCCACGACCGCGAACGTATCGTCGCGGCCGAGATGCGCGGTGGCGAGGATCATCCCGTGGCGCGCGACCGCCTCGAGCACGAGCCGAGTCTCGGGTAGTAGCTCACCCGCGCCGTCGGTGACCTCGACCGCCTCGATCGAGAAGCCGAGCCCGCGCAGCTCGTGCTGGAGCTTCGCCCACTGCGGGACCTTGTCGCCCGGCTTCGGCTCGGTCCGGCCGGCCGTCTCCGCAGGGGAGTCGACCGTAGGCATCCAGACGATGCGCGCACCCTCGCGGGCGGCGATCTCGACGGCGAGCGGGTTCATGCCGCCGACCGCTCGGTTCAGCGTGATCGTCCCGATCGCCCGCACCCCCGGAACGGCGGCGGAGACGATCTGCGCCCGCTCGGCGGTCGACGTGTAGTGCGATTTCAGCCCGAAGCCGGCGAGGCCGACCTCCGCGAAACGATGGGCGAGCGCGACGTCGTCGATTCGCCGCTCCGGCACGTCGGGAGCGACGTGGATGTGCAGGTCGTACGCCCCGCGGACGAGCGCGCGCGCTCGATCGGTCGGCTCCGGGGCCATCGGCCGCAACTGTATGTACCGC
>DATBET010000030.1:0-4286 GCA_036558885.1 Gaiella sp.
CATCGGCCACCTCCAGTCGAACAAGGTGAAGGTCGTGAACGGCATCTGCGAGCTCGTCCACTCGCTCGACTCCGAGTCCGCCGCCAGGCGCCTGACGGTGCCCGCGCTGCTCGAGGTGAACCTCTCCGGCGAGGAGTCGAAATCCGGCGTCGCTCCTGCCGAGATCGGGGGATGGCGCGAGCGGGTGCCGATGCTGCGAGGCCTGATGACGATGCCGCCGCTCGCCGTGGACCCGGAGTCCTCCCGCCCCTGGTTCCGCCGCCTGCGCGAGCTCGGCGAGGCCCATGGCCTCCGCGAGCTGTCGATGGGGACCTCACAGGACTGGCGCGTGGCCGTCGAAGAGGGCGCGACGCTGATCCGCGTCGGCAGCGCGCTCTTCGCGTCGTGACCGGTGTCACGAGGCGCGGTCTGCCGTCGGGCGCGGGGGTTACGATCCCGCCTGCATGGGGCTCGCGGACGTGTGGAACCGCACCCTCGTCTACTTCGGCATCGCCGAGGACGAGGAGTGGGACGACGACCTGACGGTCAGCGACGAGGAGGTCGAGCGCGACTACCGGCGCCGTGAGCGGGCGAACGTCCGCCGGCTGCCTCGCAGCCGCGAGCAGGAGACCTGGTCGGAGCCCGACAGCGCCTCCGAGCCGGAGGCCGAGCCGCCGCCGCGGTCGAGCTCCCGCCGCTCGCGCCTGCGCGGAGTGGACAGCGCCGGGCAGGTGCGCGTCCATCTCGTCCTGCCGCGCAGCTTCAACGACGCGCAGCAGATCGCCGACCGGTTCAAGGACTCCGTCCCCGTGATCCTCAACCTGCAGAACGCCGACAACGAGCTGTCGAAGCGCCTGATCGACTTCGCGAGCGGGCTCACGTACGCGCTCGACGGCAGCATGCAGCGCGTCGCCGACAAGGTCTTCCTGCTCACCCCGCGGAACGTCGAGGTCTCCGCCGAGGAGCGGGCGCGCGCGCTCGACTCGACCGGCGGCTTCTTCAACCAGGCCTGAGCCCGCCCGGGCGGAGGAACCGCCTCCTGCAACGAGAATCACCCCTCGTGGACGGCGCGTGGGTCTGCGTTCTCGTGCTGGCCGACGCGGCGACGTCGGTCCAGCGCTTCGTTTCCGTCTTCGTCGGCGTCTACGTGCTGCTGATCCTCGCGTACATCATCACGTCCTGGTTCCCGCCGGGCGCGTCGTCCACCCTCGAGCGGATCCGGCAGTTCCTGATGGACGTGTGCGAGCCCTATCTGCGCCTGTTCCGGCGCGTGATCCCCCCGATCGGCCCGCTCGACGTCTCGCCGCTCATCGCCGTCTTCGCGCTCTACATCGCGGAGCGAATCGTCAACAATGTGATCGGACGGGTGCTGTGAGCGGCGCCCGCCCGAGCGAGGCCCGCAGGAAGGAGGTCGGTCATGACACTGACACCCGTCGAGGTGCGCCACCTGGAGCTCCGCCGGGGCCTGCTCGGCTACCGGCGCTCGCAGGTGCACCGCACGATCGAGGATATTGCGGACAGCTTCGAGGCTGTCTGGCGCGAGCGCGCAGACCTGAGCGAGCAGGTGCACGAACTCGAGGCCGAGGTCGCGCGGCACATGGAGCTCGAGACCCTGCTCCGGACGACGCTCGTGTCCGCCGAGCGCGCTGCCCAGGACATGAAGGAGCAGGCGCGGCGCGAGGCCGACGTGATCGTGGCGGAGGCAGGCGCGGAGGGCCGCCGCCTCGTTCGCGACGCGATCGGCGAGAAGGAGCTCCTCCTCGCGGAGACGCGCCGCGTGCGCACGATCCTCGCGGCGGCGCTCGACGTGCTCGCCGAAGGCCGGGACGACGAGCACGACGATGCGGCGGAGGAGAAGCCGGAGCGGCGGTCGGAGAGCGTCGGCCCGCGCCTCTCGGAGCCGCCGGCCGACGACGCCGACGCCGATCGCCTGGCCGGCTAGCAGACCGGGCGGGAGCGTCACGGGGCATCCGGCTCGGTCTCCGTCCGCGGTCGGACTATCCTTGGGTGATGCCCGTCCGCGCGCGCTCGACGACCGAATCGGCTGCGCGTCCGTTGTCCGCGGCCCGGTGTGAGCGCGCATGAGCGTCGACCTCGACGACCGGCGCGCCGAGCTCCTCGACCTGCGCACGCGCGTGCTCGGCGCCGCCCAGGACATCGTGGAGGGCGACGTCGAGGACGGCGAGCTCTCGAGCGCGGCCGGTGACCAGCACATCGCGGACCACGCGAGCGAGATGGTCGACCGGGAGTTGGACGAGTCGCTCGAGGAGAACGCGGAGCAGATCGTCCACGAGATCGACCGCGCCCTGACGAGGATCGACGACGGCACGTACGGGCGCTGCGAGCGTTGCGGGGAGGCGATCCCCGAGGAGCGCCTCGAGGCGGTGCCCTACGCGACGCTGTGCGTCTCGTGCAAGCAGCTCGAGGAGCGCGAGTGAGCGAGCCGGCACGCGCAGTCCCGTCGCGCACTCCGCTCGAGGTTCGCGTCGGCTCCGCGACGAACGCGCTCGAGCCGATTCCGGGCGCGCAGCGCTCGCTCGCGGCGGGACCTGCCCAGTGGGCGGCTCTCGTCGTCGTCGCGGGCGCGGCCGCCGTCGCCGACCAGCTGACGAAGCTGGTCGTGGCGGGCGCCCTCCAGCTCGGCGACTCGGTGCAGGTGGTCGGGCCGCTCTCGATCCATCGCGTGCGGAACACCGGCATCGCATTCGGGCTCTTCTCCGACGCGACCAGCGTCGTGATCGGGCTGACGACCGTCGCGATCACCGCGCTCGTCGTGTTCTTCGCACGCTCGGCGCGGCGGCACCCGCTGCTGCCCGTCGCGGTCGGCTTCGTGCTCGGAGGGAGCATCTCGAACCTCGTCGACCGGCTCCGGCTCGGCCACGTGACCGACTTCCTCGACTTCGACTACTGGCCGGCGTTCAACCTCGCGGACACGTTCATCGTCGTCGGCGTGGGCCTGCTGTTCCTCTCGTTCGTCGCGGCCGATCGCACGAGCGCCTCGGTTGGCACGTCACCGCTCTCGCGTTTCCGCGACTGACGCGGGCCGACGGCTCGACGTCGTCGTGGCCGCATTGCCGGAGGTGGGGACGCGGAGCCTCGCGGAGCGCCTCCTGCGCGAGGGGGCGGTACGCGTCGACGGCGAGCGGCAGCCGAAGAGCCACCGGCTCGAAGGCGGCGAGGAGCTCGAGGTCGAGCTGCCGGAGCCGACTGCCCTGGAGCCCTCGGCGCTGCCCCTCGACGTCGTGTACGAGGACGAGCACCTCCTCGTGGTCGACAAGCCGGCGGGGCTCGTCGTCCATCCGGCCCCGGGGCACGACGGGGAGACGCTCGTGCACCGGTTGCTCGCGCTCGGCGCCGCGGGAGGCGATCCGGAGCGGCCCGGGATCGTCCACCGCCTCGACCGCGACACCTCCGGGCTGCTCCTCGTCGCGCGCTCCGAGTCCTCGTACGCGGCCCTCGCCGAGGCGATTCGCGAGCGTCGGGTGGACCGCCGCTACCTCGCGGTCGTCCGCGGTGCACCGCGATCGCGCACGGGAAGGATCGACGCGCCGATCGGCCGCGACCGCGGCGACCGAATGCGGCGCTCGCTCGATTCGGACACGCCGCGCGAGGCCGTCACGTGGTTCGAGACGCGCGAGCGCCTCGGTGAGCGGACGCTCCTCGAGGCGCGGCTCGAGACGGGCCGCACGCATCAGATCCGCGTCCATCTCGAGGCGATCGGGCTCCCCGTCTGCGGCGACCCCGTCTACGGCGTCCGGGGCGACCTCGGGCTCGAGCGCCAGTTCCTCCACGCGTACGCGCTCTCGTTCGGTCATCCCGCGGACGGTCGCCGCCTCGCCTTCGAGGCTCCGCTGCCGCCCGATCTCGCCGCCGCGCTCGAGCGGGCGCGCGCCCACGCGACGGCCTGACGCCGCGTTGCGGCGGCTCCGCGGCCGCTACGATTCCCCGGTTCATCGTCCCGCCGACCCGGCGTCGCCTCCGGACGGGGGTGCCTGGGGATTCCCGGGTTCCGTTCGCGCACGCCGGCGTACCGACAGCAACCGAAAGGATCAGATCGTGGCAGTCGTCTCCATGAAGGAGCTGCTGGAGGCCGGGGTGCACTTCGGCCACCAGACGCGCCGCTGGAACCCGAAGATGAAGCGCTTCATCTTCGACGAGCGCGGCGGCATCTACATCATCGACCTGCAGCAGACGCAGGCGCTGCTCGAAGAGGCCTACGAGTTCGCGCGCAACGTCGCCGACCGTGGGGGCACGATCCTCTTCGTCGGCACGAAGAAGCAGGCGCAGGAGGCCATCGAGCGCGAGGC
>DATBET010000031.1:0-2310 GCA_036558885.1 Gaiella sp.
GGGTGTTGACTCCCGTTCACGGTCCGCACGACCGGAAGGCACGCTATTGTCCCGACCTTCCCCCCCGCGCGGTTACCCCCAAACCGCCCCGCAGCGAGCACGCCGTCGTGCCAAGCGCCCCCAGCCCCCCACGGAAGCTGAGCCTTCACGGCGGCTGCTCCTGCGTGTTTCGTTTCCGACCGAGGAGGCAATCGTCCGTACGCGCATGAGACAACAGCAGCTCGTGGAGCAGGCCATGCACCTGCCCCGGCGAGAGGCCGCACGGTGGCGCCACACGCGCTTCGACCAGGAGGACCTGGTCGCGGACGGGAACCTCGCTCTGGTCAAGGCTGCCCGTCGCTACGACCCTGCGTACGGCGTCCCCTTCCCCGCGTTCGCGCTGAGCTACGTGAGGGGAGCGATCCTCGACGCGATCCGTGCGCGTGCGCGACGAAGGGCGCTCGGCGACGGCACCTACGCCGACGTCGTCAGCTTCAACGACCTCGGGCGCACGGTCCACGGCGACGAGCGGGGTTCGTACGACCCGCCCGACCCGCGTCCGACGCCGGATGCGACCGTCGAATGCCTCGAGCGCCTCCGGCTGTTGGCGACGCTGCCAACCAGCGAGCGGGTCGCGCTCGTGCGCACCGCGGTGGACGGAGAGAGCGCGGCCGAGGTCGCGCGCGACCTCGGCGTCAGCCCCGGCCGCGTCCACACGCTCGTCCACACCGGCTCCACCCGGCTGCGGAGGCGCGCCGCGTGACCTCGCTGCTCGCCGAGATCCTGGAGGGCGAGCCGCTCACTGCGCGCGAGCGCGAGATCCTGGAGGGCGCGGCCGACGGCGAGACGGCGGCGCAGACGGGCGCCCGTCTCTACCTCTCCTCCGAGACGGTGAAGAGCTACCGCAAGCGCGTGATCGCGAAGCTCGGCGCCCGCAACGGCACCCACGCGGTCGCCCTCGCGCTGCGCTCGGGCCTGCTGCCCATGCCCCGCACGGTGCGGGTGCCCGCGGTCGTCCCGCGCCGGATCCACCGCTGACCTACCCGCCCGGGCCTCTCAGCCGGAGCGCTTCAGCTTGCCGTACCGCTTCGCGTAGACCTCCCCGCGGTTGAAGATCGCGAGCCCGAGGGGGATGCAGCCGGCGCCGATCACGAGGAGCGGCCAGATGTCGTGCCACAGCGAGCCGAGGGACGCGCCGTCGAGGATCGCCGCCCGGATCCCCTCGAGCGCGTACGTCGCCGGCGAGATCTTCGCGAGCCACTGCATCCACTCCGGCAGGACGCTCACCGGGTAGTAGACGCCCGAGACGACGAGCAGCATCCCCTGGGCGACGAACCCGAGCTGCGCGCCCTTCTCCGGCGAGATCAGCGGCAGGACCGCGGTCATCATCCCGATCCCGAAGAACGAGACGGAGGCGACGACGAGGATCACGAGCGCCGCGGGGAAGTTCGCCTCGTCGAACTCGAGGCCGAAGAACGCGGCGACGACGACGAACAGGAGGATCGCCCGTACGAGGCCGTAGAGCACGGCGAACACGCCCGACCCGCCGAGGTGCATGGCCCGGGAGAGCGGGGCCATGAACGTGTACTCGATCGTCCCCTCCCAGCGCTCCCACGCGACCGTCTCGGTGAGGAACTCGAAGATGATCCCGAGGTAGGCCCAGACGACCGCGCCGATCAGGAGCGTCGTGGTCGCGCGGTCGACGTCGATCTCGCCGCCGCCTGCCTCGATGCCCTTCGCGATGAACACGATCGTGAGCGTGTTCGCGACGGTCCACACGAAGAACGCGAGGTCCCAGTAGATGTAGCGACGCGTGAGATAGACGTTCCGCTCGACGACGCCCGCGAGCCCGATGAGCTCATGCCTGAGGCCCAACAAGGAGTTGCGCGGGTGCCAGGCTTCAGCCTGGCTCACGCTCCGTTTCTCGCTCATGCGAGCACCTTCCTCTCCTCCGCGTCGAGCTCGTCCTCCTCGTCCTCGAAGCCGCGGCCGGTCGCGGCAAAGAACGCCTCCTCGAGCGTCTCCGCGCGGTAACGGGCCTTGAGCTCGTCGGCAGGCTCGAGTGCGAGCAGCTCGCCGCGGTCGAGGATGCCGACGCGCTCGGCGAGCGCCTCGGCCTCGCCGAGATCGTGGGTGCAGAGAAGGATCGTCGAGTCGTGCTCGGCGCGCATCTCGCGGATGAAGTCCTGCACCTCGAGCTTCGAGCGGGGGTCGAGCCCGGTCGTCGGCTCGTCGAGCAGCAGGAGCACGGGTGAGGTGAGGAGGGCGCGCGCGAGCGCGACCTTCTGCTGCATCCCGCGTGAGAGGTTCTCCATCGGCTCGCCACGCCGG
>DATBET010000032.1:0-4208 GCA_036558885.1 Gaiella sp.
GTCGCGCTCCACTTCGGCGCGAACGACGTGCAGGGCACGGTGATGCGCGAGGCGATCTTCCAGGCGGCCGGTGCGACCGCCGGCACGGAGCAGAAGATCTCGGAGCTCGTCCGGTTCGTCGGCGAGGCGGGGCGGATCCCCGTCCAGCGCGACACGCTCTACAACGAGCTGCGGCGCTGGCCCGCGCAGGTCGCCGCATGATCCGGCTCGGGCGCATCTCGTACGTCAACATGGCGCCGGTCTTCCACCGGCTCACCTGTGACGTCGAGGAGATCAGCGGCGTCCCGACGGAGCTCAACCAGATGCTGCTCGCGGGCGAGATCGACATCGCGCCGATCTCGTCGATCGCCTACGCCCGCGACGCCCCGCGCCTCCGTCTCCTGCCGCGGCTCTGCGTCTCGTCCGAGGGCGCCGTCGACTCGATCCAGCTCGTCACACGCCTTCAGCTCGGACGGGTCCGCTCCGTCGCTGTGACGCCCGAGAGCGCGACGTCCGTCGTGCTCACCAAGGTTCTCCTGCCGCGGGCCGAGCTGGTGCCGCTCGACGTCTGGCCCGACGCCGACGCGAAGCTGCTGATCGGCGACGCGGCGCTCCAGAGCGCCTTCGAGGACCCGACGCCGCACTACGACCTCGGACGGCTGTGGCTCGAGCGCACCGGCCTGCCGATGGTGTTCGCGGTCTGGGCGGCCACCGAGCCCCTCGCTGACGGGCTCGCCGAGCTCCAGGAGGCGCTCGTCGCCTCGGTGCGGCTCGCGCGCTCGGAGCCCGAGCGTCTCGCGCACGAGGCGAGCGCCCGCTACGGCTATCCGCCGGGGTTCCTCGCCCGGTACTTCGAGAAGCTCCGCTACAGCTTCGGCCCCCGTGAACGGGCGGGCCTGTACACGTTCCTCGAGATGGCCCGCGACGTGGGAGAGCTCGCTGCCGTCCCCGAGCTTCGCTTCATCCAGGACGAGGTGCCGGTCGCGTGACGGCGATCGCCGCCTCTGCGACGAGCGCCGAGATCCTCGAGCGCGTCCTCGACGGCGAGCGGCTCGGCGACGACGACGCGCTCGCGCTCCTCGGCTCGCGCGACCTCGTCGCGGTCGGCCGCGTCGCGAACGAGGTCCGCAACCGGAAGCACGACCCCTCGCGCGTCACGTTCATCGTCGACCGGAACCTCAACTACACGAACGTCTGCGTCACCGACTGCGACTTCTGCGCCTTCTACCGCTCGCCCGGCGACACGCGCGAGGCGTACGTGCTGCCGAAGCCGGTGATCTTCAAGAAGATCGAGGAGACGCTCGCGATCGGCGGCACCGGTCTCCTGATGCAGGGCGGGCACCACCCGGACCTCGGGATCGACTACTACGTCGACCTGTTCACCTCGATCAAGGCGCGCTACCCGATCCACCTGCACGCGCTGTCGCCGCCGGAGGTGCAGCACATCGCACGGCGCTCGAAGCTGACGATCCCGGAGACGCTCGCGCGCCTGCGCGACGCCGGCCTCGACTCGCTCCCCGGCGGCGGCGGCGAGATCCTCGTCGACCGCGTGCGGACGATCATCGCGCCGAAGAAGACGACCTCCGACGAATGGCTCGGCGTGATGCGCGACGCGCACCGGTTGGGCATGTCGACGACTGCGACGATGATGTACGGCCACGTCGAGACCGTCGCGGAGCGCGTCGAGCACCTGCGTCGGATCCGCGAGCTCCAGGACCAGACCGGCGGCTTCCGCGCATTCATCTCGTGGACGTTCCAGGACGACGGCAACCGGCTCGGCGCGCTCGTCCCGCGGGAGACGATGCCGACGAGCTTCGACTACCTGCTCACCCAGGCCGTCTCGCGGATCTACCTCGACAACGTGCCGCACATCCAGTCGTCGTGGGTCACGCAGGGGATGAAGATCGGCCAGGTCGCGCTCGGCTTCGGCGCGGACGACATGGGCTCGGTGATGATGGAGGAGAACGTCGTCTCGGCCGCGGGGACGACGCACCGCACCTCGGTCGACGAGCTCGTGCACCTCATCCGCTCGCTCGGGAAGACCCCCGTGCAGCGCGACACCCTGTACCGCGAGGTGCGCGTCTTCTAGTCCTGCGAGCGTCCATTCCGCTCTCGCGGAACGGACGCCGCAAACTCCCTTGCGCCGGCTTTGCCGGCCCAAGGGCACATCCCTGGCGCGGACCGCCGGCTGTGCCGGCGTCCGGCCTCGGTGATGCGCCGTGTTTCGCCCGGAACGTCGCACGCTGCAGCTTGCGTCCGCCGGCTTGACCTGCGCCGCGGCCGGGTGTACGGAATCCGTGAGGATCTCGAGCGGCGGCCCGGGGCTCCACTACCCTCGACCGGGGTCGATGCGCCGTCTCGCCGCCACACTGCTCTTCTCGCTTGCCGCGTCGGCGCTTCTCGTCCCGGCAGCGCCCGCCGCGCCGCGCGAGCTGTGGCCGGGGGTGACGTACGAGGCGGGCGTCCAGTTCACGCCGCACGGGCCGGTCGCGATCAACGTCCTGCGCGGCCCGCGGCCCGGCGGGCTGAACAGCCTCGAGCCGGTGGTCTCGAACGACACGATCGTCGGTCGCGAGACGCTCACGTCGATGCAGCGGCGCCTCGCGTCGACCGCCGCGATGGCGGGGATCAACGGCGACTACTTCGCGCTCGCCACCGGCCGGCCGTCGGGGGTGGTGATGAGCCAGGGCCAGCTGCTCAGCCCGCCGAACGGGAACCGCGCGAGCGCGGGGATCCAGACGGACGGGACGCTCGACGTGCGGCGCGTCGGGTTCTCGGGCTCGTGGGACGCCGGCGCCGGGCCGCACATCCTCTCGGTCTTGAACGCAGCACCGAAAGTGGGGCGCGTCGCGCTCTTCACCGACGCCTACGGCCCGGCGACGCCGCCGGTCGCCGGGAGCGCCGCCGCGATCCTGTTCCCCTTCCCGGACGCGATCCCGTCGGTCGGCCTGCCGGCCCCGGTCGTCGAGCTTCGCTCGGGCTCGAGCTCCGTGGCGATCCCGAACGGGGGCGCGGTGCTCCTCGCCCGCGGGGCGGCCGCGGCGATCCTGCGCCAGGAGGCGTCCGTAGGCGCGCCGATCACAGTCGGCCTCTCGTTCAGGCCCGACTGGCCCGGGATCGTCGCGGCGGTCGGGGGCGGCCCGCAGATCGTGCGGGACGGTGCTCCCGTGTTCAGGGCAGGCGAGGCGTTCACGACGAACCAGCTCGGCCAGCGCGCGCCGCGCAGCGCCGTCGGCCAGGCCGCGGACGGCCGGATCGTGCTCGTCGCGGTCGACGGCAGACAGCCGGGCTACAGCGTCGGCCTGACGAACTTCGAGCTCGCGCAGGCCCTCGTCCGGCTCGGCGCGGTGACGGGCATGGCGCTCGACAGCGGCGGCTCGACGACGATGGCCTTCGACGGGACGCTGCTCAACAGGCCCTCGGACGGGCGCGAGCGGCGCATCTCGACGGCGCTGATGCTCGAGTACCAGGGCGTCTTCGCGCCCGAGCCGCCCGCGCTCGTCTCTCCGAACGGGGACGGCGTCGACGACTCGCCCGGGCTCACCTACCGCGTCTACCGTCCCTCCACGGTGAGCGTGGTGCTGCACGGGCCGGGCGGCGCGACGACGTCGCTGCCGCCCACCGAGCGGCAGCCCGGCTCGTATCCCGTGCCGCTGCCGGGCTCCGGCTCTGCGTCGACTGCCGACACGCCTGCGGTCGGGGAGTGGTCGCTCGAGGTGAGCGCGACCGACGATCTCGGCCAGTCGTCGACGATCACCCGGTCGTTCGTCGTCGACGACACGCTCGGCTTCCTGCGCGCTCCGAAGCGCTGGGCGGTCCCGCCCGGCGGGCGCGCGATGCCGATCTCCTGGCGCCTGGCCCGGCCGGCGCGCGTCGGCGTTGCGCTCCTCGACGAGTCGGGCCGTGTGGTGCGCGGGGGGCTCGCGCCCAGCGGCACCCTCGACGGCGGAGAGCACGAGGTGGAGTGGGACGGGCTCGCGAGGAACGGTCAGCGCGTCTCGGGCGACCTCACCGTCCGAGTGATCGCGATCGGCGCGGTCGGGCGCTCGGAGCTGCGCACCACGGTCTCCGTGCGCAGGGCCGCCGCGCCCCGCGGGTAGCCTTCCGCGGCGATGCCCGTCGCCGCGCTGAGCGAGATCACCGACCGCATCACCGAGGTCGTCGGCAACCACGGCCTTTACGCGGTCTTTGTGCTGATGATGATCGACGCCGTCTTCCCGGCCGCGAGC
>DATBET010000033.1:0-2537 GCA_036558885.1 Gaiella sp.
TGATCGTCGGCGCGGTGGTCGTCACCGTCCGCCGGGAGGGACGGGGGTCGCCGGAGCCGGCCCCGACGGCGGCGCCGTCCGGTGGTGCTAGGCCTCGACCTGCGTCCGCTGTGCCGCGAGAAACTCGAGCAGGTCGGAGCGGGTGAGGATCGCGAGCGGCTTGCCGCCGTGCCCCACGAGCACCGCTCCGCCGGTCCCGGTCAGCTCCGCGAACACGTCGTCGAGCGACGCACCCGAGTCCACGGCCGCGAGCGGGGGCTGCATCGCGACCGCGATGTCCTCGTTCAGCGCGTCGGGGTTGCGGAACACGCGGTCGAGCAGGCTCCGCTCCTGGAGCGACCCCACGACGTCCGTGAGCGCGTCCGCCGGCCGGCTGCGCACGACCGGCAGCTGCGAGATCCCGTAGCGCTGCATGAGCTCGATCGCGCCGCCGACCTTCTCGTGCGCCTCGACCACCACGAGCTCCGGGACGTCGCTCTCCTCGGCGTGCTTCAGGCGCAGCACCTCCTCCACCGTGGGGGCGGGCGCACGGCGCTCCATGAAGCCGTACTGGATCATCCAGTTGTCGTCGTAGAACTTCGAGAGGTACGAGCGCCCGCCGTCCGGGAACGTCATCAGCACGGTCGCATTCGGGCCCAGCCGCCTCGCGACCAGGAGGCCGACCCAGGCGGTCGTCCCGCACGAGCCCCCGACGAGCAGCCCCTCCTCGCGCGCGAGCCGACGCGCCGTGAGGAACGAGTCGCGGTCGGAGACCCTGATCCACTCGTCGACCACCGACGCGTCGAGCGTCTCGGGCCACGTGTCCTTGCCGATCCCCTCCACGAGATACGGGTGCGTGGGATGGTCGGCGTCCTCGGTGAACACCGAGCCCTCAGGGTCGGCCCCCACGATCAGGACGTCCGGCTTCCGCTCCTTGAAGTACCGGCCGATGCCCGTGATCGAGCCGCCGGTGCCGACCGAGACCACGATCGCGTCGACCTCGCCGCCCGTCTGCTCCCAGAGCTCGGGGCCGGTCGTCTCGTAGTGCGCCTCCGGGTTCGCGGGGTTCGAGTACTGGTCCGGCTTGAACCCGCCGGGGATCTCCTCGGCGAGCCGGTCCGAGACCGAGTAGTAGCTCTCCGGGGAGTCGTGGTCGACCGCGGTCGGCGTGATCACGACCTCGGCGCCGTACGCGCGGAGTGTCGAGATCTTCTCCTGGCTCATCTTGTCCGGCATCACGAAGATGCAGCGGTAGCCCTTGTGCGCGGCCGCGATCGCGAGCCCGACCCCCGTGTTGCCCGACGTCGGCTCGACGATCGTCCCGCCCGGGCGGAGACGGCCGTCGCGCTCGGCTGCCTCGATCATCGAGACGCCGATGCGGTCCTTGTTCGAGCCGCCGGGGTTCATGTACTCGAGCTTCGCGAGCAGCGTCGCGCCGGTCTCACGTCCGAAGTCCACGAGACGCACGATCGGCGTGGAGCCGACGAGGTCGAGGACCGTCGGGTACGAGCGCGGCATGCCGCGCGGAAGCCTACGCAACCGGGACGATGCGCCTCGCCCCGGCCAGACCCTCGTCGCGCTGGGCGAGCGCCTCGATCTCGACCCGCTCGCCGGTCTGCGGCGCGTGGATCATCCGGCCGCCGCCGATGTAGATCCCCACGTGCCCGAGCCCGGGGAAGAACACGAGGTCGCCGGGCCGCATGTGATCGGGTGATACGGGCCGCCCGACCCCGAACAGGGCGGCGGCGTTGTGGGGCAGCGAGATCCCGAGCCGCCCGTACACCCACATCACGAGCCCCGAGCAGTCGAACCCCCCGGGCGACGCGCCGCCGTAGCGGTACGGCACCCCGAGCTGCGTCCGCGCGAGGGCCACCGCCCGCTCCGCGAGCGTCGGCGGAGGCTGCGGCGCGGGCAGGACGAAGTGCACCGGGCTCTCGACCGACGGCAGTGCCGGCGAGGCGGAGCCACGAGCGGCCTGCGCGGTCGTCGCGCCGCCTGCGGCGCAGAGCACGGCGGCGGCGAGCAGCATGGCGAGGCGAGGTGGCATCGGTGGGAGAGGAGATCGACGCGACGGCGTCGAGTGGAGCCGCGCGGAGCGGCAAGCCGTCGCATGTCGCGATCGGCGCAGGGTACCGGCGTCATCCACCCTCGATCGAGGGAACCGTCGTGCGGTTTCCCTCGTGCGAGGGGGGCGGCGGGATCAGTGCCTGAAGTGGCGGCGCCCGGTGACGACCATCGTCGCCCCGGCCTCGCGCACGGCGTCCAGCACCTCGCTGTCGCGCTTCGAGCCGCCGGGCTGGATGATCCCGGAGACCCCGGCCTCGAGCGCCAGCCGCGGCCCGTCCGCGAACGGGAAGAAGGCGTCCGACGCGAGCACGGCGCCCTCCAGCGAGTGACCGAGCGCGTGCGCCTTCTCGACTGCGATCCGCACCGCGTCGACCCGGCTCGTCTGGCCGCCGCGGGCGATCACGATCGCGTTCGAGACGACGTGCTTGACCACGCTCCACGAGAACAGCAGGTCGTCCCACATGCGCGAATCGGGGTCTCCGCAGACGACG
>DATBET010000034.1:0-2157 GCA_036558885.1 Gaiella sp.
GGCGTGGCGTGTACTGTGTGTGGCGGCGCGGGACTCGTCCCGCTCCACATCGAGAGAGGCTGAGGGACCGGCCCTGTGACGCCTCGGCAACCCCCCTCCCAGGAGGGCACGGTGCCAAACCCGGACGGATGTGTCGAGCGAGACGAAGGAGGTTTTCCCCGTGTCAGCCCTCTCCCTCTCCTGTCGGGTCTGCGAGACGGTGCACCCGCTCGAGGCGACCGGCAGCTGCAGCCGCTGCTTCGGCCCCCTCGACCCCGTCTACGACTGGGAGCGCGTCCGCGAGGAGTTCACGCCGAGGCGCATCGCCGACGGCCCCGCGTCGCTATGGCGCTACGCCCCGCTCCTTCCGGTCGACGCGCCGGACGAGCCGCGGCTCGCGCCCGGCCTGACGCCGCTCGTCCCCGCCCCGCGGCTCGCCGAGGAGCTCGGCGTGGCCGAGTTGTGGCTGAAGCTGGACACCGCGAACCCGACGCACTCCTTCAAGGACCGCGTGGTCGCCGTCGCGGCGCGCAAGGCTCAGGAGCTCGGCCTGGAGACGCTCTCGTGCTCATCGACCGGCAACCTCGCCGGCGCCGTCGCGGCGCGTGCGGCGGCCGAGGGGCTCGAGGCGGCGCTGTTCGTCCCGGCCGACCTCGAGCCCGAGAAGCTCGCCGCCGCCGCCGCATACGGCCCGAAGCTCTACGCCGTCGACGGGCACTACGACCACTGCTCGCGGCTCTCGGTCGAGCTGTCGTTCGAGCTGCCCTGGGGGTTCGTCAACGTCAACCTGCGCTCGTACTACGCCGAGGGCTCGAAGACGCTCGCGTACGAGATCGCCGAGCAGCTCGGCTGGAGCGCGCCCGACCTGATCGCGATCCCCATCGCCTCCGGGGCGCTCTTCCACAAGATCGGGCAGGGGCTCTCGGAGCTCCGGGCGCTCGGCCTGCTCGACGGCGCTTCGACACGGCTCGTCGGCGGCCAGGCGGAGGGCTGCCAGCCGGTCGCGACGGCCTTCCGGGAGGGAGCTCCCGTGCAGCCGGTGCGCCCCGACTCGATCGCGCGCTCGCTCGCGATCGGCTCGCCTGCGGACGGCGACTTCGCGGTCGCGACCGCACGTGGGAGCGGTGGCGCCGTCCACGCCGTGCCCGAGGACGAGATCGGCGAGAACATGGCGCTGCTCGCGCGGACGACCGGCGTCTTCGGCGAGACGGCGGCCGGGGTGACGCTCGGCGCGCTCCGCGCGGCGGTCACGGCCGGCGAGGTCGGCTCCTCCGATCGCGTCGTGCTCCTCGTCACGGGTGACGGCCTGAAGACGCCCGCCCCCGTGTCGTTCACCTACGAGCCGATCCCGATCGCGCCGGACGCGGAGGCGTTCCTGGAGGACGTGCTCGCCGCGAGCTAGCGCCGCGCGGCGCGTACCCTTCGTCCGTGCCCGCGACGCTCTTCGAGAAGCTCTGGCAGCGCCACGTCGTCCGTGAGGAGGAGGGCGAGCCGACGCTGCTCTACGTGGACCTCCACCTCGTCCACGAGGTGACCTCGGCCCAGGCGTTCGAGGGACTCCGGCTCGCCAGCCGGCGCGTCCGCAGGCCGGAGCTGACGGTCGCGACGATGGACCACAACGTCCCGACGCTCCCCGGGCCGATCACCGACGGCCTCGCACGCGCGCAGCTCGACGCGCTGCGCGCGAACTGCGCCGAGTTCGGGATCACGCTCCACGGGACCGGCTCGGGCCACGAAGGCATCGTCCACGTGATCGGGCCCGAGCTGGGGCTGACCCAGCCGGGGAAGCTGATCGTGTGCGGCGACAGCCACACGTCCACCCACGGGGCCTTCGGCGCGCTCGCGTTCGGGATCGGCACCTCGGAGGTCGAGCACGTCCTCGCGACCCAGACGCTCCCGCAGCAGAAGCCCCGCACGATGCTGCTCGAGCTCCGCGGGGCGCTGCCCGCGACGCTGACGGCGAAGGACCTGATCCTCGGCGCGATCGGCCAGGTCGGCGTCGGCGGCGGTGTGGGCCACGCGGTCGAGTACGGCGGCGAGGCGATCCGGGCGCTCTCGATGGAGCAGCGCATGACGGTCTGCAACATGTCGATCGAGTGGGGCGCGCGGGCCGGGATGGTCGCCCCGGACGAGACGACCTTCGCGTATCTCGAGGGTAGGCCGCACGCGCCGCAGGGG
>DATBET010000035.1:0-8311 GCA_036558885.1 Gaiella sp.
CGAGCGCGAGCACGACGAGACCCCCCACGACGAGCCGCCGCCTGAGGGCTGCGGAGGTTCGTGAGGAGGGCCGGACGACGGCGGGGCGCCGGACGCTCGCGCCCAGCACCGCCTGGCGTGCGGTGCGGTTCCGGGGCACCGCAGGAGTGTACCGGCGGCCTCAGGCGGATCCCGGGGCAGGTGTCCGACTCGAAGTGGACAACAGCGCCCTATCTGCGGTTGCCGTTCCTCCGCGCGCGTGACCTGTTCGAGCGGTGGATCACCTCGAACTCCTCGAGGCTCCGGCCCGACCCGACCGCGACGCACGTGAGCGGGCTCTCGGCGAGGTGGACCGGCATCTGCGTCTCGTGGCGCAGCCGCTCGTCGAGGCCCTGGAGAAGCGCGCCTCCGCCGGCGAGCACGATGCCGCGGTCCATGATGTCCGCGGCCAGCTCGGGCGGCGTCTTGTCGAGCGTCGACTTGATGGCATCGACGATCTGCGAGACGGGCTCGTCGAGCGCCCGGCGGATCTCCTCCGAGGTGATCACGACGGTCTTCGGCAACCCCGTGAGCATGTCGCGGCCGCGCACCTCCGCCTGGATCTCGTCGGCGAGGCGGAAGGCGGAGCCGATCTCCAGCTTGATCTCCTCCGCGGTCTGCTGGCCGACGAGGAGCTTGTACTCCTTCTTGATGTGGTTGACGATCGCCTCGTCCATCTCGTCGCCCCCCACGCGCAGCGACTGCGAGACGACGATCCCCCCGAGCGAGATCACGGCGACCTCGGTCGTGCCGCCGCCGATGTCGACGATCATGTTCCCGGTCGGCTCGGCCACGGGGAGGCCCGCGCCGATCGCCGCCGCCATCGGCTCCTCGATCAGGTACGCCTGCCGGGCCCCGGCCGAGAGCGTCGCCTCCTCGACCGCGCGCTTCTCGACGCCGGTCACGCCCGAGGGCACGCACACGACGACGCGCGGGTGCGCGAACCGGTGCTGGTGCACCTTCTGGATGAAGTGGCGCAGCATCTGCTCGGTCACGTCGAAGTCCGCGATCACGCCGTCCTTGAGCGGGCGGATCGCGGAGATCGAGCCGGGCGTGCGGCCGAGCATCCGCTTCGCCTCGACGCCGACCGCGTGGACGTCCCCCGTCCGCTGGTCGATCGCGACGACCGAGGGCTCGGAGAGCACGATCCCGCGGCCGCGGACGTAGACCAGGGTGTTGGCGGTGCCGAGGTCGACGGCCATGTCGCGGCCCCCGAACCCGGTCATCGAGCGGAACATGCTCATGAGCCCAGGAGTGTAGATACGCGGGGGAACCCATGGTTCCCCGCGAGCCCCCTTCTCCGGCGCTCGACAACCTGCCGGTTTCCCTGGCCTCCCGGGCGAATGAATCGCCCTTCGGCCGCCGCAGAATGCGCTCCGACGTGGCTCGCCGACTGTTACTGCGCGGAGAGCAGCTCTGGCGCCTCGGCCTCGAGCACGTCGAGGAGGAGCGCCGCGGGGAGGCCGACGACGTTCAGGTAGTCGCCCTGGATGCGCTCGACGAGCCGCCCGCCGAGCCCCTGGATCGCGTAGCCACCGGCACGTCCCTCCCACTCGCCACTCGCGACGTACGCGGTGACCGCCTCGTCGTCCAGTCGGCGAAAGGTGACGAGCGTCTCCGCGTGCTCGACCTGCTCGCCGGCATCCGTGATCAGGCAGAGCCCGGAGAGGACGGCGTGTGTCCGCCCGGCGAGCTCGCCGAGCATCGCGGCCGCCCCTTCGGCATCCGCCGGCTTGGAGTACACGCGGCCACCGAGGTGCACCGTCGTGTCGACGCCGAGCGTCGCGCGCCCCGGCCGGTGCACGGAGCGGGCCTTCCCGAGGGCGTGCGCGCGGACGAGGGCGACCGGGTCGGCGTCGGGCGGGTCGTGCTCCTCGTAGCGGGGCGCCACCGCCTCGTACGGAATGCCGAGCTGGTCGAGGATCGCGCGACGCTGCGGCGACGTCGACGCGAGCAGGAGCAACCCGCGGCTCAGAGGAGGCCGTCGGGGAAGAACAGGCGGAGCTCGCGCCGCGCGCTCGCGGGCGAGTCGGAGCCGTGCACGACGTTCTCCGAGAGGAGCGTCGCGAGGTCGCCGCGGATCGTGCCCGGGGCGGCGTCTTTCGGATGCGTCGCGCCCATCAGCGTGCGGACGCCGGCGATCGCGTCCTCGCCGCGCACGGCGAGCGCGAGCACCGGGCCCGACGTGATGAAGTCGACGAGCTCGCCGAAGAACGGCTTGCCCTTGTGCTCCGCGTAGTGCTCCCGCGCGAGCGTCTTCGCGATCCGGATGAGCCGCGCGCCGCGGAGCTCGTACCCCTTCCGCTCGAGGCGCCCGACGACTTCGCCGCACAGCCCGCGGCGGACGCCGTCCGGCTTGACGAGCACGAGGGTGGTCTCGACGGCCATGCGGCGCGCAAATCTAGCCGGAGCGGCGCGTGCGCCGCGGGCGAACCGGCTGGAGCACGTCCTCGCCGGTCACGACGCCCGGCGGCACCGGTGTGGCGCAGTACGGGCAGACCTGCCAGATCGGCTCGAGCGGGGCGGCGCACTCGGTGCATGCCTGCTTGAGCCGTGTCGTGCACACGGGGCAGACGAGAAAGGACGCGTCGACGGCGCCGCGGCACACGGGGCAGCGCAGGTCGTGCTCCGCGAGGCGCTCCTCCATCGCCGCCACCTCGAGCTCGCGCTCGCGCACGTCCTCGAGGTACTCGGGCGGGCGGAACAGCATGTAGATGAGCGGGCCGAGGAACGGGGGGACGAGCCCGAGCACCGTCGCGATCGCGACGAGCCACGGATCCTCGATCCGCCGGCGCGCGTCCTTGTACACCCAGTACGCCGTCGCGAGCCAGAAGACGACACCGAGGATGATCGCCACGTTCCGCGCGACGTCCACCGTGCTGTCGAGGAGGATGTCTGCGGCAGAGATCACGGGTCAGAGGAGAAGCTTGCCGAGGATATACCCGACGGCAAACGCGGTTCCCACGATCGCGATGAGCACGAACGTGGCGAAGCCGAGCACCGTGAGCCGGTCGCGGGCGCGCGTCACCGCCACGGGGCGCGCCCCTCGAGGTCGGCGAGGAGGTACAGGGAGCCCGTCACGAGCACCGGCTCGCCGAGCGCGTGACCCCGGGCGACGGCGTCGAGCGGGTCGTCGCGAGCCTCGACCGTGGCGAACCAGGGGCGGGCCGCCTCGGCGAGCTCGTCTGCGGCGAGCGCGCGGGCGTTCGACGAGCGAGTCGCGACGAAGCGCGAGCCGAGCGCCGCCAGCTCCTCGAGCATCCCATCGACGTCCTTGTCGGCGAGGATCGACGCCACCACGGTGTAGCCCCCCGGCCGAAGCCGCTCGACGAGCCAGCGCACGCCCTCGTGATTGTGCGCGCCGTCGCGGATCTCGCTCCCACGCCGCTCGAGGCGGCCGGGAAGGCGAACGTCGTCGAGCAGGGCGACGTCGACGTCCGCGCCGAGGAATGCGCGCGCCGCGTCGGCCGCGAGGCCCTGCGAGCCCTCTGCCACCACGACGCGTCCCGCCCCGGCCGCGCGCGCCTCGTCCGCCCACTCGGCCTCGCCGAGGACGACAACGCACCCCGGCCGCACGACCGCGAGCTTCTCCGCGGCGATCGCCTCCCGCGTCGCGCCGAGCACCTCGGTGTGGTCGAGCGAGACGTTCGTCAGGACGACGACCCGCGTCGCGTCGAGCACGTTCGTCGCGTCGTGTCGCCCGCCGAGGCCTGCCTCCACGACCGCGGCCTCCACCTCGGCCGAGCGGAACGCGACGAACGCCGCCGCGGTCAGCACCTCGAACTGCGTCGCCTCGAGCGCCTCGGCAGCGGGCCGCACCGCCGCGAGGGCGGCAGGGAGGCCGGCCTCCTCGCCGCCGACGCGGATCCGCTCCTCCCAGGAGCGGACGTGCGGCGAGAGATATGCCCCCGCCCGGACGCCCGCGCCGAGGAGCAGCGCCTCCACCATCCGCGTCGCCGTCGACTTGCCGTTGGTGCCGACCACGTGCACCGCCGGAAGGCCCGCCTCGGGATGCCCGAGCGCCTCGAGGAGCGCGCGCATCCGCTCGAGGCCGAAGCCGCCGCTCGGCCAGGGCGAGAGCCCCTCGAGCCAGGCGACGTCGTCTCGCCGCGTCACGGTCGTCTACCCGCCCAGGAGCGAGAGCTCGCCGCGGTAGCGCTCGAGCTTCGAGCGCTCCGCCTCGACGACGTCCGCCGGGGCGTTCTCGACGAAGCGGTCGTTCGCGAGCATGCCCTCCGCCCGCGCGATCTCCCGGCGAAGACGCTCTCGTTCGGCCTCCGCGTCGCCTTCGCCGCGCTGCCGCTCCGGGCGCACGACTGCCGCGAAGACACGCTGCTCCTCCTCTCCGGCGAGCTCGACCCGTACGCCGCTCCGGCGGAAGACGCGGGCCGCCTCCTGGACGCGGTCGAGCGTGGTCAAGGCCTCTGCGTGCGCGTCGTCCGGCTCCGGCCACGGCGACACGATCAGCCGCGCTCCGCGATCCGGCAGATGCGCCCAGATCTCCTCCGTCACGTGCGGCATGAGCGGATGGAGGAGCGCGAGCAGCCGCTCGAGCGCCGCGAGCGCCGTCGCGCGCGCGTCCTCGTCCCCGTCGTACAGGCGCGGCTTGACGGCCTCTGCGTACCAGTCGCAGAAGTCGTCGAACGTGAGGTGGTAGAGGACGTTCGTCGCCGCGGAGAAGTCGAACTCCCGCCACGCGTCCTCGACCGCCGCGCGGGCCGCGTCGAGCCGGGCGAGGATCCAGCGCTCCTCGGGCGCCGACGGGCGGGCGTCCGGCTCGACGCCCGCCGTCTGCTGGAGGATCAGCCGCGCGACGTTCCAGAGCTTGATCGCGAGCTTGCGGCCCTCCTCGATCGCGCCGACGGAGTAGCGGACGTCCTGCGTCGAGGAGATCTTCAACAGCCCGTAGCGCGTCGCGTCGGCGCCGTGCGCCTCGATCGGGTCCATCGGGTCGACCCCCGTGCCCAGGCTCTTCGACATCCGCCGCCCGTCCTCCGCGAGCACGGTGGAGTGGATGATCACGTCCGTGAACGGGATCTCGCCCAGCAGGAAGAGCCCGGTGAAGATCATCCGGTTCTCCCACAGGCGAATGATCTCCCTCGCCGTGGAGTTGACGTCGCCGGGGTAGTAGCGGCCGAGCTCGGGCGTCTCGTCGGGCCAGCCGAGGGTCGCGAGCGGCCAGAGAGCCGAGGAGAACCACGTGTCGAGCACGTCAGGGTCGCGCTCGAGCACGTCCGAGCCGCACTCGGGGCACGCCTCGGGCGGCGGCCACTCCGAGACCTGGTGGCCGTTCCCGCAGGTCCAGACGGGGATCCGATGCCCCCACCAGAGCTGCCGCGAGATGCACCAGTCGGGCGCGTGCTCGAGCGACTCGATCGCGAAGCGGTGCTGGCTCTCCGGGTGGAAGCGGACGCGGCGCTCGCGCAGCGCCTCGATCGCGGGGCGGCCCAGCTCGTCCATCCGGCACCACCACTGCGGCGAGACGAGCGGCTCGATCCGCGAATGGCAGCGCTCGCACGTGCCCACGGAGTGGCGATACGGCTCCTGGCTCTCGAGCCGGCCGCGCTCGACGAGCCAGGCGAGGATCCGCTCGTCCGCCTCCTGCTGCGTGAGCCCTTCGAACCCCTCGGCGATCAGCCGCCCGTCCGGCCCGATCACGGTCAGCGTCTCGAGGCCGTGCTCGCGACCGATCTCGAAGTCCATCGGGTCGTGGCCCGGGGTCACCTTGAGCGCGCCCGTGCCGAACTGCGGCTCGACGCGCGCGTCGGCGACGACCGGGACGCGCCGCTCCACGACCGGCACGAGGACCTCGCGACCCACCACGTCGGCATAGCGCGGGTCGTCGGGGTGGACGGCGACGGCGGTATCGGCGAGCAGCGTCGACGGCCGCACCGTCGCGACCGTGAGCCCGCCCTCGCCGTCGGCGAAGGGGTAGACGATTCGGTACAGCGTGTCGTCCTTCTCGACGTGCTCGACCTCGAGGTCGGAGATCGCCGTCTCGTGGTAGGGGCACCAGTTCACGATGCGGTTCGCCCGGTAGATCCAGCCGCGCTCCCAGAGGCGCACGAAGAACGTCATCACCGCGCGGACGTAGCCGTCGTCCATCGTGAAGCGCTCGCGCGAGTAGTCGAGCGACGCGCCGAGCCGCCGGTACTGGCCCATGATCGTGCGGCCGGTGCGCTCGAGCCAGTCCCACGTCCGCGCGACGAACGCCTCGCGGCCGACCTCCTGACGCGACGTCCCCTCCGCGACCAGCTGTTTCTCGACGACGTTCTGCGTCGAGATGCCGGCGTGGTCGTAGCCCGGCTGCCAAAGCGTGTCGAAGCCCTGCATCCGGTGCCAGCGGATCAGCACGTCCTGCATCGCGCCGTTCAGCGCGTGGCCCATATGGAGCTCCCCGGTGACGTTCGGCGGCGGGACGCAGATCACGAACGTCTCGGCGCCGCGGCGCCCTGCCCCGGCCGCATACAGGCCCTCCGCCTCCCACGTCTCCTGCCAGCGCCGCTCGACGCCCGAGGGGTCGTACAGGCTCTCCATCAGGACGCGGAGTGTACGGAGCGCGTCAGGGATCCAGCACGAGGATGGTGCTCGTCGCGTGCGCGAGGAGCCGGTCGCCGGAGTCCTCCGCCCTCGCCTCGGTGGTGACGACCTTCCGCCCCCGATGGACGACAGTGCCGGTGCAGCGCACGACGCCCGTCTCGGCGGTGATCGCGCGCGTGAAGTTGGCCTTCAGCTCGAGCGTCGTCCAGCGTGTGCCGGCCGTGGCAGTCGAGACGAACGCGGTGCCCATCGCCGAGTCGAGCAGCGTCATCGCGAACCCGCCGTGCACGGTGCCGATCGGGTTGTACAGGTGCTCGGCGGGCTCGGCCTCCCACACGACGCGGCCGGCGTCCACCTCGACGAGCCGCGCCGCGATCACCGAGGTGATCGGCGGATACGGGATCTCGCCGGCGGCCATCCGGCGCATCGCCTCGAGCCCGTCGAGGCCGGCGATCCTGGCGGCGACGTCGTGCGGGTCGTGCCAGGTGATCGTCAGCGAGCGCTCGCCCGCCACCGGCGCTAGGCGGTGCCGTCGGCGACGGCGTCGAGCTCGTCCGGCACGCGGTGGGTGACGAGCGTCGGGTTGAGCCCCTTCGCGATCGCCTCGCGGGTGATCACGCACTTGGACACGTCACGCCGCGAGGGCAGCTCGAACATCACGTCGAGCAGCGCGCCCTCGATGATCGAGCGCAGGCCACGCGCCCCGGTCTCGCGGGCGAGCGCCTTGTCGGCGATCTCCCAGAGCGCGTCGTCGGTGAAGACGAGCTCGATCGTGTCGTAGCCGAAGAAGCGCTGGTACTGCCGGACGAGCGCGTTCTTGGGCTCGGTGAGGATGCGGACGAGGTCGTCGCGGCGCAGCTGGTGCACCGCGGAGACGACCGGGAGCCGGCCGATGAACTCCGGGATCAGCCCGAAGTTCATGAGGTCCTCGGGCATCACCTGCGAGAGGAGCTCCGCCGACTCCTCCGAGGCCTTCGAGCGCACCTCCGCGCCGAACCCGACGGCGTTCCTGCCGATGCGCCGCGCGATGATGTTGTCGAGGCCGGCGAACGCGCCTCCGCAGATGAAGAGGACGTTCGTCGTGTCGATCGTGAGGAACTCCTGGTGCGGGTGCTTGCGGCCGCCCTGCGGCGGCACCGAGGCGACCGTTCCCTCGAGGATCTTGAGGAGCGCCTGCTGGACCCCTTCGCCCGAGACGTCGCGCGTGATCGACGGGTTGTCGGCCTTGCGCGCGATCTTGTCGACCTCGTCGATGTAGATGATCCCGGTCTCGGCCTTCTTGATGTCGAAGTCCGCCGCCTGGATGAGCTTGAGGAGGATGTTCTCGACGTCCTCGCCCACGTAGCCGGCCTCGGTCAGCGCCGTCGCGTCGGCGATCGCGAACGGGACGTTGAGGATCCGCGCGAGCGTCTGCGCGAGCAGGGTCTTGCCGCAGCCCGTCGGCCCCAGCAGGAGGATGTTCGACTTCTGCAGCTCGACGTCGGCGTCGTCGGCCTGGCCCATGCGGACCCGCTTGTAGTGGTTGTAGACCGCGACGGAAAGGGTGCGCTTCGCCTCCTCCTGGGAGACGACGTAGTCGTTCAGCACGGAGTAGATGTCGCGCGGGCGCGGGAGGTTGTCGAGGTCGAGCGCGGCGGGAGTGGTGAGCTCCTCGTCGATGATCTCGTTGCAGAGATCGATGCACTCGTCGCAGATGTAGACGCCGGGACCGGCGATCAGCTTCTTGACCTGCCGCTGACTCTTCCCGCAGAAG
>DATBET010000036.1:0-3778 GCA_036558885.1 Gaiella sp.
CTACTGGCAGGACATCGGCAACCTCGACCAGTACCGGCAGGCGAACTTCGACGCGCTCGAGGAGCGCGTGCGCCTGAACATCCCCGGCATCCGCCTGCGCGGGAACATCTGGATCGGCGAGGGCGTCGACGCCGACCTCGACGCGATCGAGGGCCCGTCGTTCGTGGGCAACAACAGCCGCATCGGCCTCGACGCGAGCGTCGGCCCGTACGCGGTGCTCGCGAACGGCGTCACGCTCCGCGATGCTGCACGCGTCTCGCGCTCGATCGTCGACGCGGGCAGCTATCTCGGCCGCTCGACCCTCGTCGAGGGCGCGATCGTCGGTCGCTCGTGCGACCTGCGCGCCCACGTGCGCGTCCACGAGCGCGTCGCGATCGGCGACGAGGTGACCGTCGGCGCGGAGAGCGTGCTCTTCCCGGGGGTGCGCATCTACCCGTACAAGGAGGTCGAGACCGGGTCGCAGATCTTCGAGAGCCTGATCTGGGAGTCGCGGGCGACGACGCACCTGTTCGCCAAGAGTGGGGTGGAGGGGATGGTCAACGTCGACCTGACGCCCGAGGTCGCCGTCCGGCTCGCGAGCGCGCTCGGCACGTCGCTGAAGCGCGGCGCCCGAGTCGTCGCGAGCCGCGAGGGCACGCCGGCCTGCCGGGTCGTCAAGCGCGCGATGACCGCGGGTCTGAACGCGACCGGCGTGGGGGTGGCCGACCTCCGCGTGCTCCCGTCCGGAGTCGGCCGGCACCTGCTCAAGTCGGAGAGCTTCGATGCCGGCTTCCACGTCGGCGTGTCGCCGACGGACGCCGAGGCGATCCGGATCCAGTTCTTCGAGCCGCCGGGCATCGAGGCGAGCGAGGCGCTCCAGAAGGAGATCGAGAAGCACTACACGCGACGGGAGCTGCGCCGCGTGGCGGCCTCCGACGTCGGCAACACGACCTACCCCGCGCGCGTGCGCGAGTCCTACTCGCAGGACCTGCTCGCCGGCCTCGACGCGGAGGCGGTGCAGGAGCGGGGCTTCCGCGTCGTCGTCGACTACGGGTTCTCGGCCTCGTCGTACGTGCTGCCGCTCGTCCTCGGGCCGCTCGGCGTCGAGGTCGTCTCCGCGCATGCGTTCCCGACCGAGGCGGACGGCGCCGGGCTCGAGCTCGAGGAGGCGCTCGGCCAGGTGCAGCGGCTCGTAAAGGCGATCGGCGCCGATCTCGGCGCGGCTTTCGACCGTCCCGGCGAGCGACTCAACCTCGTCGACGACCGCGGCGAGCCGATCCCGTCTGAGCAGGCGCTGCTGCTGTTCCTGCGGCTGCTCGGAAGCCGCGAGCGGTCGGGGCGGGTCGCGTTCCCGGTGACGGCGACGAGCCAGCTCGACCGGCTTGCCGAGGAGGCGGGCTTCGAGGTCGTGCGGACGCGTGCCTCGCTCGCCGGGCTGACGGAGGCGGCCACGGCCGAGGGAATCGTCTTCGCCGGCGCGCCGGGCGGCGGCTACGTGTTCCCGGGCTTCCTGCCCGCCTATGACGCCGTCGCGAGCCTCGCGCACCTGCTCGAGCTCCTCGCCGTGGCCGAGCGCCCTGTCTCGGAGCTCGTCGCAGAGCTGCCTGAACCGAGCCTCGTGCGTCACGACCTCGCGTGCGCCTGGGCGCTCAAAGGGACGGTGATGCGCGTGCTCAACGAACGCTTCGCCGACCGGGACGTCGACGTGACGGACGGGATCAAGATCTTCGACGAGCGCGGCTGGGCCGGCGCCCTCCCCGATCCGGACGAGCCCGTGATCCACGTCTACGCGGAGGGCGAGACGCCCGAGGCCTCGCACGAGCTCGCGGACGAGCTCACCGCCCTGATCGAGGAGATCCAGGAGGGAGCGCTCGTCTAGCCACGTCGGGCCAAGGACGGCCAGGGAACCGGGTTCCCGCGGCGAATTAAAGGCTAAAGTTCAGGTTGACCCCTGACTTTCCGACGAAAGGGCTCCGTGGAACCGCTCCCCGATCTCGCCAGCCTCTCGGACGAGGACCTCAAACAGCTGATCGACGACCTGAAGCAGCAGGAGCTCGAGGTCTCGTACCGGCGCCGCCTGCTGCACGGGAAGATCGACATCCTGAAGGCCGAGCTCGTCGCACGGCTCCAGAAGACGCAGGGCCGGAGCGTTCTCGACCAGGTCGACGTCGAGTCGCTGACCGAGATCCTCGCCGGGAAGGCCGCACCGCCAACCTAGGAATGTCGCACGTCTACTGCCCGGAGTGCGGCTTCCAGAACCCGGAGGCCGCCAACTACTGCGCGCGCTGCGGCGCCGCGCTCCTCACGGCCGAGGGCGAGACGACGATGACGTTCACGCCCGACGACGGCGACGAAGCCTTGCAGGAGGCGCTCGACGACGCCGGCGTCAAGGGCCCGGCGCTCGTCGTCCGCTCGGGCGGCGGCCGCTCGGGGGAGACGTTCCATCCGCAGGGCGCGCGCACGACGATCGGGCGCTCGCCCGACTGCGGCATCTTCCTCGACGACGTCACCGTCTCGCGCCGGCACGCAGTGCTCGTGGAGGCGGACGGGCGCTTCCGGATCGAGGACCAGGGGAGCCTCAACGGCACCTTCGTCAACCGCAAGCGCGTCGACGCCGCCGAGCTCGACGACGGCGACGAGGTGCAGATCGGCAAGTACCGCCTGACGTTCCTGATGCCGTGAGCGCAACGGAGACACGGACGACCGAGGCCCCGCGCCGAGGCGAGAAGCGGCTGACGATCGGCTCCGTCTGCCAGCGGCTCAAGCGCGAGTTCCCCGACATCTCGATCTCGAAGATCCGCTACCTCGAGGACCAGGGGCTGCTCGCGCCGCAGAGGACACAGGGCGGCTACCGCCTCTTCAGCGAGGACGACGTCGAGCGCCTCGAGGCGATCCTGCGCATGCAGCGCGACGAGTTCCTGCCGCTGAAGGTGATCCGTGAGGAGCTCGCCGCGGGCGCGGGCCGCGAGCGCCGCCGCCGGCGCGCGAGCGCGCTCGCCGACGAGGAGGAGATGCTCGGCCTCGAGGAGCTGTGCGAGCGAGCTGGCGTCTCGCCCGAGCTCGCGCGCGAGCTCGAGGAGTTCGGCCTGCTCGAGCCGCGCGTCGCGGGCAGCGCGCGCGGCTATCCGGCGAGCGACGCCGAGATCGCCCTCGCGTGCGGCAAGCTCGCCCGCTTCGGGATCGCGCCGCGCCACCTGCGCGCGTTCCGGACGGCAGCCGACCGTGAGTCGGGGCTGCTCGAGGCGCTCGTCGCGCCCGCGCTCCGGTCCCGCAACCCCGAACGGCGCCGCGCGGGCATCGCCGACCTCCAGACCCTCGCGGAGGCGGCTCAGGAGCTGTCGCAGTTGCTCTTCTGGCGGGACGTCCGCCGGCTCGCGGAGTGAACGCGGTCGACCTGCGCACGAGGGTTCGGGACGTTCCGGACTTCCCGCGACCGGGCGTCGGATTCAAGGACATCTCGCCGCTGCTGCTCGACCCGCAGGCGCTGCGCCAGGCCGTGGACGAGCTCGCGGCCTGGACGCGCGAGCGCGAGCCAGATCTCGTGCTCGGCGCGGAGGCGCGGGGATTCATCCTCGGCGCCGCGATCGCCTGCGCGGCCGGATGCGGCTTCGTGCCGGCGCGCCGTCCGGGGAAGCTCCCGCCGGAGACCGTCTCCGCAACCTATGCCCTCGAGTACGGCGAGAACGCGCTCGAGCTCAACCCGCACGTGATCGAGCAGGGGACGCGCGTCGTGATCCACGACGACGTGCTCGCGACCGGGGGCACCGTCGAGGCGATCGCCGGGCTCGTCGAGCGGCTC
>DATBET010000037.1:0-12920 GCA_036558885.1 Gaiella sp.
GCCGATGAGCGCCGCGTTCACCCGTGCCGGCGAGAACGGCCGGCTGACGCTCGCGGTGCCCGCCAAGGGTCGCATGGCCGAGCCAGCGCTCCGGCTCTGCGCTGACGCTGGGCTCGCGTTCGAGGTGACCGAGCGGTCGCTCGTCGTGCCGTGCGCCAACGCCCCCGTCGACCTCCTGCTCGTGCGGCCCAGCGACATCCCCGAGTACGCGCAGGACGGGGTCGTCGACCTCGGGATCACGGGCGCGAACCTCGTCGCCGAGGCGGACGTCGAGGTCGAGACGGTCGCGGAGCTCGGGTTTGCGCGCTGCACGCTCGACGCCGCCGTGCCGGCCGACGCCCCCCAGCGCGAGCTCACCGAGCTCGACGGCCTCCGCGTCGCGACCGCCTACCCGGTGTCGACCAGGCGGCTGCTGGGCCAACGTGGCGTGACGTGCGAGCTCGTGCACGTCTCCGGCTCGGTCGAGGCGACGCCTCGGCTCGGCCTCGCCGACGCGATCGTCGATCTCGTCTCGACCGGGTCGACGATGGACGCGAACGGCCTGCGGCCGATCGGCACGCTGCTCGCCTCGCAGGCGGTGCTCGTGGGCGGACGGGCCGCGATCGAGGAGCGGCGCGAGCTCGTCGAACGGCTCGAGCTGATGATCTCGGGGGTCGTCGCCGCGCGTCGGCGCCGCTACGTGATGCTCAACGCGCACGTCCAAGACCTGCCCGCGATCCGGGCCGTGCTGCCCGGCATGGGTGCACCGTCCGTGCTGCAGCTCGCGGACGAGGGGCAGATCGCCGTGCACGCGGCCGTCGACGCGGGCGAGATCTGGTCGCTTCTGCCGCAGCTCAAGGACGCTGGTGGCACGTCGATCCTCGTCCTGCCCGTCGAGAGGCTCGTGCCGTGAGGAGCGCCCTGCTCGACGACGCGCTGGAGGCCGTCGTGCCGATCGTCGCCGACGTGCGCTCGCGCGGTGACGAGGCCCTGCTCGAATGGACGGAGCGGCTCGACGGGCCTCGACCCGACGGCATCAGGGTCGCGCAGAAGGCGGTCGCGGCGGCCGAGGTCGCCGACGACGTCCTCGCGGCTCTGCGGCGCATGATCGACGCCGTCCGCGCGTTCAGCGCCGCCCAGCGCCCTCCCGACACCGCGGTCGAGGCGGCGCCGGGGATCGTCTCGGAGCGTCGCTGGTTGCCGCTCGACGCGGTCGGGCTGTGCGTCCCGAGCGGCCGCTCCGCGCTGCCGTCCTCGCTCGTGATGACGGCGGTGCCCGCGCTCGTCGCGGGTGTGCGGCGCGTCGCGGTCGTGACGCCGAGCCCATCCGCCGCAATCCTCGTCGCCGCGCGGGAGCTCGGAATCGACGAGCTGTACTCGGTCGGCGGCGCGCAGGCGGTCGCGGCCCTCGCGTACGGGACCGAGTCGATCCCCGCCGTCGACGCGGTGCTCGGCCCCGGCAACGCGTACGTGACCGCTGCGAAGCTCCTCGTCTCGGGCCGGGTCAGGATCGACCTGCCTGCCGGCCCGAGCGAGGTCGTCGCGATCGCGGATGCGGACGCCGACCCGGTCAGGGTCGCCGCGGGCCTGCTCGCCCAGGCGGAGCACGGCGACGACAGCGAGGCGCTGCTCTTCACCGACGACGCCGCCCTCCTCGCTGAGGTCGAGCAGCTCGTGTCGAATCAAGACAACGTCCGCGTCGAGCGTGTCGGCTCGCTCGACGAGGCCGTTGCCCGCGCGGAGGAGTACGCACCCGAGCACCTCGAGCTCCACGTCGCCGAGCCCGAGGGCATCCTCACCCGGATCCGGAACGCAGGGTCGGTGTTCGTCGGCTGCTCGTCCGTCGTCGGCGACTACGCCGCGGGCGCGACGCATGTCCTGCCGACAGGCGGCCTCGCCCGCTCCACGGGCGGACTGGGGCTCGAGGCCTACATGAAGCCGCTCCAGGTCGTCACCGCGACCGCCGAGGGCGCGCGCCTGGCAGCGGAGGTGGTCGCGCCGCTCGCCCGCGTCGAGGGACTGCCGCGCCACGCAGAGGCGGTCGCCGCGTGAGCGCTGCGCCCACGAGCGTCCGCACGCTCGCACGCCCCGTCGGCGACGGCTTCGCGCCCTACGCCTGGGCCGCGGCAGTCGACGTGGTCGCCGCGCGCCACGGCGTGCCGCGCGAGGCGGTGCTGAAGTTCGACCAGAACACCCCGCCTCTCCCGGGGGTCCCCCAGGTGGCGCTCGCCGAGAGCATGGCGCGGCTCAACGAGTACCCGGACGGGACGTACCGCGCGCTCCGGGAGGCCGCGGCGGCGTACGCGGGACTGGCGGTGGAGAACGTCGTCGTCGGAGCGGGCGCAGACGACCTGATCCTCCTCGTCGCCCGCGTCTTCCTCGGGCCGGGCGCCCGCGCGGCGATCGACCCGCCGACCTACGCGCTGTACCGGATCGCGACGACCCTCGCCGGCGCCGAGGTCGTCCGCCCCGACGAGGAGGCGGCCCTCCGCTGGGTCTGCAACCCCAACAACCCGACGGGGGAGACGACGTCGGCCGAGGAGATCGCCGAGCTCGCGCACCGCGCGCCGGAGACGATCGTGGTCGTCGACGAGGCGTACGTCGAGTACGGCGGGGCGTCGTGCGCACCGTGGGTGGAGACGCTGCCGAACGTCGTGGTGCTGCGCACGCTCTCGAAGGCGTTCGGACTGGCGTCGCTTCGGGTCGGCTACGCCCTCGCGCACCGCGAGACGGCGGCTCTGCTGGACGAACGCCGCGCCCCGGCGCCGATCTCGGGCCCCGCCGCGGCGATCGCCGCCGCGGCGTTGCGCGCGCCCCGGCTCGGCGACGTCGAGCTCACGATCGAGGAGCGCGAGCGGATGCGTATCGCCCTCGTCGCGGCCGGGCACGACTGCCCCCCGACCGCGACGAACTTCGTCTTCGTCCGGACCGACGACCCTCTCGCGGAAGGGCTCGAAGCGCAGGGAATCGTCGTGCGCGCGTTTGCCGAGGGAATCCGCGTATCGGTTCGCCGCCCCTCGGAGAACGACGTCCTCCTCCGGGCGCTCGGCGCGGAGCCGGGGCCGTCGCCCGGACGCGAGGCGACCGTCCTCCGCACGACGATCGAGACGGCGCTCCGGCTGACGCTCGCGCTGGACGGGAGCGGCCGCACGCGGGTCGAGACCGGGGTCGGCTTCCTCGATCACCTGCTCACGCTGCTCGCCTTTCACGCCTCGTTCGATCTGGAGTGCCTCGCGGGCGGCGACCTCGACGTCGACGAGCACCACACGGTCGAGGACGTGCTCGCGGCATTCGGCACCGCCCTCTCGCAGGCCCTCGGCACGCGGGAGGGTGTCGCGCGCTACGGGTCGGCGATCGTGCCGATGGACGAGGCACGCGCCTCGGCGGCCGTCGACCTCGTTCGCCGGCCGCACGCGGAAGTCTCGCTCGCCTTCGCGGGGCAGCGCGTCGGCGCGCTCGCGGTCTCGCTTCTCGGACACGCGCTCGAGCGCTTCGTGATCGAGGCCGGGTGCACGGTGCACGTCGACTCGAGCGGCGCGGACGACCACCACGTCGCCGAGGCGGCGTTCAAGGCGCTCGGCCAGGCGCTGCGCCAGGCGGTTGCGCCCGGCGGCGAGGGGATCCGCTCGACGAAGGGCGCCGCGTGAAGGTCGTGCTCGCGGACTACGGGGCGGGGAACCTTCGCTCGCTCTCGTCCGCTCTCACCCGCGCGGGGGCCGAGCCGGTCGTGACGATCGACCCGGAGCTCGTGGCGGACGCACCGCTGGCGATGATCGCCGGCGTCGGGCACGTCGGGAGCGCAGCCGTCGGACTTCGGCGAAACGGGCTCGACGATGCGCTGCGCGAGCGCGTCGAGGCAGGGCGTCCCGTCGCCGGGGTGTGCGTCGGCATGCAGCTGTTCTTCGGCGAGAGCGAGGAAGGCGGGCGCGGCCTGGAGCTCCTCGACGGCCCCGTCGCCCGGCTGCGCGGGCGAGTCGTGCCGCACATGGGCTGGAACACGCTGGAGGCGAGCAGGCCGTCGGCCATCCTCGACGGGCTCGACCGGGCAGACGTCTACTTCGCCCACAGCTACGCCGCCCTGCCCTGCGACGAGGGCGTCACGGCCGCGACCGTCGACCACGACGGCAGGATCGTCGCGGCGGTGGAGCGCGGCCCGCTCGCAGGCGTGCAGTTCCATCCCGAGCGCAGCGGCGCTGCGGGCGCCCGGGTGCTCGAGAACCTCCTGCGATGGTCAAGAAGCGCGTGATCCCCTGCCTCGACGTCGCCGGCGGCCGTGTCGTCAAGGGCGTCAACTTCCGCAACCTGCGCGAGATGGGCGACCCCGTCGAGCTGGCCGCCCGCTATTCCGAGCTCGGCGCCGACGAGCTCGTCTTCCTCGACATCACGGCGACGCTCGAGGGGCGGGGGCCGATTCTCGACGTGATCGGTCGTGCCGCCGACGAGCTGACGATCCCCTTCACGGCGGGCGGCGGAGTGTCGGGCGTCGACGACGCGCGCAATCTCCTGCTCGCCGGGGCCGACAAGGTCGCGGTCAACCGCGCGGCCTTCGACGAGCCCGAGACTCTCACCGCGCTGGCCGCCGAGTTCGGCGCGCAGGCCGTCGTCTGCGCGATCGACGCACGGGGCGGCGAGGTCGTCACGCACGCAGGTCGCGAGCCGCGAGGCCGGCATGCGGTCGACTGGGCGCGCGAGGCCGTCGACCGCGGCGCGGGAGAGATCCTGCTCACCTCGATCGACGCCGACGGCACGCGCGCGGGGTACGACCTCGAGCTGACGCACGCCGTCGCCGAGGCCGTCGAGGTGCCCGTGGTCGCCTCGGGCGGGGCCGGCCGGGCGGAGCACCTGGCCGACGCCTTCGCCGCCGGGGCGGAGGCCGCCCTGATCGCGTCGATCGTCCACGAGCGCCCGGAGCGGCTGCCGGAGCTGAAGGCCGAGCTGGAGGAGGCGGGATGGCCGATGCGGCGCTGACCCCCGTGATCGTCCAGGACGCCGACAGCGGGCGCGTGCTGATGCTCGCCTATGCCGACGAGCAGGCGCTGCGCCGTACGCGAGAGACGGGCGACGCGTGGTTCTGGAGCCGCTCGCGCCAGGAGCTCTGGCACAAGGGCGCGACGTCGGGGAACACGATGGCAGTCGAGGAGATCCGCGACGACTGCGACGGCGACGCGCTCCTCTATCGCGTGCGCCCGAACGGCCCCGCGTGTCACACCGGCGCCGAGTCGTGCTTCGCGCCGTGGCTCTGGCGCGTCGTCGCCGAGCGGGCGGCGACGCGACCCGAAGGCTCGTATGTCGCGGGCCTCCTCGCCGACGGGCCGGCCGCGGCGGCGCGCAAGGTGGGGGAGGAGGGGGTCGAGGCGGCGCTCGCGGGTGCCGCGGAGACGGACGAGCGGCTCGTCGAGGAGCTCGCAGACCTCTGGTTCCACTCGTACGTGCTCCTCGCCGCCCGCGGGCTCCAGCCGTCCGCGGTCGAGGACGAGCTCCGCCGCCGCCGCGCGGACGCTCGGTAGCGCCGGAGAGAACGCGCGCGAGGCGGTTACTCGGGCGCAGCCGTGGGTGGGCGGAAGCCCGAGCAGAGAAGGTTCGCGCGCGCGATCCTGCCTTCCCTGACGACGCAGAAGAGGTGCTGCTCGACCACGTAGGACTCGCCGTGCTCGACCCCTGCGAACCGGTAGGAGACGTGCAGGCGGTCACCGACCTCGTCGCCCCGCGAGTCGAGGAGACGGAGCTGCGTCGAATCCCCGAACCACTGCGTGACCAGCGTTGCCGCCTCGGCCGCGCTCGTCCGCTCCCTGAAGCCAGGCGGGGTCAGCGCCCGAAACAGGACATCCGGAACGAAGCACTCCGCGAGCGCGGTCCTGTCCTGCGTGGCGACCGCCTCGACGAAGCGGCTCCCGACGTCCTCCGGCACTGTGAGAGCGTAGCCAGGACCATTCCCGTCGACGCTTGACCACTGCTTCGGCCGCGGCGGATACTCGCTGCTCCGACGGCGAAGGAGGCGGCTGTGGCGTTCGAGGAGCTGACGACGAGACATGCGCAGGTGTGGAGCTCTGCGCCCTTCGAACGGATCGCGGAGGTCATCACCGAGATGCACGCCGCGCTCGTCGAGCGCCTCGCGCCGCAACCCGGCGAGTGCTGGGCCGACCTCGCGTGCGGCACCGGCGACGTGGCGTTCCACGCAGCCCGGGCAGGCGCGATCGTGACGGCGTCGGACCTCTCGCCGACGCTGGTCGAGACGGCGAGGCAGCAGGCCGACGAGCTCGGGCTCGAGCTCACGCTCGAGGTTGCCGACTGCCAGGCGCTGCCGTACGCCGACGCGTCCTACGACGTCGTCTCCTCGTCGGTCGGCGTCATCTTCGCGCCGGACCACGCGCGCGTGGCCTCGGAGCTCGCGCGGGTGTGCCGGCCGGGAGGGCGATTGGGGCTGACCGCATGGCGGCGGGACAGCGGCGTCGGCGACATCTTCGAAGGCATGTCGAAGTTCATGCCGCCTCCGCCGGAGGGGGCCGGCTCGCCGTTCCAGTGGGGGCAGGAGTCGTACGTGGAGGAGATGCTCGGCGACGCGTACGAGCTCTCCTTCGAGGAGCTCGACACGCGGCACGAGGCCGAGTACCCCGCGGAGATGTGGGAGCTCTTCCGCTCGAGCTACGGCCCGTCGTACATGCTCTGGAGCTCGCTCGACGAGGAGCGGCGCAGCGAGCTGGACGAGACGATGACCGCGGTCTTCGAGAAGCACCGCGAGGGCGAAGGGATCAGCATGGAGCGCCGGTACCTCGTCGTGACCGGCGTGCGGAGGACGTAGAGTCTTCCGCATGACCCGCCTCGACTCCTGGCGAGCCACCGTTCTGCGCCAGAACGGCTGAGCCGCCGCTTCCCGCACACAGCGCCCAGGGAAGCGGCGGAGATCGACGCGCGCACCGGCCGCCGGCCGCGTGACGACGCGCGCCCCTCCGCACGAGTGGAAGGAGACCGCGATGCCGATGCCGCATCGCACGTTTGCGGAAGTGGCGAAGCGCCGCCTCGTAGGGAAGGAGGGGAGCGAGCGCGTCGCGGTGATCCGCGCGCTCCTCGGCGAGCTGCCCGGCTACCGGAACGGCCCGTACGCGGATCTGCGCAAGTGGCTGGACGGCGAGCTCGAGCGGACGCGTGTCCGCGCGAAGGTCGTGCACCGCGACTCGTTGCAGGTGCGCCGCGAGGGCGCTGCCCAGATCGCGCTCGTCGGGCCGCCGAACGCCGGCAAGTCGTCGCTCCTACAGGCCCTCTCCGACATCCAGATCAAGACCGGCGACTACGCGTTCACGACGCTCCGGCCCGTGCCAGCGTTGACGCGCATCGGCGGCGTGCTCGTGCAGCTCGTCGAGATCCCGGGCCTGCTCGAGGGCGCGCGCGAAGACCGCGGCGGCGGCCGGGCACTGCTCGGCGTGCTGCGCAACGCCGACGCGATCGTCTACTGCTGGGCGGTGACGGAGCCGCCGGAGAACCTCGACCTGGTCGTGCGCGAGGTCGCGGCCGCGGGCATCGAGAAGCGGGCGATCCTCGCTCTCACGAAGGCGGACGAGCTGGCGGACGGCGAGCTCGACCGTGCGGTCGGCAACGCTCGTCTCGGTCCGACACGATGGCTCGGCGTCGTCCCCGTCTCGGTGCTCGACGACGAGAGCCTCGACCGACTGCGCGAGGCGATCTGGTCCCTCACCGGCCTGATCCGCGTATCGCCGCGACGCGACGGCGCGGTGGACGGCGAGCCGTTCGCGCTGCCCGCAGGCGCCACGGTCGCCGAAGTCGCCGACCGGATCCACCACGACGTCGGCGGCTCGTGCACCGGCGCCCGGGTCTGGGGCTCGTCGGCCCGCTTCGAGGGCCAGCGCGTCGGGCGGTCGCACGTCCTCTCCGACGGCGACGTCGTCGAGGTGCTCACACGGTGAGCCCGGCGGACTCTTCGGTGCCCGTCGCGACATGGCCCCAACCGTCCGCAGGGCGCCCCGGGTGGCCCCGAGCTCACGCTACCGCTGGATCGACGACACGAATGTGCCGCCTCCGTGTCGATTTGGGGGCGAACGGTGGCGTCGCGGGCACGGATGCCGGTGGCTTTCCCCTCGTTGGCAGCGCCTCACCGGAGCGCGTCGATGCCCTGGCCGAGTAGCGTCGCCTCCATCGTCGTCGCGGCCGGCATCTCCACCGACGAGCTCCGTGAGCGAAGGGAGCGCCTGCGCGCGCTGGTCGCCGACCACAACCCCTCCGGATTCGTGGTCTTCGACCAGAGCTACGTCCAGTACCTGACGCGGTTCTCGTTCCTGGCGACCGAGCGTCCCGTCGCCTACATCGAGAGCGCAGGCGGCGAGACCGCGGCGTTCGTGCCGGAGTTCGAGCTCGCACGCGTCGCGGAAGAAGCCGCCTTCGGACGCGTCGCGTCATACCCGGAGTACCCCGGTGAAGAGCACCCGATGCGGCTCCTCGCACGTGTGCTCGTAGAGATGGGCATCGTCGGCACCATCGCTGCGGACGAGGACGGCTACCCCGGCATCCTCGGCTATGCGGGCCCCTCGCTGTCGACGGTCACCGGCGCCACGATCGTCCCGCTCGCCGGGGCGCTCGAGCATCTGATGGCGCGCAAGAGCGAGGCCGAGCTCGAGCTGATCCGCGAGAGCGGGCGCTGGTGCGCACATGCCCACAAGCTGCTCCAGCAATACACGCGGCCGGGCGTGACCGAGGCACAGGCGGGGCTCCGCGCCGGCTACGAGGCGAGCCTGGCGATGCTGGAGGCGCTCGGCCCGGACTACGACGGCCAGCTCTCCTCGACGGACGGCGCCAGCGCCGGCTACCGAGGCCAGATCGGCGTGCGCAGCGCGTGGGCGCATGCGGTTTCGCACAACATCGAGTTCACCGTCGGCGATGCGCTCGTAAGCGAGACGAGCGCGCCCGTCTGGGGATACAACGCCGAGCTCGAGCGCGCGATGGTCGTCGGTCCTCCGACGGACGAGATGCGCCGGCACTTCGAGCACATGCGCGCGGCCCAGCAGGTGGCGTTCGACGTCCTGCGGCCCGGCGTCACGTGCGCGGCGGTCGACCGGGCCGTGCTCTCGTACTTCGAGGAGCAGGGCATCCTCGACACGTGGAGCCAGCACACGGGCCATGCGATCGGGCTGCGCAACCACGAGGCGCCGTTCCTCGACGTCGGCGACCAGACCGTGATCGAGCCGGGAATGGTGTTCACGATCGAGCCGGGCGTCTACGTCGCAGGACTCGGCGGCTTCCGCCACTCCGACACCGTCGCCGTCACTCCGGACGGGATCGAGGTCCTGACGGCCTACCCGAGCGACATCGAGAGCCTCACGCTGCCGGTCTGACCTGCGGCCGGCCGTCGTCGCAGCTCAGCGGCCCTTCTCACTGCTCACACGTCCCATTCCCCGGCGAGGAGGCGCGGGAGGAGGTCGTCGAGCAGGCGGAGCGTCATCCCCCAGAGCACGTGGCCATCGACGTCGATCCCGTCGACGAGCAGCGGCTCGCTGAAGCGCAGCGAGGTGAACGGCAGCGTGGCCCGCGCGGCGGGGTCGGCCAGGGCACGCACCGAGGGCGTCAGGATGCCGACGATCTCCGCCTCGGAGAGGCGCCAGGTCGTCTCGGCCGAGACATGCGCGAGGAACGGGTGAACGCGCCAACCGGTTGCACGCGTGTCGAACGGCGCGAGCGCCGCGAGGACCTCGACGTCGGCCGGTCCGAGGCCGACCTCCTCCTCCGCCTCCCGGAGCGCGGTGGCGAGGAGGTCGGCGTCTCCGGGCTCGGGCTTGCCGCCCGGGAGCCCGAGCTGCCCGCCGTGCAGCCCTCCGTCGTCGGCACGGACGACGATCGCCACGCGGAGCTCGCCGTCCGCGTCGCGGAACACGGGGACGAGAACCGCCGCGTCGCGCATCAGCGCTCCTGGCGGAGCAGGTCGTCCACGCTCTCGCGCGCGCGGATCACTCGCGGCGACCCCTGGCCGACGAGCACGGCGGCGGGCCGCCCGACGCCGTTGTAGTTCGAGGCCATCGCGAGCGTGTACGCGCCGGTCGCGGGCACCGCAAGGAGGTCTCCCCGCCCCGGCGACGGCAGCGCGACGTCGTCGATCAGCACGTCGCCCGACTCGCAGTGCATCCCCGCGACGCTGACGACCTCGTCGACCGGCTCCTCCGCCCGGGTGGCCGACAGCGCGGTGTAGCGGGCGCCGTACAGCTGCGGGCGCGGGTTGTCGGACATCCCGCCGTCGATCGCGACCCAGGTGCGGCCGGGGAGCCGCTTCACGCTGCCGACGCGGTAGAGCGTCACGCCCGCGCGCCCCACGAGGCTGCGCCCCGGCTCGAGCCAGACCTCGGGCTGGGGGAGCCCGGCCTCGACGAAGGCAAGCCGGGCCGTCGTCGCGGCACTCTCGGCCAGCTCGGCCGCGTCGGGCACGTCGTCGGCGGGATGGTGGCGGATCCCGAACCCTCCCCCGAGGTCGGCCACCTGCGCCGTCCAGCCGAGCTCGTCGCGGCAGCCGGCCACGAACGCGGCGAGCCGGATGATCGTCTCCTGCTGTGCGTCGAAGCCCTCGAGCTGCGAGCCGACGTGGACGTGGACGCCGAGCACCTCGAGCCCGCGGTCGAGCGCCTCGGCGACGACCGCGCGGGCCTGGTCGGGCGGGAGCCCGAACTTCGAGCCGTGGTGGCCCGTCCGGATCGCCTCGTGCGTATCGGCGTCTACGCCGAGCGTGACCCGTACGAGCACCTGCCGCACGCCCGCCTCTGCGGCGAGCCCTGCCTCGTCGGGAGCGTCGAGCACGACCGGCGCACCCGCCGTAGCCGCCTCGGCGAGGAACGGGACGCCCTTGTTGTTGCCGTGCACGACGAGCTCACCCCCGCCGAGCCCGGCAGCCGCTGCGAAGGCGAGCTCTCCTGCCGAGGCGACGTCTGCGCCGATCCCGTCCTCGGCGAGGAGCCGCAGGAGCGCGACGTTGGGGAAGGCCTTCGTCCCGAAGAACACCCGGCCGTCGCCGACCGCCTCGCGCAGCGCGCGGGCGCTCGCCCGCATCGTCTCCTCGCAAAGGACGACGAGCGGCGTCCCGTGCTCGTCCGCGAGCGCGTCGGCATCGACTCCGCCGAGGGCGAGCCGCCCGCTGCGAAGTGCGGCGGAGTCCGGGAAGAGCGCTAGCACGGGCCGATCGTGCCTGTTAGCATTCGACACGTGACGCAGCTTCTCACGTAGCCCAGGGAGGAAACGCGGCCGCGCCGCGCCGACTCCCTCCGAGCCTCTCGATCGAGAGGCTTTTTCGTTCCTGGGAGAGAATCGAGCCGATGGAGCAGTCAGAGCACGAGCGGTACGACCCGACGGCGATCGAGGAGAAGTGGCAGGCGGCGTGGGCCGCCGAGGGGGCGTTCACGGTCGCGAACCCCGACGGCGCCGATGCCGACGCGCAACCGTCGACGTACGTGCTCGAGATGCTGCCCTACCCCTCGGGCGAGCTCCACATGGGGCACGTCTTCAACTACACGATGGGGGACGTCCTCACCCACATCCGCCGGCGCCAGGGCATGACCGTGCTGCGGCCGATGGGCTACGACGCCTTCGGCCTGCCTGCGGAGAACGCCGCGATCCGCGAGGGCGGGCACCCGCGCGAGATCACGGACCGCAACATCGAGTCGATCCGGCGCCAGATGAAGCGCATGGGCTGGGCGATCGACTGGTCTCGCGAGGTCTCCACGGCGGAGCCCGAGTACTACCGCTGGACGCAGTGGCTGTTCCTCCGCTTCTTCGAGCAGGGCCTGGCCTATCGCCGCGAGGCGCCGGTCAAGTGGTGCCCCAAGGATCAGACCGTCCTCGCGAACGAGCAGGTGATCGACGGCCGCTGCGAGCGCTGCGGCACCGAGGTCGAGTCGCGGAACCTGACCCAGTGGTTCTTCAAGATCACGGAGTACGCCGATGCGCTGCTCGACGAGACGGCGCTCCTGGAGTCGTGGCCCGAGAAGGTGCTGACGATGCAGCGCAACTGGATCGGCCGCTCGGAGGGTGCGCGCGTGATGTTCACGGTGCAGGGGTCGGGCGAGGAGCTCCCCGTGTTCACGACGCGCCCCGACACGCTGTTCGGCGCGACGTTCTTCGTGCTCGCGCCGGAGCACCCGCTCGTCGCGCCGCTCACGGCGGGCACGGAGCACGAGGCGGAGGTCGCCGCCTACGTCCGTCACGCCGAAGCACGCTCTGCGGTCGAGCGCGAGGCGAAGGAGAAGGACGGCGTCTTCATCGGCCGCTACGCGGTCAACCCGGTGAACGGCGAGCCGATCCCGATCTGGGTGGCCGACTACGTGCTGATGGAGTACGGCACCGGCGCGATCATGGCCGTCCCCGCGCACGACGAGCGCGACCACGCGTTCGCCGAGCGCTACGGCCTCGAGATCCGCCAGGTCGTCGCGCCCGCGGCAGGCTCGGCTCCGGAGGAGGGCGCGTTCGTGGCGCACAGCGAAGACGAGGTGCTCGTCAACTCCGGCGACTTCGACCGCCTGCCCGCGCCGGAGGGCAAGCGCGCGATCACCGCGTGGCTCGCGGAGCGAGGGCTCGGCGAGGCGACGATCGGCTACCGGCTGCGCGACTGGCTGCTCTCGCGGCAGCGCTACTGGGGCTGCCCGATCCCGATCGTCCACTGCGACGCGTGCGGGACGGTCCCGGTGCCGGACGAGCAGTTGCCCGTACTCCTGCCGGAGGTCGAGGACTACACGCCGAAGGGCCGCAGCCCGCTGGCTGCTGCGGAGGACTGGGTCACGACGACGTGCCCGCGCTGCGGCGGGCCGGCGCGGCGCGAGACCGACACGATGGACACGTTCGTCGACTCGTCCTGGTATTTCCTCCGCTACGCGGACGCGCGGAACGACGACGCGGCGTGGGATCCCCAGATCGTCGACTTCTGGCTGCCCGTCAAGCAGTACATCGGCGGGATCGAGCAC
>DATBET010000038.1:0-15940 GCA_036558885.1 Gaiella sp.
CGACGCCGCGGCCGCATGGATCGCCAGCGGGACGAGGCGCGCGAGGTCGACCTGGCCGAAGTCGCACTCCTCGACGAACGTCACCGCGGGCACCTCGCGGTGCGCGCGCGAGACCTGCTCGACGATCGCCCGGCGGACGCCTCGTACCGGTATCCGCTCGGCGACGCCGCCCCCGGCCGCCGCGGCGCGGACGTCCCCCTCGACGATCCGGCCCTCGGGCCCGGTGCCCGTGAGAGCGGCGAGCCCCACACCGAGCTCCTTCGCGAGCCTGCGCACCGCCGGCGTGGCGCGTACCGCCTCCGCAGGGTCCGACGGGACGACCGAGACGAGCGGCTCGCCGTCGTCCGCGTCCCTGGGAGCCGCCTCCGGGTCCTCCACCGCGCGGAGCAGCTGCTCCCCCTCCTCGCCGATCACGACGAGGACGGCCCCGACAGGCGCGACGTCGCCCTCGCCGACGAGCACCTTGAGCACGGTGCCCTCGCGGGGAGACGGGATCTCGACCGTGGTCTTGTCCGTCTGCACCTCGACGAGCGGCTGGTCCTCGCGCACCTCCTCGCCTTCCGCGACGAGCCACCTCGCGATCTCGGCCTCCGTGAGGCCCTCGCCGAGGTCGGGCAGGCGGAACTCGTACGCCACGCGCGGAGGGTAACCCGCCGGCGACCCGCGCTCAGAAGGCGAGCACGCGCCGCGCGGCGTCTGCGACCCGCTCGACCGAGGGCATGTACCAGTCCTCGAGCTGCCAGTACGGGTACGGGACGTCGTAGCCGGTGACCCGCAGCACGGGCCCGTGGAGGTCGAGGATCGCGCGCTCGGCGAGCAGGGCGGCGACCTCCGAGGCGAACCCGCACGTGCGCGGCGCCTCCTGGACGACGACGCAGCGACCGGTACGCGAGACCGACGCGAGGAGCGACTCCTCGTCGAGCGGCTTCAGGGTGCGCAGGTCGAGCACCTCCACGGAGGCCTCGCCGGCGAGGGCGTCCGCGGCCCGCTCGCAGACGGCGACCATCGCGCCCCAGGCGACGAGCGTGAGATCGCGGCCGGCGCGGGCGACGCGTGCGCGGCCGAGCTCGACGAGATGCTCGCCCTCCGGCACGGAGCCTCTGGCCGTGCGGTAGACGAGCTTGGGCTCGAGGAGGACGACCGGGTCAGGGTCGCGGATCGCCGCCGCGAGGAGACCCTTCGCGTCGGCCGGCGTCGCGGGCACCGCGAGCTTCACCCCCGGCGTGTGGACGTAGTACGACTCGGGTGAGTCGTCGTGCAGCTCCGGCGCCCGCACGCCGCCGCCGTACGGCATCCGGACGACCAGCGGGAACCCCATCGCACCGCCCGTGCGCCAGCGGTAGCGGCCTACGTGCGTGATGAGCTGGTCGAGGCACGGATAGGAGAACGCGTCGTACTGCATCTCGACAACGGGCCGCCACCCGGCCATGCAGAGGCCGACGGCGGCGCCCAGGATCCCGGCCTCGGAGAGCGGCGTGTCGACGCAGCGGTCCGCGCCGAAGCGCTCGCGCAGCCCGGCGGTCGCCCGGAACACGCCCCCCAGCCGGCCGACGTCCTCGCCGATCACCATGACCGACTCGTCGCGCGCGAGCTCGACGTGCAACGCGTCGTTGACCGCCTCCACGAGCAGGAGCTCACGTGTCCTCACGGCCGTCGCGCTCACCGCCCGTGCACCCGCCGGAGCTCGTCGAGGTCGCGCGCGAGCGCGGGAGGCGGCTCGGCGTACGCGTGCGAGAACACGAGCTCGGGGTCGCCGGGCGGCTCCTCCTCGGCGGCCCGGATGCCCTCGCGCAGCGCGGCCAGTGCCTCCTCGCGGACGGCAGCGGCGCGCGCGTCGTCGAGCACCCCGAGCCGCCGCAGGTAGCGCTCGTACAGCTCGACGCAGTCGCGCTCTCGGTCGGCCGACGCGCGCTCCGGGTCGACGTAGATGCTCGGGTCGTCCGCGGTCGCGTGGGGTGCGGAGCGGTACGTCACCGCCTCGACGAACGTCGGCCCGCCCCCGCTGCGCGCCCGCTCGGCGGCCTCTCGCACCGCCTCGTAGACCGCGAGCACGTCGTGCCCGTCGACCCGCAGGGCCGGCATCCCGTAGCCGACGGCCTTGTCGGCCAGGCGCTGCGCCGCGGTCTGCGCCTCGAGCGGCGTCGAGATGGCCCACTGGTTGTTGTTGCAGAGCAGGACGACCGGCGCCTTGACGACGGCGGCGAGATTCGCTCCCTCGTGGAATGCCCCCTCCGAGGTCGCGCCGTCCCCGAACAGCACCGCCGTGATCGCGTCGGAGCCCTTCAGCCGAAGCCCCCAGGCAAGACCGGCGGCGTGAGGCACGTGGGTCGCGATCGGCACGCAGATCGACGCGACGCGGACGTCGTCCGGGTTCCACCACCCGGACGGATGGCCCCGCCACCACTGGAGCACGGTCGCTGGCGGAAGGCCCCGGAGCAGGCCGATCGCGGACTCGCGGTAGCTCGGAAAGATCCAGTCGCGCTCCTCGAGCCCGTGGACGAGCCCCGCCTGGATCGCCTCGTGCCCGCGGAAGATCGCGTACGTCCCGATCCGGCCCTGGCTGTGGTAGACGACCGACCGCTCGTCGTAGGTGCGCAGGAGCACGAGGGAGCGGTGGATCCCGAGGAGCGCGTCGTCGCCCAGGCCGGCGGGCCTGCGGTCGGGCTCCCCCGCCGCGCCGATCACGCGGCTCAGGCCCTGCTCGACGGGAGACGAACCCTGCACCTTGGAAGTGAAACAGAGTTGCTCTTTTCATGTCAAGGGAAGCGCCTTTCGCACCCACGCGATCCTGCGAGACTGCTGCGATGGCCGCTCCGGACGCGTTCGAGGTCGAGCCGATCCGCGCGACGCGGACGTTCGAGGCTGCGATCGAGCACCTGACCGAGGCGGTCGAACGCGCGGGCCTGCGGACCGGCGATCGCCTTCCCAACGAGAGCATGCTCGCAGCCCAGCTCGGGATCTCGAAGCCGACGCTCCGTCAGGCGCTCCGTGTCCTCGAGCTGTCCGGTCTCGTCGACGTCCGCCGGGGGAAGACCGGCGGGATCTTCGTCGCGACCGACCTCGTCCCGGCTGTCGCGCTCTTCTCGGCGGTGAAGCTCGAGGAGCGCTCGGCGATCGACGCGCTGCGCGCGCGGCGCGTCCTCGAGCGCGCGGTCGTGCAGGAGGCCACCCGCCGGGCGACCGCGACGGACTTCGCCGCGATGGAGCGGACGACCGACCTCCTCGAGCGGCATCTCGGCGAGCGGCCGAGCGTGATGCGCGCGGACGCGATGTTCCACCGCGCGCTCGTCCGCTCCTGCCGCAACGAGACGATCCAGGTCGCGATGCAGGGCGTCGCCCGCGGCCTCTCCCCCATCCGCGACGCGTACTCCGGCGGGCTCGCCTACGACCGGCAGACGCTCGACGTCCATCGGCGCCAGCTCGAGGCGATGCGGCGGCGCGACGAGGACGGCCTCGAGGAGATCCTCGACGAGCACTTCAAGATGCTGGAGACGCAGTTCGCGAGGGGGATCGGGCGCCGCTGGTCGGACCTCTTCGGGGCACGCGCCCGGCGCAACGCGCGCTAGGCGCGTCCAGCCGGGACGAGCGCCGTCACCGCACGCGGCTCGGCTTCGAAGACCGCGTGCTCGACGTCGCCGAGATCCTCTCCGTCCGCCTGCAGCGGCAGCGACCGTTCGCACCGCACGACGATGCGCGCCCGGTCGTGGAGGACGTGCAGACCGTCCCGCGACCGCGCGCCACGCACCGCGGCGAGCGCGAGCCGGGGGAGGTCGCGCGCGCGGACGTCGGACGGCGCCACGAGCTCGAGCCCGGCGTCGAACGACCCGTCCGGCGCGACGCGGAGCGGCAGCCGCCCGAGGTACGTGTAGGGATCGCAGTTCGCGACGAGGGCGAAAGCCGCAGGTCCCACCCCCTCGACGGCGAGCGAGTCGGGAAACCGCCCCCGCCGCTCGACGAGCAGCCGGAGCGCCTCGGCCGTGAACGCGAGATCGCCGGGCCGGCGGCCGTCCGGGCGACGGCCGCGCCGGTCGATCCGGCGAACGAGCTCCGCGTCGAGCCCGATCCCGGCGTTGAACGTGAACCGCCGGCCGTTCACACGGCCGAGGCCGATCGGCCGACGAGCACCTGGGGCGATCAGCCGCGCGGCCGCGACGGGGTCGCGGCCCAGCCCGAGCGCGCGGCAGAGGACGCTCGTCCCGCCGCCCGGAAGAAAGCCCAGAGGAACGTCCCCCGTAACGCCGTTGACCACCTCGTTGTACGTGCCGTCCCCGGAGAGGACGTAGATCGCGTCCGCTTCCGTCTCGTGGCGGCGCGCCAGGCCGATCGCGTCGCCCGGGCCGGTCGTCTCGAACGTCTCGACGCCCGGTGGCAGCGCCGCCCGCACGCGTTCGACGACGTCGCCCGACACGCCGCTCGCGTGCGGGTTCACGATCAGGATCCCCTTCATCGCCGTCAGCCAGGCGGAGACGCGTAGCCCCGCACCCCGTCCGTGATGATCGTGAAGAAGCGATCGGCGAGCGCCTCCGTGTCGGCGTCGGGAGAGATCCACGTGTACGCCCAGTTGGCCGCCGAGAGCACGAGCAACACCGTCGCGTCGACGTCGAGGTCCGCGCGCAGCGCCCCGCGTTCCGCCGCCTCGCGGCAGAGGTCGCGCCAGCGCTCCTCGTACCGGCGGCGCTCCGCCCGGAACGCGGCGCGCTCGGGCTCCTCGAGGAAGCGCCATTCCCGGGTGAACACCGTCGCCGCGTCGACCTGCGCCGCGACGACCGCGAGGTGGGCCCGCAGCGCGAGCCTGAGCCGCTCGAGCGGCGGCTCGCCGTCCGCGACCCCGTCGAGCGCGGCGTGGAAGGCCGCGGCGCCCTCTCGCGTGACGGAGATCAGGAGGTCCTGCTTCGACTCGGTGAGCGAGTAGAGGGAGCCCTTCTGCACGCCCATCGCCTCGGCGAGGTCGGCCATCGACGTGCCGTGGTAGCCCCGCTCGGCGAACAGGCGGGTGGCGACGGCGACGAGCTCGTCGCGCCTCGTGACCATGCGCGCGATCCTACCGATCGTTCGGTAGCATCGGGGCATGGACGAGCGCACGGACGCGTTTCTCGCCCACGTCCGGGCGGGCGGCCTCGTCGAGGCTGGCGACTGGCTGCCGGACGAGTACCGGGCCCGCCTGACGAAGTTCGTCGAGATGCACGCGAACTCCGAGCTGATGGGCGTCCTGCCGGAGCGCGACTGGATCCTGCGGGCACCGACGCTCCAGCGGAAGCTCGCCCTCACCGCGAAGATCCAGGACGAGGTCGGCCATGCCCAGCTCCTCTACCGCGTGGTGGAGGACCTCGGGAAGCCGCGCGAGTCGTGCCTCGACGACCTGATCGCGGGGCGCTCGAAGTTCCACAACGTGTTCCACTACCCGACCCGCACCTGGGGCGACGTCGGGGTGATCGCCTGGCTCGTCGACGCGGCCGCGATCATCTCGCAGAAGGCGCTCCTCAAATGCTCGTACGCGCCGTACGGACGGATCATGCGGAAGATCTGCTGGGAGGAGTCGTTCCACATCCTCCACGGCCGCGACGTTGTCCTCACGCTCGTGACCGGCACCGACGCGCAGCGCGAGCTCGTCCAGGAGGCCATCGACCGCTGGTGGGAGCCGCTGATGATGTTCCACGGCAACCCGATCCCCGCCGACCAGGATCCGATGGTGCAGTGGCGGATCAAGAGCCAGGCGAACGAGGACGCCCGGCAGCAGTTCCTCGAGGGCTACGTGCCGCAGGTGTGGGAGCTCGGGCTGACCCTGCCCGACCCCAAGCTTCGCCGCGACGACGACGGCCTCTGGCACTACACCGAGCCGGACTGGGACAAGCTGATGGCGGTCGTCTCGGGGAACGGCCCCGCCTCCGCCGAGCGGCTCGCCTTCCGCCGGCTCTCCCGCGCCGAGGTCGACTGGGTCTCGCGCACGGTGCTCGCCGAGGCGGCCTAGTGGCCCTCGTGTTCGAGGTGTTCCGGCGGGAGCGCTCCGGCGCACCGATGCAGCACGCCGGCTCGATCGCCGCACCCGACGAGCGCTTCGCCGAGATCTACGCGCGCGAGCAGTACGGCCGCCGAGGCGAGTCGGAGGCGCTCTGGCTCGTTCCCCGCGGCGCGATCGACGAGATCGCCGAGTTCGTCGACGAGTTCGACCTCAAGTACCGCCGCGTCGACGGCTACTCGATCAAGGAGCGGCTGAAGGAGGCGCGCGCAGCCGCGGAAAATGCGACGCGCTTACGCGACGCATTTTCCGCGGGGGACCAGAACCCATGAGCGATCGCGTGGATCTCCTCCTCGCGCTCGCCGACGACGAGCTGATCCTCGGCTGGCGGAACTCGGAGTGGACGGGCATCGCGCCGTTCCTCGAGGAGGACGTCGCGTTCTCCTCCATCGCGCAGAACGAGATCGGCCACGCGCGGGCGCTCTACGAGCTCGCGGCGCGCGAGCTCGGCACGGATGCCGACGCGCTTGCGTTCGACCGGCCGCTCGAGGAGTACCGCTCCTCGCCGCTGGTCGAGCTGCGGCGGCTCGAGTGGGCGCGGACGATCGTTCGCCACTGGCTCTACGAGACGGCGGACGCGATCCGGCTCGAGGCGCTGATGGGCTCGGACGACCGGGAGATCGCGGGGATCGCGGCGAAGATCGACCGCGAGGAGGTCTACCACCGGATCCACGCGGAGATGTGGATCGACCGTCTCCTCGCCTCCGACGACGCGCGCTCTCGGGTCGACGAGGCCCTCGAGGAGCTCTGGCCGTACGCGCTCGGCGTCCTCGACGACGACCTGCGCCCGGAGCTCGTCCGCCGCGCCGAGGCGAAGGTCGGCCGGGCGCTCCCGGAGGTCGAGCCGGTCTCGCGCGGGCAGCACGAGGCGGAGCTCGCCGACCTGCTCGTGGAGATGACCATGGTGCGCCGCTCCGCGCCGGCGGGAGCGCGCTGGTGAGCGGCGCAAGTTACAGACTGCAACTTTCTCCCGAGGACGTCTGGCGTGCGCTCGCCGAGATCCCCGACCCGGAGATTCCCGTGATCTCGATCGTCGACCTCGGCGTCGTCAAGGGCATCAGGGTCGAGGACGAGCGCGTCCACGTCGACTTCACCCCGACCTTCATGGGTTGCCCCGCCCTCGAGACGATGCGCATGGAGATGGAGGCGGCGATCCGCGGCCTCGGCGCCGAGCCGGACGTCGAGGTGGTGCTCGACGACTCATGGTCGACCGACCGGATCAGCTCCGAGGGCCGGGAGAAGCTCCGTGCCGCCGGTTTCGCCCCGCCGGCGCCACGCAGCGCAGGGACGCCGACGCTGATCCAGCTCGAGCGCGGCCCGTTCAGCTGCCCGTGGTGCGGCTCGACCGACACGCGCCTCGAGAACGTCTTCGGCCCCACGCCGTGCCGCTCGCTCCGCTACTGCAACGCCTGCCGCCAGCCGTTCGAGCAGTTCAAGACGATCTGACGAATCGGTCAGCGCCCGTGGCGTCCGGATGAACGGACGGAACTCGAATGACGGGCGTGCGGCCGAGCGATGGGATTGGCGACCTCGAAGGGTCATTACCGGCACACAGCGACGTGTCGGACCGGTGACACGAGAGAGGGAGGCCGCCATGGGCGTCGCAACGCACAGGGTCGCAACACGAGACGAGTGGGACACGGCACGCGAGGAGCTGCTCGCCCGCGAGAAGGAGCACACGAGGCTCGGCGACGAGGTCGCACGGCAGCGACGGGAGCTTCCGTGGGTTCGCGTCGAGAAGGAGTACCGCTTCGACACCGACGAGGGCACGCGCACGCTGGCCGAGCTGTTCGACGGGCGCAGCCAGCTGCTCGTCTACCACTTCATGTTCGGACCGAGCTATCTGGACGGCTGCCCGACGAACTCGTCGATCGCGGACACCGTCGACGCCGTGCTCCCGCATCTCCAGGCCCGCGACGTGACCATGCTGCTCGTCTCGCAGGCGCCGCTCGAGAGGCTCCGGGCCTACAGGCGCCGCATGGGCTGGCGCGTCCCCTGGGTCTCGACGGCCAACTCCGACTTCAACATCGACCTCGGCTTCTCGAGCAGCGAGGAGGCGACGCGCGACGCGATCGCGCCGACGGTCGAAAGCCTCCCGCCCATCGTCGCGCGCAACGCCCGCGAGACGGGCACGGACGTCGTGGGCTACCTCAGCGAGAGCCCCGGGTTCACGGCCTTCGTCCTCGACGACGCCGTCTACCAGACGTACTCGACGTCGTGGCGTGGCGTCGAGTTCCTGATGGGCTACTACCCGATCCTCGACAGAGCGCCGAGGGGCCGCGACGAGGACGAGGGGTTCCAGCTCTGGCTCCGCCGCCACGACGAGTACGAGGTGGTATGACGGCGGCGACCGTCGGCTAGGGCTTCGCCTGCGCGCCCTTGCGGGCGACGAAGACGACGAAGTCGTCGTCGCTCGTCGCAGGGCGGCCGTTGTGGTCGCCCTCGACGACGACGTCGGCGAAGCCGGCGCGCTCGAGCATCCCGCGCAGCTCGGCGGGGAAGTACATCGTCACGTCGAGGAGGCGGTCCTCCTCCGCCTCACGCACGCCGTCGCGCCAGCGCTCGGCGTGGATGCCGTACGTGACGCGCTGCGTGAGGGGGTCGAGGGCGAGGATCCTCGAGCGGAGCACGTACTCCGCACCGTCCGAGGCGAGTCGGCGCTCCCCGCTCGGCTTCGGCGGCTCGGGCAGCTCGCCACGTGCCTCCCTCCGCCAGCGCACCCACAGCCCCTCGTCCGCGTAGGGCACCTCGACATCGAGAAGCAGCGTCCCGCCCGGCTCGAGCAGGTCGTGCATCCGGCTCAATGCGACGGCGTCGTGCTCGCGGGTGCTGCCGAGCCCGAACGCTCCGCAGACGACGATCGTCCGATATCGCCGGGGGACCTCGAGCGCGTGCATCGGCTGCACGGAGAGGTGCGGCGAGAGCCCCTCCCGCGCCGCCTTCTCGCGGCAGCTTTCGATCATGTCGGCCGAGACATCGCAGCCATCGACGTCGAGGCCGGCGCGGAGGCAGGGGAGCAGCAGGCGCCCGGCACCGCAGCCGATGTCGAGCGCGGGCTCGCCCTCGCGTTCGATGTGCCGCTGGAAGTACGCGATCTCGTGCGGTCGGAACTCGTCGTTGAACTCGGCCCACCAGGTCGCGACGAGGCCGTGGTGCCAGGTTTGGGGGGTTGACGAGAGCCCCTCGCTCACACGCGGGAGGCTACGCCGTTCGTCGCCGATCCCCGATACTCGCTGCACGAGCACGCACCTTCACACCGCCAACCAGCCGACCCCGCTCGCAGGGTACGACCTGTTCTCCGAGAACAGGCCGCTCGTCGAGGCGCTCCGGTGCGAGAGCGGCGGCGCGTCGGAGGAGCGGTGCGCCGCGTTCGGCCGGCTCTGCGGCGGCGAGCCGCTCGAGCTCGGCCGCCTCGCGAACGAGCACCCTCCCGTCCTGCGCACGAACGACCGCTTCGGTGAGCGCATCGACGAGGTCGAGTTCCACCCCGCCTGGCATACGCTCCTGGGCCTCGGCGTCGAGCACGGCCTCCACTCCGCTGCGAGCGGCCACCTGACGCGCGCCGCGCAGTTCATGACTCTGGCCTACGCCGAGGCGGGCGTCGGCTGTCCGCTCTCCATGACGTACGCGGCGGTCCCGGCGCTCCGCGCCGGCGCACCCGACCTTGCGGCGCCATGGGAGCCGCTGCTCGCGTCCACCGTCTACGAGCCGGTGCTGCTGCCGCCGGCAGAGAAGCGCGGCGTGCTCTGCGGCATGGCGATGACCGAGCGCCAGGGCGGCTCGGACCTCCGTGCGAACGAGACGCGCGCCGAGCCGGTCGGCGACGTGTACCTGCTCGACGGCCACAAGTGGTTCTGCTCCGCGCCGATGAGCGACGCGTTCCTCGTGCTCGCCCAGGCGCCGGGCGGGCTCACGTGCTTCCTGCTGCCGCGCGTGCTTCCCGACGGCACGCGCAACGGCTTCCGCATCGACCGGCTCAAGGACAAGCTCGGAAACCGCTCGAACGCCTCGGCGGAGATACGGCTCGACAACGCGGTCGCCGAACGCGTGGGGGACGAGGGACGCGGGGTCGCGACCATCATCGAGATGGTCGTCCATACGCGCCTCGACTGCGTCCTCGGCTCGACCGCCCTCATGCGCCGGGCTGTCGCGGAGGCGACGCACCACGCAGCCCACCGCTCGACCTTCGGTCGCCGACTCGCCGACCAGCCGCTCATGCTGAACGTCCTCGCCGACCTCTGCCTCGACGCGGAGGCATCCACGGCGACCGCGATGCGGCTCGCGCGCGCATTCGACGGGGCGGACCACGCGTTCCGGCGCCTGGCGACCGCGGTCTCGAAGTACTGGGTCTGCAAGCAGACGCCGCCGCTCGTCGCAGAGGCGCTCGAGTGCCTCGGCGGCGACGGGTACGTCGAGGACTCCGGGCTGCCGCGCCTCTTTCGGGAGAGTCCGCTCAACTCGATCTGGGAGGGCTCGGGCAACGTCAACTGCCTCGATGTACTGCGAGCCATCGACCGCGAGCCGGAGAGCCTCGAAGCCTTCCGGGCCGAGCTCGCCCTCGCGCGCGGCGGCGACCGCCGTCTCGACACGGCCGTTCGGGAGCTCGACGCCGAGCTCGCCGACGAGGACGACGCCGAGCTCCGCGCGCGACGTATCGTCGAGCGGCTCGCGCTCTGCCTCCAGGCGTCGCTCCTCGTCCGACACGCGCCGCCGGAGGTCGCCGGCGCCTTCTGTGCGACGCGGCTCGCCCGCGAGGGCGGCAGGGCGTACGGGACCCTCCCGCGCGGTGTCGACCTTCACTCGATCGTGGAGCGCCACCGGCCGCGGCTCGGGTAGCGTCCGGGAGGTGCGGGTCGAGATCTTCTACTGCCCCGTCTGAAGCGGCTACGACCGCCGGGCCGCGAGTCTCGCGGCCGTGCTGACGGGTGAGGGTCACGACGCGGAGGCGGTCGAGGGCGCGAAGAGCCAGTTCGACGTGGTCGCCGACGGCAAGCTCCTCTTCTCGAAGCAGCGCCAGGGGCGCTTCCCCGAGGAGGACGAGGTCGTCGCCGCGCTCGCGAGCAGCTAGCGGAGCAGGAAGCCCTCGCCGAGTTGGTCGTCCGGGTCGAGGGTGAACTCGGCGCGCCCGGTCCGGTAGGCGGAGCCCTCGACCTCCGTCACGACCGCGTGGTGGCCCGCGACCTCCGCCTCGCCGACCACACGCGCGGTGAACTCCGAGCCGACGATCGAGAGGTGGCGCAGCTCGGACCCGCGCGGCAACCGTCCCTGGGCGTCGAGCAGCGCGAGCCGCGCCGAGGTCCCGGACCCGCAGGGCGAGCGGTCGACCTCGCCGTCGGCGAACACCGTCACGTTCCGCTGGACGAGCGGGTCGTCGCCCTCCTCCTGCCAGAAGATCACCCCGTAGACGTCCCGGAGCTCCGGCTCGAGCGGGTGGACGACCTCATGGGCCGCCTCGAGCTCCGCCTTGATCCGCCTGCCGAGCTCGATCAGACGCGGGAGCTCCGCGGGCTCCACCAGCTCCTCGAGCGAGGCGTAGAACGCACCGCCGAACGCGACGTCGACGATGCGGCCCGCGGCCTCGAGCCGCTCCGCCCAGACGAACGAGGGCACGTTGCGAAAGCGCACCGAACGGATGCGCCCTCCCTCGACGCGCGCCCAGGTCTCGAGCCTCCCCGACGGCACGTCCACGACCACGCGCGTTTCACCCTCCTGCCGCTCCACGAGGCCTTCGTCCAGCGCCCAGGTGACGAGCGCGATCGTCCCGTGCCCGCACGCGGTCGAGTAGCCCTCGTTGTGGAAGAACACGACGCCGAGGTCGGCGCCCTCGTCTTCCGGGGGGACGACGTGGCAGCCGTACATGTCCGCGTGGCCGCGCGGCTCGAAGACGAGCAGCCGGCGGACGTGATCGAGGCGTTCGCGCGCGTCGCGCCTCCGCTCGAGGATCGTCGCCCCCTCGAGCGGCTGGACGCCACCGGTGACGATCCGGAAGGGCTCGCCGCCCGTGTGGTAGTCGACGACCGAGACAGTCGGGCGGCTCACTCGTCCGAGAAGCTCGGATACCGCTGAGTGAGCAGCAAGAGGTACGAGTACGTCTGCGACTGGTAACGGAGGCAGTAGGCCTGCAGGTCGCGCATTCCCTTGTTCGCCTGGCCCGTGAAGAGCGCGTAGAACCACGCGAGGATCGCGACGATCCAGGCGACGTTCTGGAGCACGTACGCGACGATCGCGGCCGGGATCGCGAGGATCAGCCGGAAGAGGATGGTGAGCCGGCTCTGCGACGTCGCCGGGGCGACCTCGAGGTCGACGGGGTAGCCGGACTCGCCGGTGAAGCCCGGGTACGGGTCGGCGGCGATCCACAGATACGCGTAGAGCTGGGTGTGGTAGCGCATGAACGTCGCCATGAACTCGTGCAGCATCGCGGGCACCCGGCCGGCGAAGATCGCGACGACCCAGGCGACGAGCACCGCGAGACCGACCGCGAAGCTCCACAGAGTCAGCCAGATCAAGTGCGGGATCGCGAGAATCAGCCGGAAGAAGACCGTCAGGCGGTTCCGCCGGAGGTCGTCGGTGACGACGAGGTTGATCGGGTGCGGGTTCGGCGCGTCGAGCGCAGGCAGTGTCTCCGACACGGCGGGCTCCCTTCGGTCAGGTGCCGGTGAACGTCGGGGCGCGCTTCTCCAGGAACGCGTCGACTCCTTCCCGGAAGTCCGCCGTCGCGACCGAGGCCTGCTGCAGCTCGGCCTCGAGCGCGAGCTGCGCGTCGAGCGTCGCGCCGTACGCATGGTCGAACAGCTGCTTCGTGCGGGCTACGGCGAGCGTGGGGCGCGCCGCCCATTCCGCCGCGAGCTCCGCGACGCGCGCCTCGAACCCGTCCGCCGGGACGACCTCCGAGACGAGCCCCCAATCGAGGGCCTCGGCCGCGGACAGGCGCGTGTTCGCGCACATCCACTCGAACGCGCGCGCGAAGCCGAGGAGGCGGTGGACGAACCACGTGCCGCCGGAGTCCGGGACGAGCCCGATGCCCACGAAGCCCGGCACGAAGGTCGCCGCGCCGGACGCGATCCGGACGTCGCACGCGCACGCGAACGAGAGGCCCGCGCCGGCGGCCGGCCCGTTCACGGCCGCGATCACGGGCTTCTCGAGCTCGCGCACGAGACGGATGTTCGGGTGGTAGGTCGCGTCGAGCGCCTCGCGGATCGACGCCGAGACCGCGCCGAACTCCTTCAGGTCCTGGCCGGAGCAGAACCCCTTCCCGGCCCCCGTGACGACGACGCAGCGAACCGCGGGATCCTGCGCCTCCGTCAGCGCCTCCTGGAGCGCGGCGTGCAGCGCGCGGTTGAACGCGTTGTAGACCTCGGGCCGGTTGAACGTGATCGTGAGGACCGCGCCGTCGCGGCTCGTGAGGACCTCGTCGGCCATGCGCCGGAGCCTACCGCGCAGCTCCGGTGCCGAACCTCAGTCCGAGACCTCGTCCTCGCGCACGCGGCGCGAGGCGAGGAACGCCCGCACGGCGCCCTGGGTCTCGTCGGAGAGCATCGAGAGCGCGAGCCAGTCGCGCGCGTGCCCGACCGTCTGGTGCCAGGCGAAGTCGCGCCAGACGTTGAGCTGCTGCTTCGCGTAGCGGGTCGCGCTCGGCAGCTTCCGCGCGAGGCTCTCGACCCAGCCGTCGACGACGACGTCGAGCTCGGCGGCGGGGACCGTGCGGTTGACGAGCCCCCACTCCTCCGCCTGCGCCGCGCTGATCTGGTCGCAGAGCAGGATGATCTCGCGGGCCCGGCGGTCGCCGACGAGGAGCGGGAGCCACTGCGTCGCGCCGCCCGCAGGCACGGAGCCGTGCTCGAGCCCGACGTGCCGGATGTAGGCGTCGTCCACCATCACCGCGAGGTCGCAGGCGAGCTGGAGCTCGTTGCCCCCGCCCACCGCGATCCCGTTGATCCGGGCGATCGTCGGCTTGCCGAGCTCGCGGAGGCGGTCGTGCATGTCCTTGAACGCTCCGAACCACTTCCAGTACTCCTCCGGCCGGCCGAGGTAGTCGACGTCCCAGCTGGCGAGGTCGGCCCCCGAGCAGAAGGCGCGGCCCGTGCCCGTGACGACGACGGCGCGAACCTCGTCGTCCCATGAGGCGTCCTCGCACGCGCGGGCGATCTCGCGCAGCATCCGGAAGTCGAAGGCGTTGAGGACGTCGGGGCGGTTCAGCCGAATCGTCGCGCGGGGCGGCGACTTCTCGTAGACGATCGCCTCGAGTCCGAGCTCCTCGGACGGGAGCGGGCGCGGGTGCGTCGGCTCGGGCACCTCAGCCGACCTCCGCGAACGAGACCTCGAAGGGGACGCCCATCGCCACCGCGTCCGTTCCGGTCGCGGCGAACTCCGGCGTCCGGGCGGCGGCGCGGAACGCGTCCATGTCCGGGAACTCCCACTCGGCGTAGTAGCGGTGGCGCGGCTCGCCCATCGGGCCGCCGAAGACCCGCCCGTGCCTGAACGTGCCGCCCGCGACATGGCGGCAGAGATCCGCGTGCTGCTCGTAGCGGGCGGGGTCCGGCTCGGCCTCGTACAGGACGAACACTCGGATCACGGGTCGACTCCTTTCACCGGCTCGCGAGAGCACCGAGCGTATAGCGTCCTGCTCCGTGAGCGGGGGAACGGCACTCGCGGCGACGCTCGCCCTCCTCGCGGGGCTCGCCGGCTCGGTGCAGGCGGCGGTGATGGGGCGCTTCGGCGAGCGGATCGGCACGGTCGAGGCGCTCGCGTGGGCGTTTCTCCTGTCCCTCGCCCTTGCGCTCGCGGTGCTCCTCGTCGTGCGCCGGGGGTTCGGCGATCTCGCCGACGCCTGGACGTCGCCGAAGTGGCTCTGGCTCGGCGCGCTGCTGGGGACGTTCATCGTGTTCACGATCACCGTCGTCTCGCCACGGATCGGCACGACGGCGACCATCGGGCTGCTCGTCACCGGGCAGCTCGCGGCGGGCGCGGCGATCGACCGCTACGGCCTGTTCGGCTTCGAGAAGATCGCGCTCAGCTGGCCGCGTGCGCTCGGGATCGCGCTCCTCGCGGCGGGCGCCGCGCTCACGCTCAGGCGGTGAGGGGAGCTAGCCCTCGACCCAGTCGACGCGCACGCGGTCCGGGAAGGCGCCGAGCGCCTCGCCGCGCCGCAGCAACTCGGCGACCGCGGAGCGGCCCTCGTCGCCGTAGTCCTTCGTCAGCTCGTTCACGTACATCGAGACGAACCGGTCGGCAACCGCCGCGTCGATTCCACGGCCGAACTGGAGTGCGTACTCGAGCGCCTCGGCGCGGTTGTCGAGACCGCAGGCGATCGCCTCGCGGAGCACCGACGAGAGGTCGTCGGGGCGCTCCACGTCCCTTCGCGCGACGTTGATGCCGAGCGGCAAGGGCAGACCGGTTTCGAGCAACCACCACTCGCCGAGGTCGAGCACCTTCACGAGCCCGTGCTCGGAGAACGTCAGCTGGCCCTCGTGGATGATCAGGCCCGCCTTCGCGCGACCGCTCGCGACTTCGTCGGGGATCTCTTCGAACGCAAGCTCCCGATGGGCGAACTCGCCGAGCACCATGCGCAGCACGAGGAACGCCGTGGTCATCGTCCCCGGGACGACGATCTCCATCCTGCCCAGGTCCTCGAGCGAGTGCTGCTCGCGCGCGACCAGGATCGGCCCGTAGCCGCTCCCGATCGACGCGCCGTGCGGCAGGAGCGCGTAGTCCTCCTGTACGAACGGGTACGCGGCGAGCGAGATCGCCGTCACCTCGAGGCGCGCCGCACGCGCCCAGTGGTTCAGCGTCTGGATGTCCGCGAGCACCTGCTGGAAGCGAAAGCCCCTGGTGTCGACGAGATCCGTCGTGAGCGCCCAGTACATGAACGCGTCATCCGGGTCCGGGCTGTGACCGACGCGGACGTCCAAGAGGGCGCCGACGCTA
>DATBET010000039.1:0-22522 GCA_036558885.1 Gaiella sp.
GCGGGGGTGACGAGCGGCGGCGACCGGCTGCGGTTGCGCGGGGTGCCGTGTGTCGGCCGGGGGATCTCGGGGACGATGCGGGGCTCGTCACCGGTTGGGGCGCTGATCGCGAGGGAGTCGCGATCCCGGTCGTAGAGGCACCGGTCCGGCACCGGTGCGAGTGCGGCGCCGCGTTCGAGCTGTCGGCGCGGAACACGCGCGGGCACCGGAAGGCAGGCACTGTGCCGCGGTGTGATCGGTGCCGTCATGGGGCGGCGCCGGTGAGGGTGACGCAGGCGATGCGGGACTGGTGGCTCGAGCGGTTCTCGGTCGCTGAGATCCGGGAGATCGCGGCCGGCCTGTGGGATGACGTATTGCCCGAATCGTTGCCCGAGTGACGTGACCTCACCCGACCTGACATGCTCGGGGATGGCTTAAACATACGAAGGGCGGCCTTACCGACCGCCCTCGTGTCTTCTCCAAAACCGGGGGTTGCAGGTTCGAGTCCTGCCGCCCCTGCTGAGAGCGGAGGCACGATGCACGCACGGATCGCCACGTTTTCCGTCGACGACCCCGCCAAGATCGACGGGGAGATCGAGACCACCCGCACGTACACGGCCGGTGGACGGCTGCCCGAGGGAATCCCCGCGAGCGGGTTTCTGATGCTCGTCGACCGCGACGGGGGAACGGTCGTCGAGGTGCTCCTGTTCGACAGCGAGGAGGATCTGCGGACCGGCGACGCGACCATGGATTCCATGGCCCCGGGCGAAGGGTCGATGCACCGCGTGTCCGTAAAGCGGTTCGAGGTCGCCGTCCGGCTGCCCTGAACCGGTTCGAGACCGACGCCGCCTGGACACCACCTCGCAACCGTCGGCAGGCGTAGCGTCCGACGCGAGGAATCGCGGCTGCCTGACCCGCTTTCCTCACGCCAGGTCCTGACCCCGCCTGGCTCCTGGGGGAGACGCCGAAGGCGGCGCGAGACGCCCGCCGCCTTCGGGCATCCCTCCCGTGGGAGCGTTCGTGCGGTTCGAAGGAACGACGTACCCGCGGAGCCGGCGTGGATAAACCGGCTCCGACGGGTGCAAGCGTGAAAGCGCTAGACGCCTGCCTTCTCGCGGATCAGAGCGGCAATCTCCTCCTTCTTCTCCGGCGGCATGTTCTGCGCCTTCTCGGCGACCTCCTTGAGCTTGGCGATCGCCTCCTGCTGCTCCTCCGGCGAGAGCGAGTCGAACTTCGCCTTGAGGTCGGCGACAAGCTCTTGCGCCTTCTCCGGATTGGCCGCGGCCGCGTCCCTGAGAGCATCGAGGATCTCGGGCACGTCGCCTCCTTTCTGCGGCTTGCCGGGCGATCGTAACAGACCGCACGTGATAGAAACCTCCACGCGGCGGCCGGGCGAGCGTGGCCGCCGCGTATATCGTCACGGCGATGACAGGCAGGCTCGCGCTCGTTCTCGCCGCGGTCTCGGCGACCGTGCTCCTCGCGGGGGCGCCCTCATCGCGGGCGGCGCCGTCGAGCGAGATCGTCGGCATCACCGACCTCGGCAGCGGCGCGACCGAGACGTGGGTGATGGCACCGGGCGGGGCGCGCTCGATCGTCGTCTTCCTGCACGAGCGCGGCGATCCGATCCCGCAGAACTACCTCGCCTGGCTCGACCACCTCGCGGCGGAGGAGTCGGCGGTCGTGTTCCCGCGCTACGAGAGCGCGGCGAGCCGCACGCCGCAGCAGGTGCTGCGCTCCCTCCGCGCCGGGGTGACGACGGCCGAGCGCCACCTCGCCGGCCTGCCGGAGACCGGCTTCGGCGGCGGCCCGATCAAGGGCGTGCCGGTGATCGTCGTCGGCTACGGCTACGGCGCCACGCTCGCGCTGCACGTCGCCGCCAACAGCAGGCGCTGGGGCCTGCCCGCGCCGAGCGCCGTGATCGGCATCTTCCCGCGCCCCGGCCGGCTTCCGGGGGTTGCGCTGCCACGACTGCCGCGCTCGACGCGGGTCCTGCTCCAGGTGGGCGACGCCGACACGACGTCCGCGAAGAGCGCCGCCGGCGAGCTCTGGCGCACGATCGCGCGTCACCCCGCCGCGCGGAAGCGGCTCGTGACCGTGCACAGCGGCGGCGGGTTCCGCGCCGACCACCGAGCACCGCTTCGCCTGACCGGCGCCGCGGTCGACGCCTTCTGGGCGCCGCTCGACCAGATCGTGTTCGACGCGCGCGGCGGCTGAGCGCCGACGGTTACTGCTCAGGCGAGCAGCTCGCGGGCGCGCTCCTCGTCGGCGGCGCGCACCACGATCTCGACCGGGCCGACCGCGCCGCCGCTCGGGCCGAGGCCCCCTGCCGCGACGTCGGTCGTCCGCCACATGGCGTCGATGCCCTCGTTGCGTAGAACAGACACGGCCAGCTCGGCCTCGGGCTCGTTCGCCACGATCGCCACCCCGACGAGATCGTCCATGGCCGACGAGCCTAGCGGGCCGACGTGGCTCCGGCCGTTTGTGCGATCGGGGGCGCGGGAACGATCATGTGCTCGTGACCGAGGTCCTGGTCTTCAGCACCGTCGTGGCGCTGCTCGGCATCGTCGTGTGGATCGTGCTCCTCCTGTGGGCGGCGCGCGAGGACGGCCGGGACCAGGAGCGACGGAACCAGGCGCTCGCCGGGAGCGCTAGCGACCGACGAGACGCACCGCGGCCGCCTCGATCTCGTCCTCCGAGAGAAGGACGAGGCGTGCGGCGTCGCCGAGCGGGATGAACGAGTCCTTGCTCGCGACGCGCGCGAGCCGTCCGGCGTAGCCGCGCGCGAGCAGCTCCGCGAGGATCCCCTCCCCTACCCCGCCCGTCTGCCGCGTCTCGTCGACGACGAGCGTCCGCCCCGTCGCGTTCGCCTCGCGAAGCAGGTCGTCGAGCGGCAGGGGCGCGAGCCACCGCAGGTCGACGACCCGCGCGTCGATCCCGCGCTCGAGGAGCCGCCGCGCCACGCGCAGCGACATCGGCAGCCCGTTCGCCCAGGTCACGAGCGTCAGATCGCGCCCGTCGAGATGCGTCCTCGCCGCGCCCACGGGAACGTGCGCGCGACCCGGCGCCGACGTCCAGAGCTCGTCACCGTCCGCGAGCAGGTCACGCGTGTGGTACAGGGCGATCGGCTCGAGGAACACGCACACGCTACCGTCGGCCTTCGCCGCAGCGACGCAGGTCTCGAGCATCGGCCCCGCGTCGTCGGGACGGGCCGGGGATGCGATCACGAGACCGGGGACGTCCCGCAGTACGCCGAGGCCGTTGTCGTTGTGGAAGTGGCCGCCGAAGCCCTTCTGGTACGCGTAGCCCTGGATCCGGACGACCATCCCGTTCCGGTACGCCCCCTGCGAGAAGAACTGGAGCGTCGCGGCCTCGCCGCGCAGCTGGTCCTCGGCGTTGTGGAGGTACGCGAGGTACTGGATCTCCGGCACGGGGACGAAGCCCGAGACAGCCGAGCCGAGCGCGAGCCCGAGGATCGACGTCTCGTCGAGGAGCGTGTCGAACACCCGCTCCTGACCGAAACGCGCCTGGAGCCCCCGCGTGACGCCGTACACCCCGCCCTTGACCGCCACGTCCTCGCCGAAGACGAGCGTCTCGGGATGCCGCTCGAGCGCGGCAGCGAGCCCCGCGTTGACCGCCTGCGCGAGCGTCAGCCGCTCGTCCGTCTCCGGTGGCACGGGGCCTCCTGCGAGCGCCGCGACCGCCGCCGGGTTGCGCGGCGCCAGCGGGCGGACGACGTCCTGCGCGCTTCGCAGCTGGGGGCGTTGCGTCGCCGCGAGCGCGCGGTCCCGCACCCGCTCGCGTACGGCGAGGTAGTCCTCGGCGAGCTCCTCGCCGCTTCCTGCGCCCGCCGCCACGAGCCACCGGCCCGTCGCGAGCAGCGGGTCGCGTGCGTACTCGGCCCGGATCTCCGGGCCCGTGCGGTACGCGGTCTCCAGATCAGCACCCGCGTGGCTGAGATAGCGAACGACGCGCAGGTGGAGCACCGCGGGATGCCGGTGCTCCCGCACCCACCCGGCGAGCTCGCGCGCGGTCTCGAGGACGGCCGCCGGATCGTCTCCCTCGACCCGCTCGACGGCGAGCTCCGGACGGCCGTGCAGCGACTGCTCGACCCACGCCTCGGGCGTCGGCACGCTGATCCCGAGCCCGTTGTCCTCGCAGACGAAGAGGATCGGCACCGGCTGCCCGTCGTATGCGAGGAACGCCGTCGTGTTGAGAGCGGCCTGAGCGGTGGCGTGGTTCAGGGAGGCGTCGCCGAAGGAGGAGACGACGATCGCGTCTGCGGGCCAGCGCGACTCGATCCCCACGCGACGCGCGCGCTCGATCGCGAACGCGACGCCGACCGCGCGGGGCAGGTGCGAGGCGATCGTCGACGTCTGCGGGAGGATCGCAAGGTCGGGGTGGCCGAAGACCTTGTGGCGCCCACCGGCGATCGGCTCGTCCACGGCGGCGGCCATGCCCAGGACGACGTCGTCGACGCCTTCTCTCGACGCCTGCTCCGACCGGGCGAGATAGAAGCCGCCGGAGCGGTAGTGGAGGAGCGCCGGGTCGGTCGGGCGAAGGGCGAGCGCGACGTACGCGTTCGACTCGTGGCCCGCGGAGCCGATCGTGTAGAAGCCCAGCCGCTGCTCCTGGAGCCAGCGGGCGGCGTGGTCGATGGCCCGGCTCGCCGCCTGTGCGCGCCAGGCGATCCGGGCCTCCTCGGGAACCGGGGCCGCGCCACCCTCGGGCAGGTCGCGTAGCGCCTCCAAGAGGTGCTGCTCGAGCGGGTCGAGGTCGCTCGCCACGGCCCGGGACGCTACCGGGTGAACCACGGCGGTGAACCACCACCTGGGGGATGGCCGACGCCGGTCGGAAAGCCGATCCAAGAGCGGAAGCCGGTCACAATGGGGGTCGCCGTGCGGGCCGCAGCGCCGGCGGCCCCGGCCGGCTTTCTCCCCTTGCCCCGCTACCCGCGCAGGTACGCGTCGTCGCCGCGGAGCCAGTCCTCCCGGCGCGGCGCGAAGGCGTCGAGCACGACCGAGTCCTCGAGCGCCTCGACCGCGTGCGGGACGTCTCCCGCGATCAGGACGCTCTCACCGGCCCCGACGACCTGCTCGTCGTCGCCCAGCGTGAACCTGAGGCGCCCCGAGAGAACCGTCGCGATCTGCTCGTTCGGGTGTCGGTGAACGGGCACGACCGCCCCGGCTCCGAGCGTGATGCGCGCGAGGGTCATCGCGTCGCCGTTCAGCATCTGCCGCCCGATCAGGTCGCTGAGCGGCTCGACCGGCTGCGCGTCCCAGACGAAGGCCTCCACGCGGCCGAGTGTACGCGGCGGGGAGGCGCTCTCGTAAGCTCCGCGCATGAGCGCGCGCTACACGGTCGTCGACGTCGACGAGGTCGAGGCCGCCGGCCCCGGCGGTCGCGTCCGGTTCCTCCGGCGGGCCGTCGGCGCGACCGCGTTCGGCTTCAACTGGTTCGACCTCCCCGCCGGCTCGAGCGGCCCGGAGCACGACGAGACCGAGTCGAAGCAGGAGGAGGTGATGATCGTGCTGTCGGGCAGCGGGACGCTGGAGATCGACGGCGAGGAGCTCGCGCTCGCGCCGCGCCGGATCGTCCGGCTCGACCCCGAGGCGGTCCGGCAGGTGCACGCCGGCGGGGAGGGGCTCACGTTCGTGTCGATCGGGTCGCCGCGCGAGGAGCCGTATGTGGCGCGTGGCCCCTTCTGAGCGCGCGACGCGATGATCGTCCGCCTCGTCCTCTGGCGGCTCGACGAGCGGACTCCGCCGGTGGAGGAGCTGCGCGACCGGCTTCACGAGCTCGAGCCGCTCGCACCGCCCGGCGCATTCCTCGTCAACGAGGGCGCCGAGCAGGTCGGCGTCCTTCTCGTCGCCGAGGAGGACGACCCGCCACCCGCGCAGCTCGAGGCGCTCCGCGACCTGGTGGGACGCGACCCCGACCTCTACGAGGAGTACGAGGCGCTCAGCTGAGGCCGCCGCTCAACGGCGAAGGAGGTTCCGCGCGAAGAACGCGACGTTCGCGGGCCGCTCGGCCAGCCGGCGCATCAGGTACGGGTACCACTCGGGCCCGAACGGGGTCGCGACGAGCACCTTGTAGCCGCGGCGCGCGAGGCCGAGCTGCAGGCCTGGGCGCACGCCGTAGAGGAGCTGCAGCTCGAAGCGGTCGCGTCCGATGCCCTGCCGCTCGGCGAACGAGAGGCAGTGCTCGATCAGCGCCTCGTCGTGTGTCGCGATCGCCGCGTACGCGCCTCGCGTGAGCGCGGTCTCGACGAGCCGCCGGTACGCCGCGTCGACGTCCGCCTTGTCCCGATAGGCGAGCTCGGGTGGCTCGAGGTAGGCGCCCTTCACGAAGCGGAGGTTCGGCTGGAGCGGGAGCAGCGACTCGAGGTCGGCTTCGGTGCGGTAGAGGTAGGACTGGAGGACGGTGCCGACCCGGTCGAATCCCGCCTCCCTGAGGCGGCGATAGATCCGCAGTGTCGCGTCGAGCACGCTCGACTGCTCCATGTCGATCCGGACGAAGCTCTCGAGCCGTTCGGCGACCTGCACGACGCGCTCGACGTTCGCGTACGCGAGCTCCTCGTCGAGCTCGAGCCCGAGGTGCGTGAGCTTCAGCGCCACGTTGCAGGGAAGCTGCTCCTGGTGCAGGCGTTCGAGGATCCGGCCGTACTCCTCGGCAACGGCCTCGGCCTCCGCGCGGTCGCGCACGCTCTCGCCGAGCAGCGTCGTGTTGGAGTGGAGGCCCTGGTCGGCGAGCCTCCGCAGCACTGGGACGCAGGCGTCGAGCGTCTCCCCCGCGACGAATCGCGCCGCGCCGAGACGCATCCCGTAGCGGCCCATGAAGCGCCGGACATGGCGGTCGTCGGCTGCCCGCAGGATCACCGCCCGGAGCGCCGCGTTCGCCCTCTCCGCGAAGCTCACGCCGCGGCGCTCCCGAGCTCCTCCTCGAGCCAGGCCTCCAGAGCGGCGCGCTCCGCCGCGTCGAGGTCGCGCAACGGCGGCCGCACGTCGGGCCGCACCGGAACCCCGCGCCAACCGATCGCGCGCTTGAGCGCCGCATGGCGGGGGAACGACTCGACCCGCTCGCGGAGCGCGGCCAACCTCGCCGCGCCCGCCTCGCTCGGCTCGCGCACGACCGCGGCGACCTCCGCGGGGAACGCGGACGCGAGCGCGGAGACCGCTCCGACTGCGCCCGCCTCGCGGCCGAGGTGGATCAGCGACTCGGGGCCCACGAAGACGTCGAAGCCGTCGAGCAGGTACCGCTCGAACGACGTCCAGGGCGTGTCCGACACTTTCATCCCCGTCACGTTGTCCGTCTCCTCGCGCAACCGCGCGAGCATCGCCGGGTCGAATGCGTAGCCGGCCGTGGCGGCGAACTCGTAGACGTAGAACGGAAGCGGCGCGCACGCCTGCGCGGCCGCGAGCAAGTGCGCGCGCTGGGCGCGCGCGTCGAGCTTGAAGTACGGCGGGCCGATCACCGCCACCGCGTCCGCACCCGCCTCGCGCGCGTGCGCCGCGAGCGCGACGGTGTCCGCGGTCGTCTGGGCGCCGCAGTGCGCCGCGACCAGCGCCCGGCCGCCGACCGCCTCGAGCCACCGCTCGAGCCCGCGCTGGCGCTCCTCGACGTCGAGCAGCACTGCCTCGCCGTTCGTCCCGAAGGCGAGGATCCCGTCGAGCCCGGCGCCGACGAGGAAGTCCGCGTACGGCCCGAACGCCACCTCGTCGAGTCGCGCGCCGCCGTCCGCGAGCGGCGTGGCGGCCGCCGCGATCGTCCCTTGCAGCCGGGTCATGCGCCCCGGGGCCGGACGCGCTCGACGGTCGCCGCGACCCGCCGGGCCCGCGTCTCCGGCCGCTTCGCGCTCTCCACCCACTCGACCGACTCGCGCCGGTGCGTGAAGGAGAGCTTCGCGAACGCCGCGTCGGCGCCGGCAGCGTGGAGCGCCGCGCCGAGGTCGGAGGGCACCGAGACGGTGCGCGTCTCGGTGTCGAGCTCCATCGTCACACGCACGCGGTCGGGGGCGTCGACCCCGGTCGCCGCCTTCGCCGCGCGGTTCACGACGACATGGCCGACGCCGCCGTACACGCCGGGCGTCGTGCGCCACGTGTAGCCCCGGATCGTGACCTTTAGCGGGGGACGAGCCTTGCCGAACGCCTCCTCCAGATCGAACGGGACCCGGAACATCGTCGCGGTCTGCTGCACGCGCTCGAGCTCGACCGTGAAGCGCTTCGCCGGCACGGGCCAAACCATAGGCTGTGCCGCATGGGCGCGCTCCGCATCGAGCGGGAGGGAGACGCCCTGCGGGTCACGCTCGCGCGGCCCGAGACGCGCAACGCGTTCGACGCAGCGCTGATCGCGGAGCTCGCCGAGGCGTTCGTCGACGTCGGCACCGCCCGCGCAGTCGTGCTCGCGGGTGAGGGACCGAGCTTCTGCGCCGGAGCGGACGTCGATTGGATGCGGGCCTCGGGCGAGCTCGACCGCGAGGCGAACGTCGCCGACGCCATCGCGCTGCGGCGCATGTTCGAGGCGATCGACGGCTGTCCGGCGCCCGTCGTCACCGTTGTCCACGGCCATGCGTTCGGCGGCGGCGTGGGGCTCGTCACGACCTCGGACGTCGTCCTGGCGCATCCCGACACGGTGTTCGCGTTCTCCGAGGTGAAGCTCGGCATCCTGCCGGCGGTCATCTCCCCCTTCGCCCTGCGGAAGATCGGAGAGAGCGCGGCCCGGCGCTACTTCGTCACCGGCGAGCGGTTCGACGCGGGGACGGCCCTCCGGATCGGCCTCGTGCACGAGGTGGCCGCCGACCTCGACGGCGCGCTCGCGCGGGTGCTCGGCGAGCTGCACACCGCCGGGCCGCGGGCCGCCCGCCATGCGAAGCGGCTCGTCCTCGAGCGCCCCGATGGGCCTGCGACCGCGCGCCTGATCGCCGAGCGCCGGACGAGCGAGGAAGGGCAGGAGGGCCTTGCCGCCTTCCTCGAGCGCCGCCGCCCGTCCTGGGCAGGCCCTGACGAGGGCTGAGCCGGAGCTAGACGACGACCAGCGTCGGGCTCGTCGAGCCCGTCGCAGGGTCGGTGAGGCGCAGCCGGTCGCCGTGCTCCGCCCGGACCTTGCGCGTGAAGAAGCCGCGCGCACCGGTATTGGCGGCAGCCAGGCGCTTCCACGTTCCGCCGACGAGGCGCTCGAGGAGGTACGGGCGGGCGCCTTCGCCGGGCCGAACCTGGCCCCAGAGGGTCGTCGAGGCGCCGGTGCGCGAGACCTGCACGAGCGGAAGGGTGAACGATCGCAGCGCCGGCTTCGCGCGTCCGCTCGACGTCTCGAGACCGCTCTGCCATGCGTCGGTGGACTGCTCGTCGCGGACGAGGTACTGGACGAGCACGTCGACTCCCGGCGCGAGATAGGCGCGGCGCTGGGCGCCGGCCACGTCGCGCGCCTGCGTCCCCCAGGGCACCCCGAGGATCCTGTCGGGTGGGTTCGTCTGATACCCGAGCTCGGTCAGCCAGATGCGCGTCCGCGGCCCGAACGCGCGGCGGGTCTCGGTGAGGAGCCGCTCGAGCGTCGCCATGGAGATCGTCTCGCAGTGGTCGCAGCCTCCCGTGAACGGTGTCTCAGCGGGCGAGAGCGGGTGCGGGTGGTGCGCGTACGCGTCCAGGCGGGCGCCCGCGCGCGCCATCCCACGGATGAAGGCGACAGGCGACGTGCCGCCCTTGCCGCCCCGTGGCGCGGTCGCCCCGCCGGCGATGGAGGCGGAGGGGATGACGCTCTTGATCGCCGCGCCCGCGGGATTCAGGAGCCGTGTCACATAGAGGACCGGCGAGGCGGGGACGAGCCACCGGCGCTGGTTCGGCTCGTTCCACACGATCCAGCGGCGCACCCAGGGGTAATGGGACGCCGCCTCCTTCGCGAACGCGGCGAAGTCGGCCGCCGAGCGTGGCGGCACGTTCGGGCCGCGGCCGCCGTTCGCCCAGCCGGGCGTGCCCCAGAGGGCGAGGATCGGCGCGATCCCCTGCGCCCGAAGGGCTGCGAGCGCCGCGTCCTCGCGCTCCCAGTCGACGACGCCCTCCTGCGCTTCGATCCGCCGCCAGTCGAGGGTAACGCGGACGACCTCCGCGCCCATGTCGCGGAGCGTCGCGGCGCGCTCCTCGGGCGCCCCCGGACCGAACAGGAGCCACGCGTCGTCCGTGACGCCGACCTGGAGACGCGGCGCCGCCGTCGCGACCGCGGGCACACCGAGCGCCGCGGCGAGGGCCGCGAGACAGCCGAGGGCGAGAAGACGGGCCACTCGGGCCGACCCTACCCGCCTTCCGGCGCGCCGATGCCGTCGTTCAGAAGATCCTTACGGGCGTGGAAACGACGGCTCGCGCACCAGCGAGTCGACGAACGTCCAGACGATCCAGTTCACGAGCCAGATCACGATCGTGGCGCCGACGTACGTCCAGAAGCCGTCGATCGAGAAGTCCGGCGTGACCCACTCCGTGAAGAGCAGCATCACGACGTTCACGAAGAAGTACGCGATGCCGAACGTGAGGAGGATCAGCGGCAGCGCGATGAACGTGACGAGCGGCTTCAGGAAGACGTTCGCGAGCCCGAGCACGGCGCCGGCGAAGATGACCGGCCCCCACCTCTCCACGGAGAAGCCGTCGAACAACCAGTCGGCCACGAGCAGGGCCAGGACGTTGACGGCCCATGCGAGGACGACACGGCCCCAGATCACGACCGCACGCTACACGGCCGGCCGGTCGGGACGCGCCGCACTGTGGGATCGCGTCAGAAGAGCTTCTGGAGCTTGAGGGCGGCGCCCATGTCGCCGTCGATCTTGAGCTTCCCCGTCATGTAGGCGGTTGTCGGGTTGGCCTCGCCCTTGGCGATCTTCACGAGCGTCTCCTCGCTCGCACGGATCGTGCAGTCGGCGTCGCCGGCGCCCTCCGTGACGCTGACCGTCCCGTCGTCGACGGCAACCGTCCACTGGCCGACGTCCTGCACGTCGAACACGAACGTGTTGTGCATCCCGGCGGTCTTCGCCGGGTCCGCCCTCTCCGGCAACGATGCGAAGAACTCCTGTACGGTCATGCGTCCGAGCCTAGACGATCCCGGCCGGCGCGGGCTCCCGCTTCGGCGCCGTCCAGGCCGCCGGCCGCGGCAGGAAGAGGCACGCGACGCAGCCGATCGCGGGCGCGGCCGCGCCGACGTACAGCGCGGTCTCGAGGTCGACGGCATCGGCGAGGGCGCCGAGAACGACGGCGGCGATCCCGCCGAGCCCCATTGCCAGCCCCACCGAGAGCCCGCTCGCCATGCCGACGTGCCGGGGCAGATAGAGCTGGCTCAGCACCATCGTCACGCCGAACGTCCCGACGACGCACAGGCCCACGAGCATGAGCGCGATCGTCCCGACGAGCCCGCCGACCGCGACGAACGTGACGATCAGAAGAGGTATCGCCGCCTGCGTCACGAGCAGTGTCCGACGCAGCCCGGCCCGGTCCGCGACGGGCCCGAGCACGATCGTGCCGATCGCCCCGGCGACCAGCATGAGGGCCAGCTCGCGCCCGCCCTCGCCCTCCGTGCCGCCGTTCGCGACCACCCAGAGCGGGACGAAAGTGAGCAGCCCGAACCACGCGACGCTGCGCAGGACGATCACCACGGAGAGGACGCCCATCGCCCGCACGTCGTCCACCCCGGTCGCGACGTGGTGCTCGGGCATCACGGTCTCCCGGAGGGACGGGAGAGCCCGGACGAGCACGAAGGCCATGGCGAGCACCGGCAGCATCGCGAGCGCGCCTCCTTGGAGGCCGAGCCACACGACGAGCGGCGTCACCACGATCGGTCCGAGGGCGTAGCCCGCATTCCCCCCGATGTTGAAGTACGACATGCCGCTCGCACGGTGCTCCCCACTGGCGTACGCGGCGAACTTCGCGCCCTCCGGATGGTAGGCGGCGACGCCGATGCCGGCCAGGAACACCGCGACGAGCACCAGCGCGTACTCAGGCAGGACCGACGCCGCAGCCACGCCGACCGCCGCGAGCACCACCCCGCCGGGTAGCAGCCACGCGGCTCCCCTGTTGTCCGACCAGAGCCCGAAGAGCGGCTGGACGAGCGACGACGAGACCAGCGCGGCGAGCATCACCGCCGCGGTCTCGGCGTAGCCGAGGTCGAACTCGACGGCGAGGAACGGGAGCAGCGCGGGAACCGAGCCCGAGGCGAAGTCGATGGCGAGGTGCCCGCTGGAGAGCGTCGCCATCGCCCTGCGGTCGAGCTCTCCTCGCATGTCTCGAGGCTACTCCGCAGGCGGGGCCGCCGCTGCCGCTACCGGCGATGCACGGCACCCTCACCCAGCTGCCGACCGAGAGCTGCAGCGCGGCGCAGCGATGCGACCGATACGTCACGCTTCCGACTACCCCTGGCCGACATCGCAGTGGAGGGACCTGAGCGCCTGAAGACCTCGAGTCAAAGGAGGGACAGCTCGAATCGGCGACGCGTCGTCGTCGCGATGGCCGGAGCGGAAGGCCTCGCGTACGGCGTCCACCTGCTCGAGACCATGAAGCGCGGTCCGCTCGAGACGCATCTCGTGCTGACACCCGAGGCGCAGAACGCTCTCGGCGCGGAGCTACGGGGTGTGTACGAGCTGGCCGACTACTGCTACGCGCACGACAACCAGGCGGCGCGCATCTCGAGCGGGTCGTTCCGGACCGCGGGGATGATCGTCGCCCCCTGCGACGCTCGCTCGCTTGCCGCCATCGCGATGGGGCTGGCGACGAACCTCGTGTACCGCTCCGCCGACGTCACGCTCAAGGAGCAACACCCGCTCGTCCTCGGCGTTCCGGAGACGCCGACGAGTGCGGTTGCCGGCGAGAACGTCGACCGCGCGCTTCGCGTCCCCGGGCTGAGCATCGTCCCCCTGGCGGGGTCGCCCGAGGCCGCGGTCGCGACGCTGCTCGATCCGTTCGGCGCCGGCTAATCCCCGTCGCCCGAGCGGAGGTTCGTGCGGCGCTCTCCCCAGCGGCGCACGCGCTCGTGCTCGATCCCGAGCTGATCGAGCGCGCGCCCGACCGTGTGTTCGACCATGTCGTCGAGCGACCCGAGTCGCGCGTAGAACGCCGGGACGGGCGGCGCGACGACCGCGCCTGCCCGCGCCAGCCGCAGCATGTTCTCGAGATGGATCACCGAGAGCGGCGACTCGCGGGCGAGCAGCACGAGTCGCCGCCGCTCCTGGAGGTGTATCTCGGCGGCGCGCTGGACGAGGTTGTCGGAGAGGCCGTTCGCGATGCCCGCGAGCGTCCGCATGCTGCAGGGCGCCACGATCATCCCCGCGGTCTCGTAGGCGCTCGTCGCGGGCGGCGCCGAGAGATCGGTCTCCTCGAAGACGACCGCGGCGAGCGCCCGCACGTCCTCCAGCTTCCGGTCGGTCTCGGTGCGGATCGTCGTCTCGGCCCACCGGCTCACGATCAGGTGTGCCTCGATGCCGAGCCCGCGAAGGACCTCGAGCGTGCGGACGCCGTAGATTGCGCCCGTCGCACCCGTCAGCGCGACGAGGACCGGCGCACCCGACGCACGCTGATCGCTCACGCGCTTCCCTCGTCGTCCTTGTGTGGCCCGCCCGTCATGCCATGGACGTCCCGGTACTCCCGCAGCGCGGCCGTCGCCTCGTCGTCGATCCGATAGAGGTCGGGCGTCCGCACGAGCCGATCCGCCGGGCCGACGTACTCCACCGCGACGCCGTAGTCCTCGCGTGCGCGCTCGAGCGAGACGTACCCGTCCACGACGTCCGCGAGCACGCGCTCGGGCTCGCGCTCGTACGGATGCCCGTAGCCCCCGCCGCCGGGCGGCGAGAGCAGGACGCGGTCGTCCTCCGCCACCTGGAGCACGGTCTTCGGCCGCGCCGGCGCGCCGGAGGCGAGCGAGAGCTCACCGGCGGCACCCGAGCCGCCGCCGTCGAGCCCGGGCGCGGGGAAGCGGGTGCGGTCGATCAGGGTCGAGACCGTCCACGGCCCAGAGCCGCGGCACGCCATCTCGGTCAGCTGCCCGAGCCCTCCGCGCCAGCGCCCGGCGCCGCCCGAGTCCGTGCGGAGCTCCCGCCGGCGCTGGACGAGCGGCGTCAGCGTCTCGATCACCTCGGCCGGGACGCCGGCGACCCCGCTCGGGAAGCCGGTGGTCGTGAGCCCGTCCTTCGTCGCCCTGGCCCCCGTTCCGCCCGACTGGAAGAGCGTCAGCGAGAAGGGGCGCGCCTCCCTGTCCTCGCCGCGCCAGATCGTCAGCCAGCTCGCGTCGGCGCCGGTGGCGAGCAGGCGGTCGGGGAGGGCGCGCGCCAGCGCGCCGAAGATCACGCCCGGGAGGAGATGCCCGATCAGGTGCCGTGTTCCGACGGACGCCGGCTCGAGACAGTTGAGGATCGAGCCGGGCGGCGCCAGGACCCGAACGGGCCGGAACGACCCCTCGTTGTGTGGGACGTCCGGGGCGAGCGCCGCCTTCGCGGCGAAGCTCGCGTAGGCGTGCGTGTAGTTGAGCACGAGGTTGATGCCGTACCCGCTCTGCGGGGACGAGCCTGCGAAGTCGAGCTCGAGCACCTCGCCCTCGACGGTCACGCGGACCGCGAGCCGGATGGGCTCGTCGAAGCCGTCGCTCCAGCCCTCGTGCTCGTACACGCCGTCGGGAAGGGCGCCGATCGCATCGCGCATGGCCCGCTCCGAGCGGCGGATGATCTCGTCGGCGAGCAGGTCGATCGAGTCGAGCGCGAACTCCTCGAGCAGCGCCGCGAGGCTGCGCGCGCCGACGTCGTTGCAGGCAGTCTGCGCGTGCAGGTCGCCGACGGTCTCGTCCGGGGTCCGCACGTTCGCCCGGATGATCGTCAGGAGCGTCTCGTTCGGGACGCCCTCTTCGAAGAGGCGCATGATCGGGATCCGCAGACCCTCCTCGAAGACCTCGCGCGACTCGGCCGAGAGGACCTTGCCGCCGATGTCCGCCGCGTGACACGTGTTCGCGAAGAACGCGATCGCGCGGTCCCCCCTGAAGACCGGGGTTACGACCGTGATGTCGTTGACCTGGCCGCTCGTCTGCCAGGGGTCGTTCGTCAGGAGGACGTCTCCGGGCCGGAGAGTCTCGGGCGGGAACGCCGTCAGGAAGTGCCGGACTCCCGTCGCCATCGCGTTGATGTGACCGGGGGTGCCGGTCAGCGACTGCGCGACCATGTTGCCGCGCGAGTCGAAGACGCCGCAGGCGAGGTCCTCCGACTCGCGCACGATGGTGGAGAACGCGGTGCGGATCAGCGCCGCCTGCTGCTCGTTGACGATCGAGACGAGCCGGTTCGCGAGCACCTCGACGAGGATCGCGTCCATCACCTCTCCACCGGCGTCACCGTCAGGGCGAGCTCCGGCGTGACCTCGATCGCGTAACCAGGGCCGACCACCAGGGTGGACTCCCGCTCCTGGACGATCGCCGGGCCGTCGAGGCGCGTGCCCGGCTCCAGCGCGTAGCGGTCGAACACCGGCGTCTCGGCGTAGCCGCCGAGCTTTGGAAAGTACGCCGGTCGGCTGCTCCGCGGCGGCCGCGAGGTCGGATCGAACGTCACCGCGGCGAGCTCGAGCTCCGGCCGCGGGCCGGACGAGACGACGCGCCAGTTGATCGCCTCCACCGGCACGTCCGGGCCGCGGCGGCCGTAGAGCCGCTCGTACTCCTGCTCGAACCGCTCCACGAGCACCGCCGTGTCGCGGAGCCGCTCGGACGGCAGCGGCACGCGCACCTCGTGCCCCTGTCCGAGGTAGCGCATGTCGCCGTACCGCTCGTGCGAGATCTCGTCGGCGCCGACGCCGGACTGCGAGAGCAGCGCCGTCCCGTCGTCCTCCATCTCCGCAAGGAGTTGGTCGAGGGCATCGAGGTCGGCGCCCTCGAGCATGACCCGCCAGGTACGGACGAAGTCGAAGGCCAGCGGCGCCGTGAGGAAGCCGAGAGCGCTCATCACTCCGGCGCCGAGGGGCGCGACGAGGGCGGGCGAGTCGAGGGCGGACGCGACACCGGCCGCGTGGACGGGCCCCGCCCCGCCGAAGGCGAAGAGCGGCAGCGTGGTCGGGTCCTTGCCCCGCTCGACGGCGTGCACGCGCGCGGCGTTCGCCATGTTCTCGTTGACGATCGCGTGGATGCCCCAGGCCGCCTCCTCGACGGAGAGGCCGAGGGGCTCCGCGACCTCGCGCTCGACCGCCGCCCGGGCTGCGTCGAGGTCGAGCGCCATCCGGCCGCCGAGGAAATAGCCGGGATCGAGGTACCCGAGCACGAGGTCGGCGTCCGTCACCGTGGGCTGCACGCCGCCCAGGCCGTAGCAGGCGGGGCCGGGGTCGGCGCCCGCGGAGCGCGGGCCGACCTCGAGCAGCCCGAGCGTGTCGACCGACGCGATCGAGCCGCCTCCCACGCCGATCTCGATCATCTCGATCACCGGGACCCGGACCGGTGTGCCGGAGCCGCGGCGGAGCCGGTACACGCGGTCGACCTCGACCTCGTCGGCGACCAGCGGGCGGCCCTGTTCGACGACGCACAGCTTTGCCGTGGTGCCGCCCATGTCGAACGAGACGAGATCCGGATGGCCGCTCGCCCGCCCGTAGATCGCGGCGGCCAGCGCACCCCCCGCGGGCCCCGATTCCAAAAGACGGATCGGGAAACGGACAGCCGTCTCGACGGTCGCGGCGCCTCCGCTCGAGAGCATCACGTAGAGCCTTCCGGTGAAGCCCGTGCGCTCCAAGCGTCCGTGCAGCTCGGTCAGGTAGCGGTCGATCAGATCCTGTACGTAGACGTTCGCGACCGTGGTCGTCGTCCGCTCGAACTCGCGGATCTCGGGCGCGACCTCCGACGAGAGCGAGACGCGCAGCTCGGGCGCGGCGCGAAGCAGCACGTCGCGGGTGCGGCGCTCGTGCTCGGGGTTCGCGAAGCTGTGGAGGAACGAGACGGCGACCGCCTCGACCCCCGCCTCGTCGAGCTCGCGGCCGAGTCGCTCGACGTACGGCTCGTCGAGCGCCACCGCGACCGCGCCGTCCGCGAGCGTCCGCTCCGGCACGTCCAAGCGGAGGTGCCGCGGGACGAGCGGGCGCGGCAGCTCGACCATGAGGTCGTAGAGCTCGTAGCGCCGTTCGCGCCCGATCTCGACCGCGTCCCGGAAACCTTCGGTCGCGAGCAGCGCGGTGCGCGATCCGCGCCGCTCGATGATCGCGTTCGTCACGAGCGTCGTCCCGTGCACGACGAGCCGGAGCTCGGAGAAGGAGCGCCCGAGCCTCTCGAGCGTCTCGGCGAGCACGCTCTCCACGCCCTCCGACGGATCCTTCGGCGTCGTCAGCGTCTTGCCGACGCCGATGACGCGGTCCCCGTCGACGAGGCAGAGGTCCGTGAACGTCCCGCCGATGTCGACGCCGGCGCGGAGCACTATCGCACCGTCAGGCGGGCGTCCCGACGGACGCCGATTCGGGCACCGCCTCGATCAGCGCAGCCTTGCCTCCGCGGTTCCATGCCTCCTCGAAGATCGGGATCTCCTCGCGCCCGATGTGACGGCTCGCCGAGCGTGATCTTAGGCCCGTCAGGGCGATCATCGCGGACTTCGTCCGGTGCTCGACCAGGGATCGTCCAGCCCGATCGCCCAGCCAGGAGTACGGAGACCCGCACCGCGCGCTCGCAGGCCACGCGGCTACGTTGCCTGGGCATGGCCGCGATCGAGACAGAGGGCCTCGTCAAGGTCTACCGCTCGCGCGGGAACGAGGTGCGCGCGCTCGACGGCGTCGACCTCGAGGTGCAGGAGGGCACGATCCTCGGCCTCCTCGGCCCGAACGGCGCGGGGAAGACGACCACGGTCAGGATCCTCGCGACGCTGCTCCACGCCGACGAGGGCCGCGCGACGGTGGCCGGGCTCGACGTGGCCCGCGACGCACAGGCCGTGCGCAAGCTGATCGGCCTCTCCGGCCAGTACGCCGCCGTCGACGAGAACCTGACCGGCCGGGAGAACCTCTGGATGTTCGGCCGGCTCTACCGCCTCTCGAGCGGAGACGCCCGACGTCGCGCCGACGAGCTGCTCGGCCGGTTCGGGCTGGAGGACGCCGCCGATCGCGTCGCCAAGACGTACTCGGGCGGGATGCGCCGCCGGCTCGACCTCGCGGGTGCGCTCGTCGGGCGGCCCCGGCTCCTCTTCCTCGACGAGCCGACGACCGGTCTCGACCCGCGCGGCCGCCTCGGGATGTGGGACGTGATCCGCGACCAGGTGCGCGAGGGCACCACGCTGCTCCTGACGACGCAGTACCTCGAGGAGGCCGACGCGCTCGCCGACGAGATCGCGGTCGTCGACCACGGCCGGATCATCGCGCGCGGCACCTCCGACCAGCTGAAGGCCCAGGTCGGAGGCGAGCGGATCGAGGTCGTCGTCCGCAATCCCGAGGACCTCCGGCGCGCGGTGGCGACGCTTGCGCCGGACGGCGGGAGCACGTGCGACCGCCACACGCGGCGCGTCACCGTCGCCGCGCGCGGCGGCGCGCAGGAGCTCGTCGAGGTCGTCCGCCGGCTCGGCGAGGCCGAGATCCAGGTCGACGACGTCGGCCTGCGCCGTCCGACACTTGACGACGTGTTCCTCGAGCTGACGGGCCATGCGGCCGAAGAGGCGGAGGGCGACGAGGAGGACGAGCGGGACGAGGAGCTCGCAGCATGAGCACCTTTGCCGAAGCAGTCTCGGACGGGCGCGTCGTCGCCTGGCGGAACCTCAAGCGCGTGCCCCGGATCCCGGAGCTCGCGATCTTCGCGATCCTCCAGTCGATCATGTTCGTGCTGCTGTTCGCGTTCGTCTTCGGCGGCGCGATCCCACTCCCGGGCGGAGGCAGCTACCGGGAGTACCTGATGCCCGGCATCTACATCCAGACGCTCGCGTTCGCGTCGATCACGACCGCGATCGGGATGGCGGACGACATGAGCAAAGGGCTGATCGACCGCTTCCGCTCGCTGCCCATGGCCCGCTCGGCCGTGCTCAGTGGGCGGACGACCGCCGACGTGGTCTACAACGCGCTGATTCTCGTCGTCCTGATGCTGTCGGGCCTCGTCGTCGGCTGGCGGGTCCACGGCACGTTCGGCGACTTCGTGCTCGCGATCGTCCTGATGCTGATGTTCACGTTCACGATGTCGTGGATCGGCGTGCTGCTCGGCCTGCTCGTGAAGACGGTCGAGGTGGCGCAGCAGCTCGGCTTCCTCGTGATCTTCCCGCTCACCTTCGTCTCGAACGCCTTCGTCCCGACCGAGTCGCTGCCCTCGATCCTGCAGCCGATCGCCGAGTGGAACCCCGTCAGCGCGCTCGTCTCGGCGACGCGAGACCTCTTCGGCAACCCTAACCCGTTCCCGTCCGACTCTTGGCCGGGCGAGCATGCGCTGCTGCTCTCGTTCGCGTGGACGATCGGGCTGCTCGTGGTCTTCGCGCCGCTCGCGGTGCGGCGGTATCGCTCCATCGAGCGCTAGCTCGGACGCGGACGACGACCTAGGCTCCGCGCGTGGAACGGTTCGGCCGGCGCGACCTCGTCGTCCGCGGCGGACGCCTCGCGGGCGCCGCGGCGGCGCTCGCGCTCGGCTTCGCCTCCGAGGCGCGCGGGGCGAATGCGCTCGACGAGCTCGACGCCGCGCTGCGCGGCCCGCTTCTCCGACCGGGACGACCCGGCTACGGAGTCGCCCGCCGGCCTTGGAACGCGCGCTTCGACGACGTCCTGCCGCGGGCCGTGGCGCAGCCGCTCGACACGGCGGACGTGCAGGCGATCGTCCGCTGGGCGGCGAGGCACGACGTTCGGCTCGCGGTCCGCTCCGGCGGGCATTCGTATGCCGGTCTCTCCTCGACGACCGGGCTCCTCGTCGACCTGAGCAGACTCTCGGCGGTCACGCCGCTCCCCGGCGGCCGGGCCACCGTCGGTGCGGGCGCCACGCTCGGCGCCGTCTACGCGCGGCTCTGGGCGGCCGGGCAGCGGACGATCCCCGCGGGCTCGTGCCCGACCGTCGGCGTCGCGGGACTGACCCTCGGCGGCGGTCACGGCTTCGTCGCGCGGGCGTTCGGGCTCGCCTGCGACAGCGTCCGCGCCGTGCGAATTGTGACCGCCGACGGGCAGGCGCACGACGTCTCGGCCGCCTCGCGGCCGAGCCTGTTCTGGGCTCTCCGCGGCGGAGGCACCGGGAGCTTCGGGATCGTGACGCGGCTGACGTTCGCGACGCGGAAGGTCGGCACGGTGACGACGTTCGTCCTCCGGTGGCCTTGGGCGGCGGCGGCCGACGCGATCGGCGCCTGGCAGGCGTTCATGGCGACTGCGCCCGACGAGCTGACCTCGAGCCTCTCTCTGCGCGTCCCGGCGACGACGGGCGGCATGCCGACCGTCGTCGTGAACGGGATGTTCCTCGGCCCGAAGCCGGCGGCTGCTTCCGCTCTCGCGGGCCTCACCGGCGGCGACCCGCACCCGACGACGGCGAGCCTCGTGCAGCGCACGTACGACGCGGCGACGGCGTACTTCGCGGGCGGCGAGTCCGAGCCGCGACGGATCGCCGGCAGCTCGCGCGTCGCACGGACACCGCTCGGGCCGAAGGGCCGAGACGCGGTCGTGGCGGTGGTCGAGAACCGGCACGCTGATCCCCGGCTCCGGGGCGGCGGCATCATCCTCTTCGCTTTCGGCGGCGCCGTCGGACGGGTGCCGCGCAAGGCCACCGCCTACGTCCATCGCGACGCCCGCTTCTCGCTCGAGCTGGTCGGCCTGTGGACCGACCCGACGCCGGCCGTCGAAACCGCGAACCTCGCCTGGATCAGGAAGGCCCGCCTCGCGCTCTCGCCGTACACCTCGGGCGAGGCGCTGCAGAACTACGCCGACCTCGGTCTCGCGGGCTGGAAGCGGGCGTATTACGCCGAGAACCTCGAGCGGCTCGTCGCGACGAAGCACGCGGTCGACCCCACGAACCGCTTCCGCCACGCCCAGAGCATCCCGACGGCGCTCTGACGGCGTCTACGATCCCGGCCGGCATGGACCTCGACCTCACCGCCGAGCAGGAGCTCATTCGCGACACGGTCCGGACGTTCGCGCGGGACCGTGTCGCGCCCGTCGCAGAGGAGCTCGACCGCGAGTCGCGGTTCCCCGTCGAGCTCGTGCGGGAGATGGCGGAGCTCGGTCTGATGGGCATCCCGATCCCCGAGGCGCACGGGGGCGCCGGCGGCGACACGCTCTCGTACGCGATCGCGATCGAGGAGCTGACCCGCGTGGACTCGTCGGTCGCGATCACCGTCGCGGCGCACACCTCGCTCGGGACGATGCCGATCTTCCTGTTCGGCTCCGACGACCAGCGTGACCGCTGGCTCCCGGACCTCGCCTCGGGCCGCCGCCTCGCCGCCTTCGGGCTCACCGAGCCCGACGCCGGCTCCGATGCCGGTGCCACGCGCACGACGGCGGAGCTGCGCGACGGGTCGTGGCTCGTCAACGGCGCGAAGATGTTCATCACGAACGCCGGCACCGAGCTCACCTGGGGCGTGACGATCACGGCGCGCACCGGCGAGGACGAGATCTCGAACCTCGTCGTCGAGAACGGGACGCCCGGCTACGAGGTCTCCGAGCCCCTCCACAAGCTCGGCTGGCGCGCCTCCGACACGCGGGCGCTGACGTTCTCCGACTGCGCCGTGCCGGAGGGCAACGTCCTCGGCCCGCGCGGCAAGGGCTTCACCCAGTTCCTCGAGATCCTCGACGGTGGTCGCATCTCCGTCGCGGCGATGGGCGTGGGGCTCGCGCAGGGCGCGTACGACCTTGCCTCCGCGTACGCGCGGGAGCGGACCCAGTTCGGCAAGCCGATCGGCCGCTTCCAGACGATCGCCTTCAAGCTCGCGGACATGGCCGTCGAGATCGAGGCGGGCCGTCAGCTCGTCTACCGGGCGGCGTGGCTCAAGGACAAGGGCCGCCCGTTCGCACTCGAGGCGGCGATGGCGAAGCTCTACACCGGCGAGCTGTCACACCGGGTGGCGAACCACGCGCTGCAGGTCCACGGCGGGTACGGCTTCATGGACGAGTTCCCGATCTCGCGCCTCTACCGCGACCAGAAGATCCTCGAGATCGGCGAGGGCACGAACGAGGTGCAGCGGATGGTCATCGCCCGGCATCTCGGGCTGGGATAGGAAGAAAAAGAGTGAGGCGCCCAGGGGGGCCGGGCGCCTCACGCATACGACGGATCGAGGGCGCTAGGCCTGTGACCCGTCGGTCTCGACGACCTTCGAGTAGTCCGTCATGCCCAGCGGGCTGACGTTGAGCGAGTCCTTGATCGAGGTCCGCTCCAGCTGGACGAACGTGTACCAGTAGATCGGCACGACCGGCATCGCGCCGTCCTTGCCGACGAGCTTGTCCTCGAGCTGCCCGTAGAGCCCGTAACGCTTGGCGTTGTCGGGCGTCTTCCGCGCTTGCTCGACGAGCCGGTCGTAGGACGGGTCGCACCAGTTCGTGTTGTTGTTGCCCGAGCCGCACTTCCACAGCTCGAGGAAGTTCATCGCGTCGGGGAAGTCCGCGATCCAGCCGAGCCGGAACGCGTCCATCGACGGGTCGGGCGGCGGGCC
>DATBET010000040.1:0-3718 GCA_036558885.1 Gaiella sp.
CCTGTGGCAGGAATTCCGGCGTACGAACGACCGGGGCCTGCGGGACCGGCTGATCCTCACGTACGCCCCGCTCGTGAAATTCGTCGCGGGCCGGCTCGGCGCGAGCCTGCCGTCGCACGTCGACGAGCAGGATCTCGTCTCCTACGGGCTGCTCGGCCTGATCAGCGCGATCGAGCGCTACGACCCGGACCGCGAGATCAAGTTCGAGACGTACGCGATCGTGCGCATCAAGGGCGCGATCATCGACGAGCTCCGCTCGCTCGACTGGGTGCCACGGTCGGTTCGCTCGCGCGCCCGGGAGATCGAGCGGGCGATCGTCGAGCTCGAGCGGTCGCTCATGCGGGCCCCGACCGACGAGGAGATAGCTGCGAGGGTCGGGATCACGAGCGATGAGCTCGACCGGAGCCTGTTCGAGATCTCGCGCTCGTCGATGGCGGCGCTCGACGAGCTGTGGACGCCGCAGGGCGGCGGCGACCAGGTCGCGCTGATCGACACGATCGAGGACGCCGCAGGCGCCGATCCGGAGTTCTCGCTCGAGCAGTCGGAGCTGAACGAGGCGCTTGCAGAAGCGATCGCCCGGCTGCCGGAGCGGGAGAAGCTCGTCGTGACGCTCTACTACTACGAGGAGCTGACCCTGCGCGAGATCGGGGAGGTGCTGGGGGTCACGGAGTCGCGCGTGTCGCAGCTGCACACGAAGGCCGTGCTGCGGCTGAAGGCCCGGCTCTCCGGCGGAAGCCGCCCGGCGCTCGAGCGCAAGTAACGCCGGCTACCGCGGCTCTTCGACCGTCAGCGCCCAGTGCGCGGAGCCGTGCACGTCGAGCTCGACCTCGATCGTCCGCGGCCGCGTCGCCGGGGCCGCGAGCACGACGCGCTCGCCCGCGCTGACGGCGGTCTCGGCTCCGTCGTCACCCGCCGTGCGCACCTCGACCTCGCCGCCGAACAGGCCCAGGGGGGACGTGTCTACCGTCGTCAGCACGAGGCGGGCGCCTGCGGGCACGGTGAACGCAGACGGCTCCGCGTCCTCCGTCCCCTCGACCGCCTGAACGGTCGTCCAGCGAGGCGCGCGCGCCACCGTGAGCGTCACGATCGAGCCGAGCTGCTCGCGGGCTCCCGGCTCGGGCGAGACGCCGAGCACGGTGCCGGGGTCGGTGCTCGTCTCGGGGCGCTTCACGAGGTTCACGCCGAAGCCGGCGCCCTCGATCGCCCTGCGCGCCGCGGCGCCGTCCAGCCCGTCGACGCTCGGCACGAGTCGCCGCGGCGGGCCGGTGGAGATCGTGACCTGGACGTGTGCCGGACGCTTGACGCGCGTTCCGACAGCGGGCCGCGTCTCGACCGCGTGCCACGCCTCGATCTCCGTCGACGGCGCGTAGCGCTTCGTCGGGACGAAGCCCGTTCGCTCGAGGAGGGCCTGGGCGCTGCGGCTCTCGAGCCCCGCGACCGAAGGCAGCTTCGCAAAGGCGCTCCCGCGGCTCACCGAGACGAGCAGCGCGCCGCGCTCGGGGATCCGCTCGCCCTCGGGTGGGTCTTGCCGTACGACGACGCCGTTCGGCGCGGACTCCGAGTACGCCTTCTGCACGACCTTGACCTTCGGGACGGGCACTCCGGCGTCGCGCGCGCGACGGACGATCTCGGCACGCACTTGCTTGACGCTCGTGCCGACGGCGTCCGGCGCCTCGACGCCCGGCGGGTCGCCGCCGGCGATCGCATAGACGCCGCCGCCGATCAGCGCGATCAGCGTGACCGCCGCGACCGCGGCGACGGCGATCCGCCCGCGGGGGACGGCACGGTGCGAGCGGACACGATGGACGATCGTGGACGGCTCGTGGAGGACGCGCGTGACGAGGGTCGGGACGGGCCTCACGGTGTCGCGGAGGACGCGGGTGACGAGCGTGGGGAGGGGCACCGCGTCGTCCGTCGACGAGGCCGGGAGGGCTGCCTCGCGGGTGCCGAGCGCCACCGCTGCCTCGGCCGCGGTGCCCCGCGCGGCGGGGTCGCGCGCGAGCAGCCGGTCGACGAGCGCCGCCGCCTCCGTCGGGACGTCCGCCGCGACCGAGGCGAGCGGCGGCGCGGGCTCGTGCGCGCGCCGCAGGCCGGTCGCAAGCCGGTCCTCGCCCTCGAAGGGGAGCCGGCCCGTGACCAGCTGGAAGAGGATGCAGCCGAGCGCGTAGAGGTCGGTCGCGGGGCCCGTGGGCTCACCGGCCGCCTGCTCGGGCGCCCAGTACTCGGGCGTTCCGGCGAGCACGCCGGAGACGGGCAGGCTCGTCGTGCTGCGGACGAGGCGCGCCAGCCCGAAGTCCGTCACGACGACGCGGCCGGTGCCCCGCTCGACGAGGACGTTCGACGGCGCGAGGTCGCGGTGGACGACGCCGCGCGCGTGCGCGTGTGCGAGGCCTGCGGCGACCGGAGCGCAGTAGCGGCGCACCTCCTCCCAGCCGAGCCTGCGCCCCGACGCGATCCTGTGCAGCCCGTCCCCTTCGACGAGCTCCAGCACGAGCACGGTCTGCCCGCGATCCTCGAGCACGTCGTACAGGCGGACGACGTTCGGGTGCTCGAGTCGGGCGAGCGCCGACGCCTCGCGGTCGAAGCGCTCGCGCAGCTCGGGATCGTCGGCGACCCAGCTGTGCAACACCTTCAGCGCGACCTCGCGACCGAGGCGCTCGTCCTGGGCGCGCCACACGACGCCCATCCCGCCGCGGCCGAGCTGGTCGCGCAGGCGATATCGGTGTGCGACGGTCGACACGGCTCTCTCCACGGTGGGCCTCGCCGGCGCGGCCGGCCCCTCGAGACGCTAGTCCCGTCTCGTTCGGAGAATGTCAAGGGCCTCCTGCCCCGAGCCCGACGCACCGCCCCATGGGCGGCTGTCTCGCGCGACTACGATTCGCGCTGCACCCGACCAGGAGGAACGCGCGCACATGGCACCGATCGAGCCCGGGAAGATCCGCAACGTCGCCGTCGTCGGCCATCGCGGGACGGGCAAGACCTCGCTCGTCGAGGCGCTGCTCTACCAGACCGGCGAGGTCAACAGGCTCGGGTCGATCGAGGCCGGCACGACCGTCTCCGACTCGGACGAGGACGAGCAGAAGCGGCAGCTCTCGATCTCGCTCTCGCTGACCCACACGAGCTGGCAGGAGCGGAAGCTCAACCTGATCGACTGCCCGGGCGACCCGTCGTTCCAGGGTGAGGCGCGGTGCGCGCTCAGGGTCGTCGAGGGAGCGCTCGTCGTGGTCTCCGGCGTGATGGGGTTCGAGGTGGGGACGGCCCGCGTGAAGAAGCTCGCGGAGGACCTCGGGCTCGCGCGCGTCCTCGTCGTCAACATGCTCGATCGGGAGCGCGCCGACTTCTTCCGCACGCTGGGGCAGATCCAGGACCAGTTCTCCTCGAAGTGCGTCGCGGTGCACATCCCGATCGGGGCGGAGCACGAGCTCGAAGGGATCGTCGACGTGCTCCACATGTGCGCGTACATGTCGCCCGGCGGGGAGAAGGAGTCCGACCCGGTGCCGATCCCCGACGCGATGGCCGAGCTCGCCCAGGAGTACCGCGAGAAGCTGCTCGACGAGGTCGTCCAGATCGACGAGGCCCTGATGGAGCGCTACCTCGAGGGCGAGGAGCTCGACCCGCACGAGGTGGCGGCCGCGCTCAAGCTCGGGGTCACGCGCGGCGAGGTCTTCCCGGTCGGCTGCGCCGTCGCGACGAAGAACCTCGGCACGCACGCGCTGCT
>DATBET010000041.1:0-15007 GCA_036558885.1 Gaiella sp.
ATGCTCGTCCAGCGCGGCACGCTCCGCGTCGGCGACGCGATCGTCGCAGGAGACGCCGCGGGGAAGGTGCGGGCGCTCTACGACTACCGCGGCGAGAAGGTGCGGGAGGCCCGGCCCGGCGAGCCCGTCGAGCTGCTCGGCTTCGACCGTCCGCCGGCGGCGGGAGAGCTGTCGCGCGTGGTCGAGCACGAGCGCCAGGCGAAGGACCTCGCCGAGAAGCGCTCCGAGCGGCTCAGGCGCGAGCAGCTCGCGCAGCGCTCGGCGAGCAGCGGCCTCTCGCTCGAGACGCTCTTCGAGCAGATGCAGGCGGGCGCGGTACAGGAGCTCAACATCGTCCTGAAGGGCGACGTCCAGGGCTCGGTCGAGGCGCTCGTCGGCGAGCTCGGGAAGATCCAGCATCCCGAGGTGCGCGTGAACGTGATCCACACCGGCGTGGGAGGGATCACCGAGAACGACGTCAACCTCGCCTCGGCCTCGAACGCGCTCGTGATCGGCTTCAACGTCCGGCCGAGCGCCGAGGCGAGGCAGCTCGCCGAGCGCGAGGGCGTCGACATCCGCACGTACCGCGTGATCTACAAGCTCACCGAGGACATCGAGCAGGCGCTCGTCGGGATGCTCTCCCCGGTCACCACGGAGGAGGTGCTCGGCGAGGCCGAGGTGCGGGCGCTCTTCAAGGTCTCGCGGCTCGGGACGATCGCCGGCTGCATGGTCACGAACGGGCTCGTGCGGCGCGGCGCGCACGTCCGTGTCGTGCGGGACGGCACGGTCGTCCACGAGACGTCGATCGCGCAGCTCAAGCGGTTCAAGGAGGACGCGCGCGAGGTCGCCGAGGGGTTCGAGTGCGGGATCCTGCTCGAGGGCTTCAACGACGTGAAGGAAGGCGACGTCCTCGAGGTCTTCGAGACCCGCGAGGTCGAGCGCACCGAGCTCGCACCGAGCGGCGCGGCTGCGGAATAGGGCGCTTTCGCTCGGCGGAGGTGCCCAGACGGTCGCACACGCCGGACGACGAGCGCGGCTACCTGGGCATCCTCTCGTTCGAGCTCCACTTCCCGGAGAGCCACTCGCTCAAGGACAAGCGGATGCACCTGCGCTCGGTCAAGCAGCAGCTGACGAACCGGGTGGGATGCTCCATCGCGGAGGTCGACCACCACGACGTGTGGCAGCGCGCGCGGCTCACGCTTGCCTGCGTGACCCGCGAGGCGCGCGACGCGACGCGGCTCCTCGACGAGGCCGAGCGCTGGCTCTCCGGCCAGGCGTTCGAGCTCGGGCGCTGCGAGCGCGACCTCGTCCACCTCGAGGAGGGTGACCGATGAGCGGACGGATGCGGAGGGTCGACGAGGCCGTCAAGCAGGTGCTCTCCGAGGCGATCCCGACGCTCAAGGACCCGCGCATCGGCTTCGTCACGGTGACCGCGGTGGAGACGACGAGCGACCTCGACCACGCGAAGGTCTGGGTCAGCGTGTTCGGCGGAGAGGGGCAGCGCAAGAAGACGCTCGCGGCGCTCGACGGGGCGTCGGGCGTGCTGCAGGGCCGGATCGGCCGGGAGCTGGGCCTGCGGCGGACACCCCGACTGGAGTTCGTCTACGATCGCGCCGTCGAGCACGGTGTGCACATGACCCGCCTGATCGACGAGCTCGCGCCGCCCGACGGAGAGGACGATGCCCCGGAGTGACATGGACGCGGTCGTCGAGGCGCTGCGCGCGGGCGATCGGTTCGTCGTGACCTCCCACGACAACCCCGACGGCGACGCGCTCGGCTCGCTGCTCGCGACGCACCTCGGCCTCGTCTCGCTCGGCAAGGACTCCGTGATGGTGCTCGGCGGGCGTCAGCCGCTGCCGGCCGAGTACGGGTTCCTGCGGCTCGGCGAGCGCGGCCTCCTCCGCTCGGCGCCTGCGGATGCCTCCGAGCGCGTGCTCGTCGCGGTCGATTGCGCGCAGGAGAACCGGATCGTCGACCCGTCGCTCGTGTCGTCCGCAGCCTTCACGGTGAACGTCGACCACCACCACGACAACACGCGGTTCGGCGACGTGAACCTCGTCGTCGAGGACGCGTCGTCGACCGCCGAGGTGCTCGCGGACGTCCTCGACGGGCTCGGCGCCGCGCGGACGCCCGAGATCGCGGAGGCGCTCTACACCGCGATCGTCACCGACACCGGCCGCTTCCAGTACTCGAACACGACGCCCAAGGCGCTCCGACTCGCCGCCGAGCTTGTCGAGGCGGGGGCCGACGTCGGCAAGGTGTTCGTCGAGGTCTACGAGTCGACGCCGTTCCCGAAGCTGAAGCTGCTGGCGCGGGCTCTCGAGCACGCGACGGAGCTCGCCGACGGGAAGATCGTCGTCTCCGAGCTCACGCGCGGGGACTTCGCCGAGGCGGGCGCGGAGGAGCCGTACTCGGAGGGAATCATCGACCACCTGCGCGCGGTCGACGGCGCCGAGCTCGTCGCGCTCGTCCGTGAGCTACCAGAGGGTGCGCCCGCACGGCGGAAGGGATCGCTCCGGTCGCATCCGAACGGAGTGGACGTGTCCGCGATCGCGCGGAGCTTCGGCGGTGGCGGCCACCGACGTGCGGCGGGCTTCTCCACCGACCTCGCGATGGACGAGATCACGCGGCGGATCGTCGAGGCCTTCGCGGCCGCAGACGGCAGCGGCGAGACCTAGGCGGCCGTGCCGGTTCCGAAGGCGCTCGAGCCGACCGGCGTGATCCTCGCCGACAAGCCGGCCGGCCCGTCGTCGTTTGCGGTCGTCGCGCGCGTGCGCTCGAGGACGGGGGCGAAGACCGGGCACGCCGGCACGCTCGACCCGTTCGCGACGGGGCTCCTGATCCTCCTCTCGGGCCGCGCGACCTCGCACCAGGACCGCTTCACGAAGCTCGACAAGCGGTACCAGACCCACGTCGACCTACGGGCGCGGACGACGACCGGCGACCCGGAAGGAGAGACGGTCGGCGAGCACGTCGCGCCGAGCCGCGACGAGCTCGAGCGGTTGCTCGAACCGCTGCGCGGAGAAATCGAGCTGCAGATTCCGGCCGCGTCGGCGGTGAAGATCGGCGGCACGCGCGCGTACCGGCTCCACCGCCGCGGTGTGGACGTCGAGATGCCGACGCGGCTCATGCGCGTCCACCGGCTGGAGCTCCTGTCCTACGAGGACGGCGTCGCGGGGCTCGACCTGCACGTCGGCTCAGGGACGTACGTCCGCGCACTGGCGGACGCCCTGGGCGGCCACTGCGTGAGCCTCCGCCGCACGGAGGTCGGGCCGTTCCCCGTGACGGAGGCCGACGAAGCGCGGGTGATCCCCCTGGACGAGGCGCTGGCGCGGCTTCCTGCGGTGCGAGACTTGTCGACGCGATGAGGATCGCGCACGCGCCGTCCCAGCTCGAGCGCCGTCCTCGCGCGGTCGCGATCGGCACCTTCGACGGGGTGCACCGCGGTCACCGATCGGTGCTGCGCACGGCCGTGGAGTCCGGTCTCGAGCCCACCGTGATCACGCTCGACCCGCATCCACGGATCGTGCTCGGGAACAGGGTCGAGCTCCTGACGACGCTCGAGCGTCGACTCGAGCTCCTCGCCGAGGCAGGAGTCGCGGACACGCTGGTCGCCGCGTTCACGCCGGAGTTCATGCGCCTCACGCCCGAGCAGTTCGTCGAGACGTACCTTCGCGCGATCGGCGCCGAGGCCGTCGCGGTCGGGGTCGACTTCCGCTTCGGCAGCAAGCGCGCGGGGAGCGTCGAGACGCTCCGCGAGCTCGGGCTGACCCTGCTCGAAGTGGAGGAGGTCGACGGCGTCTCCTCGACTGCCATCCGCGACGCCGTCCGCGGCGGAGACCTCGCGACCGCTGCCTCGCTGCTGGGGAGGCCGTTCGAGCTCGACGGGGTCGTCGTCGCGGGCGACCAGCGCGGCGGCACGCTCGGCTACCCGACCGCGAACGTCGCGATGGACGCGCAGCTCGTCTGTCCCCGCTACGGGATCTATGCCGGAGAGGCGCTCGACCACCGTGCGGCCGTCTCGATCGGCACGAACCCGCACTATGGCGGGACCGAGCGGCGCGTCGAGCCGTTCCTCCTCGACTTCGAGGGCGACCTGTACGGGCGCCGGCTCGTCGTCGAGCTCTGGGAGCGGCTGCGCGACGAGGCCGTGTTCGACTCCGAGGAGGCGTTGATCGCGCAGATCGCGCGCGACGTCGAGGCCACCCGAGCGGCCGTACGCCCGGTCTGAGCGCGAGGCCGACGCCCGGGCGAGGCGTCCGACCGCAAGTTACAGACTGCAACTTGCGCTCCTCACCCAGGGCGGACCGCGAGGAACGCGGTCTGCGAGGTGTCGTCGCCGGGGTCGGGGGTCCCGCGGTCGACGGACGGCTCGAAGCCTGCGTGCTCGAGCAGGTGGAGCCAGGTGTGCTCCGGGAACAGCCCCTCGACGTGGTGGTCGTGGACGACGCGCGGCTCCTGGCCGGGCTCGTGCAGCAGCACCGCGTAGTCGACCTCGTAGCTCGTGTCGCCGGGCTCCGGGTCGGTGACCCATTCGAGGTACCGCAGCGACCGGCCGTCCTCGCCGTCGTGCCCGCCGTGGTCCGTGTGGGGCGCGAACGTCTCGCGCGTGTAGTCCGGCACGAACAGCGCGACTCCGCCGGGGCGCGTGTGCGCGTACGCCGTGCCCAGGCAGTCGCGGAGGTCGTCCTCGGTCGCCATGTACGCGACCGCGTCGTGGACGAAGACGGCGTCGAAGGTGCGGCCGAGGCGGACGGTGCGCATGTCCCCGAGGACGTGCTCGCAGTCCGGGTTCAACGTGCGGCTCAGGGCGAGCATCTGAGGCGAGACGTCGGCGAGCGTGCACGAGAAGTGCTTCTTCAGGTGCGAGGCGTTGTTCCCGCCGCCGGAGCCGAGCTCGAGCAGCGTACGCGCGTCGGGCACCGCACCGACGATCAGGCGGCGATACCGCTTCGCCTCGGCCGCGTAGTCCGCGGGGGACGTGAGCAGATGGAACCAGGGAGCGAGGTCGCCGTAGAGGCGCACGTGTGGATTATCCGTTCACGGGCTCGAGCACGACGACCGCGGCATCGCGCGTGAGCCGGCGGCTCCGCGGATAGCGGTCGAGGTACGCCTCGAGCGCCGACCCGCGGCGGTCGCCGGCCGCGAGTCTGCCTCGGACGGCTACTTCTGTACCGCGGAGCCTGACCGCGGCCGGCGCCTCGTCGGCGAACGTGCGCCACCACTGCTTTCCCTCGGGCTCCACGGCGACCGCGACCAGCGCTCCGTCGCGCGTCTCCGCGTAGCGCAGAGGGATACGGAGCTGCCGGCCCGTTCGGCGTCCGCGGTACGCGAGCACGACGAGCCGGCCGCTCAGGAGCGGATGGGCGCGCGAGTCGAGCACCCGGCGGACGACCGGGTTCGCGAGACGGAGCACGCGCAGGCCGGCGACGCCCCACACCGGGAGGATTCTCGCCGGTCGGCCCGCCCTGACGACGTCGATCAGTAGAAAACCCGGTTCCGGGGCGGGTCCGTTCCCGGATGGCGCTCGCGAGGGCGGAGCGCAGCATGGTCGCGTGGACGAGTTCTCGGTGCTGATCGCCGGCGGCGGAGTGGCCGCTCTGGAGGCTGCCCTGACCCTCGCCGACGTCGCCGAGGGACGCGCACGCGTGCAGCTGATCGCCCCCGAGCCGCTGTTCTGGTACCGGCCGGCGTCCGTCGCCGAGCCGTTCGGCCTCGGCACGGTGCGGCACTTCGACCTCGGCCGGCTCGCGGCGAGCGCCGGAGCGGGGGCGATGCTCGACACGCTGACCGGTGTCGACGTCGAGCGGCGGCTCGCCCGCACGGGGAGCGGCGCGGATGTCGAATACGACGCCCTGCTGATCGCCTGCGGGGCGACGCCGACCGCGGCGGTGCCGGGCGCGCTCACCTTCCGAGGGCCGGCGGACGGACCGCGCCTACGTGAGCTGCTCGAGGCGCTCGACCGGGGCGACGTCCGGCATGTCGCGTTCGTGGTGCCGTGGGGGTCCGCATGGCCGCTCCCCGCGTACGAGCTCGCGTTGATGACGGCCCGCCGCGCGGCCGCCAGGGACGCGCGGTGCGCGGTGAGCCTGGTGTCGCCCGAGCCGCGCCCGCTCGACCTGTTCGGGCGGACGGCGAGCGACGCGGTGCGCGAGATGCTCCGCGACGTGGGCGTCGAGTTCTTCGGCGGCGTCCAGGCCGTCGAGCGCACGCGGGACCGGCTCGTCCTCTCCGAGGGAGAGCTCCCCGCCGACCGGGTGGTCGCGCTGCCGCGCCTCGTGGGCACACGGATCGAGGGCCTCATACAGACGTCCGAATGCTTCATCCCCGTGGACGACCACTGCTGCGTGCTCGGTGCGGACGGAGTCTTCGCGGCCGGTGACATCACCGCCTTCGCGATCAAGCAGGGCGGCATCGCAGCGCAGCAGGCGGTCGCGGCCGCCGAGGCAATCGCCGTGCTCGCCGGCGCGACGCTCGTGCCGCGCCCGTTCACACCGATCCTGCGCGGGCTGCTCCTCACGGGCGCCGACCCGGCGTATCTGCGCAGGGACCTCTCCGGCGGGGAGCCGGACTGGGCGAGCTCCGCGCCGATCTGGTGGCCGCCGACGAAGATCGTCGGCCGCCGCCTCGGGCCGTTCCTGGCGTCGTTCGCGGGCGAGAGCGAGGAACGGGGAGAGATGCTCCCGCCGGCCGGCGGCCTGGCGGTCGATGTGCCGATCGCCCGCGAGCCGGGCGACACGCTCGCAGTCGGGCTCGGCTTCTGACCGCGGGGAAGGTCGGAGCCGGCGTAGCCCCGATGGAAACGGGTACAACGGCGGGATGCACGTCACGTCCTTCGACCACGTCGCCCTGTGGACGGCGGAGCGGGACGAGCTCGCCCGGCTGCTCACCGAGGGCTGCGGGATGCACGTCATCGACCGGACCGACGCGTTCACGCTCGTCGGCGGCGACGCCCGCCGCGGCAAGGTGACGCTCTTCGCCGCCGAGGGCCCGCGGGAGCTTGGCGTCCTCGAGCGGATCGTCCTGCGGGTCGCGCGGCTCGACGACGTGCGACGGCGGCTCGCGCTGGCCGGGTACCAGACGGAGAGCGAGGACGGCTCGGTCGTCGTCGGCGCGCCCGAGGGCGTCAGGCTCGCCGTCGTCGAGGACGGCGGCGCGGCGGAACCCGACCTCGACCACGTCGTGCTCACCGTGCCCGACCCGGACGCGACGGCGACGGGTCTCGTGGAGCTCGGACTCGAACGGGACGGCGATCGGCTCACCGTCGACGACCGCCACGTCGTGCTGCGCGCGGGTGACGCGCGAGAGGGCGAGCGGCCCCTGCTCAATCACCTCGCCTTCCTCGTCGACAGCGCCGACAGCGTCGAGCGCGAGGCGCGCGACCGCGGGCTCGAGGTCGAGGACGTGGTCGACGCTCCGAACACGCTCGCGGTGTTCCTCCGGGGCCCGGACCGCATCCGCATCGAATACGTCGAGCACAAGCCCGGGTTCTCGCTGGTCTGACTCGTGCCCGACCTCGTCGTCGCCGGGGCCGGCATGGCCGGCCTCGTGGCTGCGGCCGAGGCGACTGCGCGCGGGGCCACGGTCGTCGTCCACGAGAAGGGCGCCCGCCCGGGCGGTTCGATGCTCCTCTCGAGCGGCGTGGTCTGGCGACACCGCGACCTCGAGGAGTTCCTGCGCGAGTGCGCGGGCGGCTCCCCGGAGCTCCAACGGCTCGTGCACGAGCGGCTCGACGACGACCTCGCGTGGCTCGAAGCGCTCGGCGCCCGGGTCGTGGAGCGCTCGACGGGCAACCCGCGGACGAGCGGCATCCGCTTCGACACGAGCTCGCTGACAAGAGCACTCGCGAGACACGCCGGCGCGATCCGGCTCGGCGAGCCGCTGCGCGAGCTTCCCGACAACGGGCCCGTCGTCCTCGCGACCGGGGGCTTCCAGGCAAGCCGCGAGCTCGTGCGCGAGTGGATCACACCCGAGGCGGACGCGCTCTTCCTGCGGACGACGCCCTGGAGCACCGGCGACGGGCTCAGGCTGGGCCTGGCAGCCGGCGCGACGACGACGGCGGGGATGGACGAGTTCTACGGACGGAACATGCCGGCGCCGCCGGCGCGCCTGACGGAGGCGCAGTTCGTGCCGCTCGCCCAGCTCTACGCGGGCCACGCGGTCGTCGAGAGCGCGGCCGGCGAGCGCTACGTGTCGCGAACCTGGTCGGAGATCGACGTCGTCCAGTGGACGGCGCGGCAGCCGGGCGCCCGCGCGACGTACCGCATCCCACAGGCGAGTCTCGGCGCGGCGATCCGGGGACGTACGATCGACGAGATGGTGAACGCCGCCGAACGCGCGGGCGCGCCGGTTCGCCGCGCGTCGGAGTCCGTCGAGGTCGACGTGGTCGCGGGGATCACGACGACGCTCGGGGGCCTCGCGGTGGACACGACTGCTCGCGCCGCGCCGGGCGTGTACGCCGCGGGCTGCGACGTCGGCGGGATCTCGACCGGCGGCTACTCGAGCGGCCTCGCCGCGGCGCTCGTCCTCGGACGAATCGCGGCCGCGTCCGCGCTGGAGGGTCGATGACGCTGCCCTTCGGCTCCGACTTCACGGTCGGCGTCGAGGAGGAGCTCCTCCTCGTCGACCCGACGACCCTCGCGCTCGCGCCCGTCACCGGCGAAGTCCTCGACGCGATGCGCGTGGAGCCCCGCGCGGCCGGTCACGACGCGTACGCGGCGCAGATCGAGCTGCGCTCGCCGCCCTCGGGATCGGTGCCCGATGCGGTCGAGTCGCTCGCGCGGCTGCGCGAAGGGGCGCTCGCGGCGGGCGCGACGCCGGTGGGCGCCGGCCTCCACCCGGACGGCCGGTTCGGCGACGCGACGCTCGTCGAAGGCCACCGCTACGAGCTCGTCGCCGACCAGCTGCGCGGTCTCCTCCGGCGGACGCCGGAGTCTGCGCTCCACGTCCACGTCGGCCTACCGGACGAGCGCGCCGCGGTCCGCGCCTTCAACACGATGCGCCTGCACGTCCCGCTGCTCCTCGGCCTCGCCGCCAACAGCCCGTTCTGGTTCGGGGCGGACTCCGGCCTCCAGACCGCGCGGTTCGCGCTCTCCCGCGCGTACCCCGGGCGCTGCATCCCGCGTGCAGTTCGCGACATCGAGGACCTCGAGCAGCTCGCCGCCGAGACGCTCGCCGCGGCGGGGCTGCCCGACGGGACCTTTCTCTGGTGGGACCTGCGACTGCACCCGAGGCACGGGACGCTCGAGCTCCGCGAGATGGACGCGCAGTCGTCGCTCGAGCACGTCGCCGCCCTCGCCGCGCTCGCGCGGGCGCTCGTCGTCGAGGCGGCGGAGGGGCCCGACGCGCGCCACGTGCCGAGCGAGGCGCTCGACTGGGCCGCGTTCCGGGCGGCGCGCGACGGGACGGAGGCGACGGTGGTCGACGACGGGCGGCCTCGGCGGCTCGCGGACGTCGCGCGAGACGCCGTCCGGCGCCTGCGGCCGATCGCGCGAGACGCGGGGGACGCAGACGCGCTCGAGGGCGTCGGGGCGATCCTCGCCGCGGGCGGCGCCGCGCGGCAGCGGATGTCCCACGCGAAGGGCGGCATGCCGGGGCTCCTTCGCGCGCTCGTCGAGGAGACCGCGGTGACCGGCGTGCCGGTGGGCCGGGGAGCCTGAGCGGCAGGGGTTAGGACGGCCCCGGGAACGGGAAGGAGAGAGCCATGCCGCGGGCGATCTGGTCCGGCTCGATCTCGTTCGGCCTCGTCAACGTGCCGGTGCGGATGTACAGCGCCATCGACGAGCGCGACGTCCGCTTCCATCTGCTCCACGAGAAGGACGACTCGCGGATCGGCTACGAGAAGGTCTGCAAGAAGGAGGGCAAGCGGGTCCCCGACGACGAGATCGTCCGGGGCTACGAGGTCTCCGAGGGCAAGTACGTCTACGTGACGGACGAGGATCTCGAGGCCGCGGCGGGCGAGACCTACCGCTCGATCGACATCCTGGATTTCGTCGACGTCGGCGAGGTCGACCCGATCTACTTCGAGCGCTCGAGCTACCTCGGCCCGGCCGAGGGCGCCGAGAAGACGTATGCGCTCCTCGTCCAGGCGATGGAGGAGTCGGGGCTCGTCGGGATCGCGACGTACGTGATGCGCGACAAGCAGCAGCTCGGCTGCCTCCGGCTCCGCGACGGCCTGATCGTGCTCGAGAAGATGTTCTTCGCGGACGAGATCCGGCCGACGAAGGGGATCGCGCCGCGCCGCGCGAAGGTCGGCAGGCAGGAGCTCGCGATGGCGCTCGATCTGATCGAGCGCTTCCACTCCGAGTTCGAGCCCGGGAAGTACGAGGACACGTACCGCGAGGCGTTGCTCGAGGTGATCGACCGCAAGCGCAAGGGAAAGGACGTCCACGTCGAGCCGGAGCCGGAGGGAGAGGAGCCGACCGACCTCCTCGAGGCGCTGCGCGCGAGCGTGGAGTCGCACACGCGGAACGGCAAGCGGGCCAGGCGGAGGAACGGGTCGCTCCGCGGCCTCAGCCGCGACCAGCTCGAGCGGCGGGCGCGCCGGGCGGGGATCCGCGGGCGCTCGAAGATGACGAAGCAGGAGCTGGCGAAGGCGCTCGAAAAGGCCTGAGTCGCGCTAGGCGTGACCGAGTTGCTCGTCCCCGGCGAGCGACGGCGGCGGAGCACCGGCACCCGGGTCGCGGCCGCCCTGGTCGAGGCGGAACGGCGGGTAGGCGTCGGTCATCAGCGCCGCGTACGCGACGACCCGGATGGCCCAGCGGTCGAGCCCGAGGACGAAGTCGAAGATCCCGGGCGGGTAGCGCCCCGTGAAGAGCAGTGCGACCCCGGCGAACACCGCGAGCAGCGCGATCAGGCCGCCGCCCCAGGTCGGCGACGAGTGGTCGGCGCGGTACGCCGCCCAGCCGCCGCCCCCGGCGAAGACGCCGACGATCGCGTACTGCGGGATCGCGAGCAGCCACCACTTCACGAGCGCGAGGCCGCGCGAGAGCTGCTCGGGATACGGCACGGCGAGGGTGGCCGGGTAGTCCGGCTCCTCGCCGAGCGAGAAGGGCGGGTAGCGGTCTGTGCCGAACGCCGCGAAGGTGTAGAACGCGACTCGCCACGTCCACCGCAGCACGCCGACGTTGAAGTCGAACAGCGTCCGCGGGTACCGGGCGGTGACGACGATCGCCACGAGCGCGACGAGGCTCACGAGCACGAAGGCGATCCAGAGGAACGCCAGCAGGATGAAGTGCGGGATCGCGAGGAACACCTTGACGGCCCACAGCCAGCGGCTGAGATCCGGCTGGAGCTCGCCCTCCACCTGGACGGGATAGCCCTGGGCAGCTGACACGGCAGCACCTCCTTCTGGGATGGCTCCCATCCTCCACCACGGTCGTTCCGCGCGCGACTGCGTCTCTTCCGGAGCCCATTCTCGGAGAACTACGAACGCAGGACCGCCCGCGGACGGCGAGAATCACCGGCGTGAAGGACGTCGTCGACGTGATCCTCCGCGACGGGAGCACGCTGCGGCTGCGGCCGCCGGCCGAGCAGGATGCCGATGCGATCGTCGGCTTCTTCCGGGATCTCTCCCAGCAGAGCCTGTACCTCCGCTTCCACGGGTTCCCGAGACTCGGGCCCGAGCTCGTCGAGCAGGTCGTCGACCCGGACTGGCGGGAGCGGGGGGCGTTGCTCGGGTCGCTCGTCGAGGACGGGAGCGAGCGGATCGTGGCGCTCGCGAGCTACGTGCGCCTGCGCGACCCCAGCGCCGCCGAGGGCGCGTTCGCGGTCGCCGACGCCTACCAGCAGCGCGGGATCGGCACCCGGCTCGTGGAGCAGCTCGCGGAGCGCGCCTCGCGGCACGGCATCGAGCGCTTCGTCGCGGAGGTCGTCGCGGACAACCGCAAGATGCTCGGCGTCTTCGAGGCGCTGGGGTTCGAGCTGACACGCGAGCTCGCCGGCGGCGAGGTGGAGGTGACCTTCCCGATCGCGCGGACCGCGCGGTTCGAGGAGCGCGTCTCGGAGCGCGACCACGTCGCCGTGACGGCTTCGCTGCGCCCCTTCTTCGAGCCGGGCGGCGTTGCTGTCGTCGGCGCCTCGCGCCGGCGCGGCACGATCGGCGGCGAGCTCTTCCGGAACATCCTCGAGGCCGACTTCGCGGGGGCGGCGTACCCCGTCAACCGCGACGGCGTCCCGGTCGCCGGCGTGCGCGGCTACCGCTCGATCGCGGAGATCCCCGACCAGGTCGACCTCGCGGTGATCTCCGTCCCGGCGGCGGCGGTGCTCGACGCAGCCGAGGAGGCGCTCCGCGCGCACGTCCGCGCGTTGCTCGTCATCTCCGCCGGCTTCGCCGAGACCGGGAGCGAGGGCTTTGAGCGGCAGGAGCGGCTCCTCGCGCTCGTGCGGGCGCACGGCGCGCGCCTGATCGGGCCGAACTGCCTCGGGATCGCCGTCCCGGGGCGGGGACTCGACGCGACCTTCGCCTCCCGCTCGGCGTCGCCGGGCTCGATCGGCTTCTCGTCGCAGAGTGGCGCGCTCGGGCTCGCGCTTCTCGAGGCGGCGGTCACCCGCGGGCTCGGCCTCTCCGCGTTCGTCTCGATCGGGAACAAGGCCGACGTCTCGACGAACGACCTGCTCGAGTGGTGGGAGGACGACGACGCGACCGAGGCGATCCTGCTCTACGTCGAGTCGTTCGGCAATCCCCGGAAGTTCGCGCGGATCGCCCGCCGCGTCGCCCGCCGAAAGCCGATCCTCGCGCTCAAGAGCGGCACCTCGGCGAGCGGCCAGCGCGCGGCGAGCTCGCACACCGCCGCGCTCGCGGGCTCCGAGGCTGCAGTCGACGCGCTCTTCGAGCAGGCCGGGGTGATCCGGGCCGCGTCGCTCGAGGAGCTCGTCGACGTCGCAGCGCTGCTCGCCGGCGGCTCCCGGCTCGAGGGGCGATCGGTCGCGATCCTCACGAACGCTGGCGGGCTCGGCATCCTCTGCGCGGACGCCTGCGACGCGGCGGGGCTCGAGGTGTCCACCCTCGGGGACGAGACCGTCGGTGCGCTGCGAGCGGGGCTGCCCGCGGAGGCAAGCCTGGCCAACCCCGTCGACATGCTCGGCTCCGCGAGCGATCGTTCGTACGCGGAGGCGCTGCCGGTGCTCCTCGCCGACCCGCACGTCTCCGCGGTGATCGTCCTGTTCGTCCCGGCGGTCAGCGCGACGGCCGACGAGGTCGCGGCCGCGGTCGCCGAGGCGGCGGCGAGCGCCGACAGCGGGAAGCCCGTGCTCGCGGTTGTGATGAGCTCCGAGGGCATCCCTGCGGCGCTTCGCGGCTCACGACACGTCTCGGCGTTCGCGTACCCCGAGTCTGCGGCGCGCGCCCTCGGCAGGGTCGCGGGCCGCGCGGAATGGCTCCGGCGCCCGCAGGGGGCCCTGCCCGCCCTCGAGAGGATCGACCACGCGCGCGCGGCCGCGGTCGTCGCCGCCGCGCTCGAGCGTGCCGACGACGCCTGGCTCGACCCGGCCGCCACGCGCGAGCTCCTGCTCGCCTACGGCCTGCCGCTCGTCCCCGAGCGGGTCGCCGCGTCGGCGCAGGAGGCGGTCGCGGCCGCGCGCGAGCTCGGCCTGCCCGCCGTCGTCAAGACGGCGACACCCGGCGCGCACAAGACCGAGACGGGCGGGATTGCGCTCGACCTGGTGAACGAGGAGGCAATCGCGGCCGCCGCCGAGCGGATCGGCCCGCCCGTCATCGTCCAGCCGATGCTCTCGGGGGGCGCGGAGCTGCTCGCCGGGGTCGTGCAGGACCCCGTCTTCGGCCCGCTCGTCGCGTTCGGCCCGGGCGGGATCCACGCGGAGCTTATCGGCGAGGCCGCGTTCAGGATCGCGCCGCTGACGGACGTCGACGCGGAGGAGCTCGTCACCCGCGGCAAGGCCGGGCGCCTCGTCGCGGGCTTCCGCGGCGCGCCCGCCGCCGACCGGCAGGCGCTCGAGGACCTCGTCCACCGACTCGCGCGGCTCGGCGAGGACCTGCCCGCGGTGGCCGAGCTGGACCTGAACCCCGTGCTGGCGCTGCCCGACGGCTGCGTCGCAGTCGACGCCCGCATCCGCGTCGGCGTGCCGGACGCGAGCGTCCGCGCGAAGTCCTGGTAAGCCTGCGAGCGCGTATTCCGCCTTCGCGGAACACGCGCCGCAAACCCCCGAGCGACCGCCTGCGCCGGTCACAACGTGAGCTACATGGCGGAGCAGCTCTCGCTGTTCGGCATCGTCGTCGGCGTCGCCCTGCTCCTCACCGGCATCGGGCTGCTGAGCCTGGCGCTCGCGGTGCTCGGCGGACGCTTCCACGAGACCGCCGGCGCACCGGCCGGGATCGGAAAGGAGGTGGCCACACTCGGCCACTGATCGCTCCGACCTCCCGGAGTGACCGTCAGACCTCGAGCAGCCCGTTGTCGAGTGCGTAGCGGACCAGCTCCGCGCGGCTCGAGAGACGGAGCTTCTGCATGATGTGCGCGCGGTGGGTCTCGGCGGTGCGGACCGAGATGTAGAGCGACTTCGCGATCTCCTGGTTCGTGTGACCGAGGGCGAGGAGCCGCAGAACCTCGCGCTCGCGCTCGGAGAGGGGATCCTCCTCTGCGCGGCGCCGCTCCTCCGCCTCCGCCGCGACGAGGCGTGCGCCGAGCGTGGGGTGGACGTAGCGCTCGCCCGCCGCGACGGCGCGCACCGCCCCCACGACCTCGCTGTCGGCGGCCTCCTTCAGCACGTAGCCGGCCGCGCCCGCCGCGAAGGCCTCCCGCACGTAACGCGGATCGTCCTGCATCGAGAGGACGAGCACCTTCGCGGTCGGAACGGCCCGAAGCACGGCCGGCATGCCCTCGATCCCGCTCTTGCCGGGCATCATCAGGTCCATCAGGACGACGTCGGGGTGCCCGGCGATCGACTCGAACACCGCCCGCTCCGCCGACGGAGCCTCGCCCACGACCTCGATGTCCGGCTCCGCGTCGAGCACGCGGCGCAGGCCGGCGCGGAGGATCGCGTGGTCGTCGACGATCACGACGCGGATGCTCAC
>DATBET010000042.1:0-4658 GCA_036558885.1 Gaiella sp.
TGCCCGCCGAGGGCGGCGTGATCGTGCGCACGGCGGCCGAGGGCGCGTCGGCCGACGACATCGAGCGCGACCTCGTCTTCCTCCAGCGGCTCTGGAAGACGATCCAGCAGCGCGCGAAGTCCGCGACCGCCCCCGAGCTCGTCTACCAGGAGGCCGAGCTCCCGCTGCGGATCGTCCGCGACCTCTTCGCCGGCGACTTCGTCGCGGCGTACGTCGACTCGGACCGCGCCTACAAGCGGATCGTCGGCTACCTGAAGAAGACGTCCCCACACATGATCGAGCGGGTCCACCGCTCGAAGGAGAAGGAGCCGCTGTTCGAGCGGTTCGGCGTCGAGCGGGAGATCGCGTCGACCCTCGACCGCCGCGTCGATCTCCCCTCGGGCGGATACCTCGTGTTCGACTACGCCGAGGCGTTCACGGTGATCGACGTCAACACCGGCCGATTCGTCGGCTCGCGTTCGAAGAGCTCGACCCAGCGCCTCGAGGACACCGTGGTGAAGAACAACCTCGAGGCCGTCAAGGAGGTCGTCCGTCAGCTGCGGCTGCGCGACATCGGCGGGATCATCGTCATCGACTTCATCGACATGGCGAACCCGAAGAACCGCCAGTCGGTCGAGGACGCCCTTCGGCAGGAGCTCGAGCGCGACCGGACGAAGACCTACGTCGTCGAGATCTCGCCGCTCGGCCTCGTCGAGATGACGCGTCAGAACGTCACGGACGGGCCGCGCGAGGTGATGACGCGCAAGTGCCCCACGTGCGGCGGCGACGGCATCGTGGTCTCCGACGCGACGATCGCGCTCGACGTCGAGCGCAAGCTGCGGGCGCTCGCCGCCGCGGGCGCGGGCTCACGCATCCAGGCGTACCGCGTCGCGCTGCACCCGCGGGAGCTCGCGCTCGTGGCGGGGCCCGGCGGCGCGCGGCTCGCCGCGCTCGAGGACGTCACCAGGCGCCGGTTCTACCTCGTGCCCGCGGAGGGGCACGTGCACGCCGACCACTTCGAGGTCGTCGCCGAGGGTCGCCGCGCAGACCTCGCCCCGGCAGCGCCCTTCGAGGAAGGGGCGGAGATCGACGTCAAGCTCGTGGAGGTCGACCTCCACGACGCGGCGGCCGCAGTGGGGCGCGTGGACGGGTTCCCGATCGTCGTCGCCGACGCGGCCAACCGGGTCGGCAAGAAGGCAACCGTCGCGATCGGCCGCGCGCTCGAAGGCCAGGCGTTCGCGACGCTCGTCAGCGAGGGCACGGGCACGACGCCGATCACCTTCGAGAGCGAGGCCGAGAAGCCGACCCGCGCCCCGTCCAGGCGCCGCTCGGAAGACGCAAAGGCGGCTCCTGCCGAGGAGCCCGTCAACGAGCCCACCGCCGAGGAGACGGAGGAGCTGCCCGTCGAGGAACCGGTCGAGGCGGACGAGGAGACAGTCGGCGAGGCGGAGACGGACGAGACGCAGACCCCTGCGAAGAAGCGGACGCGGCGCGGGTCGCGCGGCGGCAGGCGCCGCCGGAAGCCAGCGGCGACGGCGGACGCTCCGATCGACGGCGCGGAGGCGGTCGCGGTCGAGGCGGAGACGCCGCAGCCGGAGGAGCAAGCCGCCGCGGAGGCCAAGCCCCGGCGTGCAAAGCGAGCTCCGAAGATCCATGTCCCAGAGCCCGCAGACAGCGCCGCACCTGCGTCGGGCGACGGCGCCGACCAGGCGGTCGAAGCGGAGGAGATCGGCTCTGCGAACGGATCCCCGGAGGAGGAGACGCCCGCGAGCGAGGCCGGGGCGGGCGCCGACGGCACCCCGTCGGGCGACGACGCGCCGCCGAAGAAGCGCACCCGCCGGGGCACGCGCGGAGGCCGGAATCGCCGCCGGAAGCCTGTCGCGTCCAACACGGACGGGGAGAGCGGCTCCGTCGCCACCGCCGAGCCCGAGCCGGGCGCGACGGACGAGCCGCCGCCCGGGGATGCCTACGTGCCGATGTCCGAGTGGATCGACGAGCTCGAGCCGTAGAACGCCGCGCGGCGTTCGCTACAATCGTGCGGTTCGCGGGCGCCGCCCGCGTTTTCCTCGTCCGAAGGCCCGAGCCGTGAGCTACGCGATCATCTCCGTCGGTGGCAAGCAGTACCGCGTCCGCGAGGGCGAGCGCCTGCTCGTGGACCGGCTCTCGCTCGACGACGGCGCGACGTTCACCCCGGCCGTGCTGCTCACGGGGGGCGACGGCGGGGCCCAGCTCGCGCCGGGCGTCGTCGTCACCGCGAAGGTGGTGGGGCAGGCGAAAGGGCCGAAGCTCAGGATCGGCAAGTACAAGAAGCGCACCGGCTACAAGCGCCACACGGGCTTTCGCGCATCGCTGACGCAGATCGAGATCGAGTCGATCGGAGCCGGAGCGAAGCGCGCCGGGAAGAAGGCGGCCGCCGCGGAGGGCGCCCCTGCGGCCGCTGCCGCGAGTGGCCTGCCCGCCGGCTACGCGGACCTGACCGTGGCACAGGTGAAGGAGGCGGCCGCGGGCTGGGATGCGGCTGCGCTCGCCGAAGCCCTCGAGTACGAGCAGTCGCACGCGAAGCGCAAGGGCGCGCTCGCGGCGCTCGAGTCCGCGATCAAGGAGGGCGAGCACTAATGGCACACAAGAAGGGTCTCGGCTCCTCGAAGAACGGGCGCGACTCGCAGAGCCAGCGTCTCGGCGTGAAGATCTTCGCCGGCCAGGAGGTCAAGGCGGGGATGATCATCGTGCGCCAGCGCGGCACCCGCTTCCGCCCCGGGCCCGGGGTCGGCATCGGCCGCGACGACACGCTGTTCGCGCTGCGCGAGGGCATCGTCGAGTTCTCGCGGTCCGGCGAGCGCCGCTCGGTCGCGGTGACCGCGCCGGCGGAATCCTCCTAGCCCCCACACGGGACCGCGTCCCGTGTTCCACGACCGCGCCCGCATCGTCGTGCGCTCCGGCAGGGGCGGGGACGGCGCGCTGGGGTTCCGGCGCGAGAAGTACGTCCCGAAGGGAGGGCCCGACGGTGGCGACGGCGGCCGAGGCGGCGACGTCGTGCTCCTCGCGGACGCGTCGCTGCGCGACCTCTCGACGCTGCGCGGCCGCCCCCTGCTCGCCGCCACCCGCGGCGGGAACGGCGGCGGCGGCCGCCGCCACGGAGCCGACGGGGAGGACGCGGAGCTCCGCGTGCCGCTCGGGACGCAGGTCCGCTCGGAGGACGGCGCGCTCGTCGCCGACCTCGCGCGGGCGGGCACCCGCGTCGTCGTCGCGACGGGCGGGCACGGTGGTCGCGGGAACGCGCGCTTTGCGACTCCCACCCGGCAGGCGCCGCGGTTCGCGGAAACCGGGCTGCCGGGCGAGACGCGCGCGTTCGAGCTCAGGCTGAAGCTCGTCGCCGACGCGGCGCTCGCCGGCCTCCCCAACGCGGGCAAGTCATCGCTCCTGCGTCGCATCTCGAACGCGACGCCGAAGGTCGCCGACTACCCGTTCACGACGCTACAGCCGGTGCTCGGCACGGTGGAGGCGCCCGACCGCAGCCAGCTCACCGTAGTGGACGTGCCGGGCCTGATCGAGGGGGCGAGCGCGGGCGTCGGGCTCGGCCACGAGTTCCTCGCGCACCTCGAGCGCGCGAGGCTGCTCGTCCACGTGATCGACGGCTCGGAAGGCGACGCCGACGAGCGGTTTCGCGCGATCGACCGTGAGCTTGCCCTCTACGGCGCCGGGCTCGACGAGCGCCCCCAGGTCATCGTGCTCAACAAGGCCGACCTGTCCCCGGAGCCGGCCGCGTTCGGTGTCGACGACGCCCGCATCCTCGCCGTCCACCGGGTGTCGTGCGTCACCGGCGAGGGGATCCCGGAGCTCGTGCGGGCGCTCTTCGCGCTGTGCCCGGCCGCCCCGGAGCCCGCCGACGACGCCGAGGGGCTGCCGGAGTTCCTCGAGTACCGGCCGAGGCCACCGTCCCGTCGGTTCCGCATCCTCCGCACCGATCGCGGCTTCCGCGTCGTCGGTACCGCCCCGGTGGGCGAGGAGCTCGAAGAGGCGCTCCGCGGCGCAGGCGTCCGCAAGGGCGTGCTCGTGGAGATCGGCGACGAGGAGCTCGAGTGGCAGCCCTGAGCGGCCCGCGCGAGGCGGTCGGCGTCTTCGGTGGGGCGTTCGACCCGCCGCACCTCGGCCACGTCGAGCTCGCGCGGGCAGGAATGGAGCGCTTCGCGCTCGATCGGCTGCTCGTGCGGGTGGTCGAGCGGCCGGGCCACAAGGCGGTGACGACATTGCCCGCGACGAGGCTGCGGCTGGCCGAGCTGGCCTTCGAGCCGCTGCCGGGGGTGCAGGTCGCGCTCGACCCGTTTGCACGCACCGTGGACTCGCTGGAGGCGCTCGCGCTGGCCGACCCCGTGTTCCTCCTCGGGGCGGACGAGTTTGCCTCGTTTCTCGACTGGCGGGACCCGGCACGTGTCCTCGAGCTGGCAAGGCTCGGGGTCGCGACGCGGCCGGGGGTCGAGCGCGGCCGCCTCGACGCGGTGCGCGCCGGGCTCGAGCGTCCCGAGCGAGTCTCCTTCTTCCCGATCGAGCCGCTCCCCGTCTCGTCGTCGCAGCTCCGCGCCCGCGTGGCCGCCGGGGAGCCGATCGACGGGCTCGTGCCGGCCGCTGTCGCGGCAGAGGTGGCCGTGCTCGAGCTCTACCGTCGCGTTGAAACGGCAGAG
>DATBET010000043.1:0-11106 GCA_036558885.1 Gaiella sp.
CTCGGAGGCGGCGGTCGCAGAGGCGAACGAGCGGGCAGGGGTGCCGTTCGACCGGATCGTCGCCGCCGTCACCGTTCCGGTCGGCCCAGGCTCGTAACGCGGGTCACAAGAGTCCACAATGGCCCGAGGCATGGCGGCGGAGGTCATCGGGCGCGAGGAGGAGCTCGGCTCGATCGAGGCGTTCCTCGCCCGCAGCGGAGACGGCCCAGGCGCTCTTCCCGCCGTCGTCGGCAGGGGCACCGGCACGAAGCGAATCAGGACGGGCGACCGCGTCCGCGTCGACGCGGACGCCGGCACCGTCACGATTCTCGATCGCGCCTGACCTCGAGCGGCCAGGGCGACGCCGCCGGCTCGATCGGCTGCCTCCCGGCATACGCCTCCTTCGCCGAGTCCGTGGCGGTCTCGACGGAGGCGCCGTGCCGCGCCGCCGCAGGCTCGACCGGATAGTGGATCGTCGCACCGGGCGCGCGGGTGCCCACCATGAGCAGGGCGCAGGGCCCCTCTCCGGCCCCGACCGTGATGTGCGCCGTCCCGGGCGGGCAGTGGAGGTAGTCCCACTGCCGCATGGGCCGCTCCTCCCCCTCGACGACGGCGATGCACTCGCCCGAGAGGACGAGAAAGCCCTCCTGGTTCGACTCGGCGTGGTACTTCCCGGGCGTCTCGCCGGGCCAGAGGACGTGCACGCCGATGCCGAGAAGGGGCGACCGCGACGAGGGCGCCTCGAAGCTGCACCACGTCCCGCCACCCTCCACGCGATCCCACCCGATCTCGGCGAGGTTGACGACGAACCAGCCGTCGTCTGCGGGGACGAGCCCGGTCTCGGTGCGCTCGAGCTTCGCCTCGTCCGGCATGCGCACAACCTAGCCGACCACGAACCAACGCCCCCGCAGGGCACGCGCTGAAAACGTGCTTGCAACAGTCTGTTGCAAGCGTTGTCCGCTCGCGGCGCTCAGGCGCCCAGCAGGCGCGCGGGCTCGAAGAGGTCGAGCAGGGGGTCGCGGTCGCCGAGGATCGCCCGGGCGACGAGTCGGCCGCACCCGAAGCCGAGCACGTTGCCGTGGCCCGAGTAGCCTCCGGCGACCCAGGTCTCGCGCATCCGGGGAACGCGCCCTGCCACGGGCAGGAAGTCGAGCACGAGACCGAAGATCCCGGCCCAGCGGTAGTCGATTCGCAGCTCCCGGCCGACGAGGTCGTGCACGAACTGCTCGAGCGAGCGCTGGACGTCGTCGGTGAGCTCCTCGTGGGCCGTGAACTCCCGCGCGAGCGCCACGTCGCGGAAACCTCCGGCGACGAGCCTTCCGTCCTCCGCCTGATGCCAGTAGTCGAACCCATGGCGTCCGTAGTGCGGCACTTCGAAAAGACGATCTTCCAGCGGCTCGGTTGCGATCACCTGGCCACGCGTCGGGACGATCAGCCCCTCGAGCTCTCCGAGCAATCCGCTCGGGTAGCCGTCCGTCGCGACGACGACAGCGTCTGCCCGAAGCTCGTCCGGCTCGGCGATGCGCTGTCCCTCGAGGAGCTCTGCTCCCGCCGCGACGGCGAGGCCGGCGAGCCGCCGCACCAGGCGGGCGGGCTGGAGCGCGGCGTCCGTCGGGTGCCGGATCGCCGCCGTGAAGCGGCCCGCGAGCGGCCCCGCGGGCTCGTCGATCCACTCCGCGTCGAGCCCGTCGGCCCAGAGGCCTTCGATCTCGTCGCGCAGATCCTCCCGCTCCTCCAGGTCGGCCGCGAGCCGGAGGCTCCCGAGGCGCCGGAACGCGTCGCCGGCGAGGCGCTCGATCGCGTCGATCTCCTGTTCCGTCCACTGCCAGAGCGCCAGCGCGCGCTCGCGTCCCAGGGCCGCCACCACCTCGTCGTACGGGGCGGCCGTGCCGCGGAGGGCGAACCCGCCGTTCCGGCCGCTCGCGCCCTCGGCGACGCGCCGCTCGTCGACGATCCGCACGCGCAGGCCCGCCTCGGCGAGCGCGAGCGCGCACGCACAGCCGGTCACGCCCGCACCGACGATGCCGACGTCCACGGGATCCGTCGGATTGCCTCGCGGCAGGGTCGGCGCCGCCTCCGCCAGCCAGTACGGCGTCGTCATCGCGGGATCGTACTGCGCACCACCCCCTCCTCCAGGGTGATCCTGCCGGCGAGCTCGAGCATGGTCAGCGCCGTCGCCAGGTCGCCCGCGGCGAGCCCCGTCGCCCGCGCAAGCTCGTCGGCCGTACCCGCACCGGCGCCCAACGCGTCGAGCACCGCCGTGGCGGCGGGATCGTCGAGGGCGGCCTCGACGAGAGGGCGCGGCTCGAGTCCAAGCGCGTCGAGCACGTCCCTGACGGCTGTCACGGGCGTCGCGCCCTGCCGCAGGAGACCGTTCGCACCGGCACTCAGAGCGTTCGTGATCTCGCCCGGCACCGCGAGCACCTCGCGGCCGTCCTCCAGGGCGAAGTCCGCGGTGATCAGCGCACCCGAGCGCTCACGGGCCTCGACGACGACGGTCGCCGAGGCGAGACCGGCAATGATCCGGTTGCGGGCGGGGAAGCGCCACGGCGCCGGCTCGACGCCGGGCTCGTACTCCGACACGACGAGCCCGCCGGCGGCTGCTATTGCCCGAGCCAGCTCGGCGTGGGCAGCCGGGTAGTCGCGGTCGACGCCACAGCCGAGCACGGCGACCGTCTTCCCCGCGACGGCGAGCGCGCCGCGGTGTGCCTCGCCGTCGATCCCTCGGGCGAGGCCGCTGATCACGACCGCGCCGGCCTCGGCGACGCCGCCCGCGAGCATGCGCGCGACCGAGCGGCCGTACCCGGAACAGGCGCGGGCGCCCACGATCGCGACCGCCGGCTCGGCGAGGACGCCCGGATCGGCGTCGCCGCGCAGCCATAGCGACGGGGGAGGATCGGGGATCCGCGTCAAGAGCGGCGGATAGCCGCGCTCGCCGCGCCGAAGGCGACGGACCGTCACGGGACCGAGAGCTCCGTCGGCGAGCGGTACGACAGCGCTTCCGCAACGTGCTCGGGCAGCACCTCCGCCGAGCCGCCCAGCGCCGCGACGGTCCGCGCGACCCGCGCAACGCGTGCGCGTCCGCGGCCGGAGAGCGGCAGCCTGTCGACCGCGCGGTCGAGCAGCTCCGAAGCGGCGGGCAGCCGGCGCGGCGTCTCGCGCTCGAGTCTCGCGGCCGCCTCGACGACACGCGCGCGAACGACGGAGGAGCGCTCCGAGGGCTCGGCGGCCAGCTCCTCGGCGCGGGCGCGCGGCATCGCCACGACGAGGTCGAACCGGTCGAGCAGCGCCCTCGAGACCTTGTCGCGGTACGCGGCGATGCGCGCCGGCGTGCACGCGCACTCGACCCGCGCGTCTCCGCGGCCGCCGCATGGACAGAGGTTCATCGTTGCGACGAGCCGGAAGCAGGCAGGGAACAGCGCCCTCCCGCCAACCCTCGCCACCGAGACGACGCCGTCCTCGAGCGGCTGTCGCAGCGCCTCGAGCACCGACCGAGGAAACTCCGGCAGCTCGTCGAGCAGCAGCACACCCCGGTGGGCCAGGCTCACCTCACCTGGGCGCGGGACGGCGCCCCCGCCGACGACCGCGGCGGCGGAAGCACCGTGGTGCGGCGCCCGGAACGGCGGCGTCGCGACGAGCCCCGAGCCGGGCGGCAGCGTCCCGGCGACGGAGTGGATCCGCGTGACCTCGAGCGCCTGGTCGGCAGAGAGCTCCGGGAGGATGGACGGGAGCCGGCGCGCGAGCATCGTCTTCCCGGTGCCCGGCGGGCCCGCGAACAACAGGTTGTGTGTGCCGGCCGCGGCGAGCTCGAGCGCCCGGCGCGCCCGCTCCTGCCCACGGACGTCCGCGAGATCGGGCAGCGCGACGGGCGCTCGGCGACTTTCGCCCGGCAGCGCCGGCTCGATCGTCTCGTCGCCGCGCAGATACGCGACGGCCTCGACGAGATGGCGGACGCCGATCGCCTCGATGCCCGCGAGCGCAGCTTCGCCCGCCGACGAGGCCGGGCACAGGATGCGGGCGAGGCCTGCGCGGGAGGCTCCTTCGGCGGCGGCGACCACTCCGGCGACGGGTCGGATCGCTCCGTCGAGGCCGAGCTCGCCGATGCAGGCGTGGTTCGCGAGCAGCTCCAACGGCAGCTCTCCCGACGTGGCGAGCAGGGTGAGCGCGATCGCGAGGTCGAAGCCCGTGCCCTCCTTCCGCAACGCCGCCGGGGCGAGGTTGATCGTGATCACCTGGTCGGGCCACGGCAGGCGCGCCGAATGGACGCCGCTGCGCACCCGGTGCTTCGCCTCCTGGCAGGCGCGGTCGGCGAGCCCCACGATCGAGAACGTGGGCTGCTGGCCCGAGCGCAGGTGCGCCTCGACCTCGACCCTGCGCGGCTCGAGGCCGACGAGCGCGAACGTGACCGCGCGACCGAGCACCCTCCGACCGTACGACCGAACCCGTCACGAGACTGTGACGTCTCAGCCCCGAAAGAGAAGCGTCAATGGATAGACACGCTGGCCGGGCCGAAAAGCGATTCACTCGCCCGAGAGGCCAACGGCGCGAGGGTCGCTGCGCGCAGAAGGAGGGGGCGTGTGGGGGAACCATGGGGTTCCCCCACGCCGAGAAGAAGGGGGCTCACGGGGGAAACATGGTTCCCCCCATCCCTAGTAGCAGAGGACGTAGAGCGTGAAGGTGCTGGTGTTGCCGCTGTCGTTTCCGCCGGTGCCGCGATACCCCGTGACGGTGCCGTCCGTGAGGAGCGGCGTGATGCGCTGTGTCCACAGCTCCCGGTCGGCAGCGTCGTCGCTCCAGCCCGTGCCTGCGGAGATCGCCTTCTCGCCGGCGTTGCAGCTCACGGAGACGGTGCCGGTGTCGTAGGCGCCGTCCTGGACGGCGGTGCCCGAGCCGCCCGGCACGGTGACGTTGCCCTGCCGCACGGTGATGGGACCGATCGTCCCTGCGGGGCCGGCGGGGCCTGCGGGGCCCGTGGGACCAGCCGGGCCGGCGACACCGGCGGGGCCGCGCGGGAGCGACCCCGGGACGAAGTCCGCTGCGGTGAGCGACCGGTTCAGGACCTTCGGCCCGGTGACGGCGTTGTCGTGGAGCTTGCGGGTCGTGACGGAGCCGTTTCTCAGCTCCGACGTGGAGACCGCGTCCGCCCTGATCTGTGCCGGCCCGATCGTGTTGGGCGCGATCGCGTTCACGGCGGCGACGCTCGTTCCGCCGAGCGCGACGGCCAGAGCGATACAGGCGACGACCATCGCGGCGGACGGCCTGTGCGCGAAGAGGATGTGCATGTGACCTCCTTCGTCGGGGACCCGGCTTCTCACACTGCCCTGCAGACGAGGACGGACTCGAAGTACTCCCCTGCCCGAAGCCCAGTGCGGCGGTTGACGTGGCGTTCGAGACGATCGTCGAGACGAAGCCCCGCGCGTCGCAGGACCTCGGGATAGAGCTGGCGGCGGTCGTTGACGACGACGCAGACCGGCGCACCGGGAAGCAGCGCTCGCCGGGCGTTCGCGAGGACCTCGGCGATACCGTCGACATAGGCCTGGATCGCAGCCCGGCCGAGGCCGTCGGCGGGCCGGCCGAGCTCGTCGTCGCCGTGGCGCGGCAGGTCGAGGAGCTCGTAGGCGTAGCGATGCTGCTCGTGGTAGTCGATCAAGCCGGGGTATGGCGGAGACGTGATCACGCCCGCATAGGGCCCGCCGAGGTCGAGCGTGCGGGCGTCGCCGTGAAGCACGGTGGCCGAGGCGCTCGGCGAGCGAACGCGGGCGAACGCCTCGATCCTCGCAAGCGTGTCGCGCGTGTAGCGGAGGAGGAATCTGCGCGCCTCCTCGACGGGGCGGCAGACTCGGCGGTGCTTGCGGCACAGATACGGCTCGAGCTGCGGCGCCCGCGGGAAGTCGAGGTCGAAGTGCGTCGTTCGACGGGCGGAGCGTGCCGCACGGGCGAGCACGACCCGGAGCACGTCCGCCGACTCCCATCCGCCGAGCGAGGCACGGAACTCGAGGAGCTCTGCCGCCGCGCGCGGCGCGTACCACTCGCGGACGAACGGCGGTGAGTCCGAGGGCGATCGTCCGTCCCATGGAGCGGCGGCCGCCCGCGCATGGGCCGCCTCGACGTCCCGGCGGAGGACCTCTGCGTCGTACGCCTCGGTCTTGACGCGCATGAGGAGGCAGTTGAACGGCGCGACGTCGACGCCCACCGCGTCGTGGCCGGACTCGAGGCACTGGACGAGCGTCGTTCCGGAGCCCGCGAACGGGTCGAGCACGCGTCCGCCGCGCTCGACGTAGCGCTCGAGCAGCGCCTCGACGAGCTGCGGGACGAACTTCCCGAGGTACGGGTGCAGGCGATGCACGTGCTTCGTCCGCTCGCGCTCGGGCAGGTCGGACTCGGACCAGGAGAGGGCGAGGTCCAGCCGCCCGTAGAGGGCCTCCTGCGTGGCCGCCATCGGGCCGATTTCCGGCCCGGCGCCACGATCCCTGCCCTGTCTCAGTCGCTGGCGAACTCGAGCCGCTCGACCTTGCCTTCGCGCACGGCCGCAACCTCGAAGCGGATCTGCAGCTCGGCGGTCTCGGGATGCGCCCGGAGCCAGGTCGCGGCAGCGCGCCTCACGCGCCGGCGTTTCTCGCGGTCGACGGCGCCCACGCCTCCGCCGAACGTCTGGCCGGCGCGCTCCTTGACCTCGACGAACACGAGCCGCCTGCCCCGGCGCACGATCAGGTCGACCTCGTTCGCTCCCGCACGGACGTTCGCGCCGAGGATGCGATAGCCGCGCAAGCGGTAGTGACGCGCGGCCAGCCGCTCCCCGCGGTTCACGCGGCCGCGGGCACTCGATACGCGCGCGCTGCGAACGAGCGACGGTGCTGCGGGCACGGCCCGTGGACGAGCACGGCCTGCGTGTGCTCGGGCGTGATGTACCCGACGTGGGAGGAGAACCCGTACCGGGGGTAGACGGCGTCCATACGGCGCATGAGCCGGTCGCGCGTGACCTTCGCGACGACGGACGCGGCCGCGATCGCGGCGCTCTTCGTGTCGCCGTCGACGACGGCGACATGGGGCGGCGCCAGCGGGCCGAGCCGGAAGCCGTCCACGAGGCACGCCGCGTCCTGCCCGTGGAGCTCCGACAGGACCGTGCGGAGCCCCCACAAGTTCGAGCGATGGAGGCCTTCCCTGTCGATCTCCGTCGAGGCGATCACGCGCACCGCAATCCGCGTTGCAGCGGCCAGCACCGCGTGGTAGAGGCGCTCGCGCTCCTCCGGATCGACCTGCTTCGAGTCGTTCAGCAGCCCGAGCGGCCGAACACGGCCTCCGCGCAGCGAGGCGTAGTCGAACAGCACGCCCGCGACGACGAGTGGCCCGGCCAGCGAGCCCCGGCCCGCCTCGTCCGCCCCGGCGACGAAACGCGTCCCCAGCCGACGGTCGAAGCGGAGGAGGCGCTGACCCGTCGAGAGCGGCACGGCCCGAGGATATCCCCCCTCCCCGGACGGGACCGTGTCGTGTTCGTCACGCCTCTGCGACGCTCAGGCAGGGCTGCAGCCCGCGTTCTCCGACTGGAGCCGAACCGTCGTGGTGACGCGCGGGCCGACGGGCACGAGCTCGACGTGGAACCAGTCGCAGCCGCCCGACGCACGACGCACCGCGCAGATCGACTCCGTCGTCTGCTGCTCGACGAGCCACGGCCGCGGATTGCCCGTGCAGTGGACGTGGCCGAGGTCGTAGGTGGCGTCGCGGGCGAGGTGCGCCTCGACCGCGTCGCGCGCGTATCGCTGCGTCGGGTCCTCGGTGCCGCCGCAGCCGACGAGGATCAGGACGAGACCGACGAGCGGCAGGGCGCACACGCGTGGGCGGATGACGTCGATCCGTGCGCCGGACTGGCCGGTATCCGGCGCGCCGGCGGATGCGGCCGGCGGCCGGCTTTGCCGGCCGGGAGGCCAGGCCCGGCTCCGGCGGTGCGCTGCGCAAGAGGAGGGGGCTCGTAGGGGAACCAGAGGTTCCCCCACGTCTACTGCCGGAGCTCGCGGACCCGCGACTTCTTGCCGACGCGGCCGCGGAGGTAATAGAGCTTCGCGCGGTTCACGTCGCCGATCATCGCGACCTCGAGCTTCTCGATCTTCGGCGAGTGCAGCGGAAACGTCCGCTCGACGCCGACCCCGAACGAGTTCTTGCGTACCGTGAACGTCTCGCGGACGCCCGAGCCCTGGCGCTTGATGCAGATGCCCTCGAAGACCTGGAGGCGCTGCCTGGAGCCCTCGATCACCTTGAAGTGGACGCGCACCGTGTCCCCCGCCTTGAAGGCGGGCACGTCACGCAGCTGACGCCGCTCGATGCTCTCGACGATCGTGCTCATAGGAAGGGCCGGCCCGTGGGCCGGGGGCGCATGATAGCGAACGCCCTCGAGCGCAGCAGGCAGTTGGGCCGGCGGGCGCCTTCAGGGATCTGCCCCGCCGCAGGCGGGGATCCGAGCGCAGGAATCCGCTCCTGCGGATCCCTCCCTGCGAACAAACATCAGTGGAAGCTGATGCGGTTCGGTGGCCAGTAGGTCGCGAAGACCTTGCCGATCAGGTGGTCGCGCGGCACGGCGCCCCATTCCCGCGAGTCGCACGACTGCGAGCGGTTGTCGCCCATCATGAAGTAGTTGCCCTCCGGCACCTTCTGGGGGCCGTAGGCCTTGTCGGGCAGGCGGTCGGGCTGGAGGTACGGCTCCTTCAGGGGCTTCCCGTCGATGTAGACGATGCCCTTCCCACGCGCGTTGAGACGCACCTCGACGGTCTCCCCGGGCAGGCCGATCACGCGCTTCACGAACGTCCCGCCCTCGCCGCAGGCCACCCGCGCCGCGGCCGGCGTGTCGAAGACGACGATCTCGCCGCGGTGCGGACTCCGCAGGTGGAAGATGAAGCGGTTCGCGAGCACGCGGTCGTCGAAGCGGGCCTCGCACCCAACCTTCGGGCGGGCGCAGTGGAGCGTCGGCTCCATCGACGAGGAGGGGATCTTGTACGGGTTGACGACGTATGCCTTGACGAGCAGCACGATCGCCACGGCGGCGACGATCGTCACCGCCCAGTCCACGATGACCCTGACGGGGTCGGGCAGGCCCCGCGTCAGGCGGTCGACCGGGTTGCGCGAATGGTGGCGAGGGTGTGGGGCCGCCGGCTCCTCGCGCGGCTGCGTGCCGGGGGCCGCCCCCGCGGGGGGGATCTCGGCCGGCGTCGTGGGCCAGCCGGTCGTCTCGCCGTCGGGGGCTGGCTCGCCGGCCCGCTCCGGCGCGCCGGGCAGCGGCGAGGGCTGCTGCGGGCTGACGTCCGGGTCGGGCGACGGATCGCGCTCGTGGACGTCGCTCAGCTGACGCTCCTCACGCGGCTCTGCTCTCTCCGCCACCGCTCGATCTCGCCGTGGTCGCCGGAGAGGAGCACGGAGGGGACGTCCCAGCCGCGGTACTCGGCCGGCCGTGTGTAGTGGGGGTATTCGAGCCCGCCTTCGAGCGCAACAGAGAAGCTCTCGTGCTCGCCCGACCCCTCCGCGAGCGCGCCGGGGAGCCTGCGGGCGATCGCGTCGAGTAGCACCATCGCAGGCAGCTCGCCCCCGGAGAGGACATACGGGCCGATCGACACGGCGTCGGTGCAGAGCCGGCTCACGATGCGCTCGTCGAAGCCCTCGAAGCGGGACGACAGCAGCGCCACCTCCGGCTCGGACGCAAGGGCCTCGACGAGCTCCTGGTCGAGCTGGCGGCCGGTCGGGGTGAGCGCCACGATCCGCCCCGGGCGCGCGGCGCCGTAGGCACCCTCGAGCGCCGCGTCGACCACGTCGACGCGGAGAATCATGCCCGGGCCCCCGCCGTACGGGTCGTCGTCGACCTGCCCCGCGCGCAGCGGCGTCGTGTCGCGGTAGTTGAAGAGGCGCAGCTCGAGCTCTCCGCCGAGCACTCCGGCCAGCGGCTGCTGCTCGGTGAGCCAGCCGAAGGCGTGCGGGACCTGTGAGAAGACGTCGATGCGCACGGACGACCCAGGGTACCCCTCCCCACCGTCGTCGGCCCGGCTACAAGAACTCGCGGACGACGACGAGCCTTCCCGCCGCGAGGTCGACCTCGCGGATCGCGTCCTCGACGAGCGGCACGAGGGTGCCGTCCTCGAGCTCGACGTTGTCGTTCGCCGCCCCTGGATGGACCTCGACCACGCGGCCGAGCGCCCGACCTTCCTCGTCGACGGCTTCGAGCCCGACGAGCTGGAACACGTAATAGCTGTCCGCGTGGGGCGGCGGCAGCTCGGAGGCGTCGATCGCGAGCTCTGTGCCGCGCGAGACCTCGCGATCCAGGCGAATCGCGCGGCGGCGGCCGCCCACCGTACGCGTGAGCGTGATCGTCGCAGGCAGGCCCCCGGCGAGCAGCGTGGCGCCGACGCGCCAGCGGCGCTCGTCGTCGCTCGCGCGCTCGACCACGAACGCGCCGTCGAGCCCGTGCGGGCGCCCGACCCTGCCGATCGGCACGAGCACGTCCCGGGCTCAGCTCTGGATCTCGAGCACGAGGCGCCTGTCGCCCCGTGCGCCGGCGGAGCGGACGAGGATGCGCAGCGCGCGCGCGACACGGCCCTGCCGGCCGATCACCTTCCCGACGTCGTCCGGGGCGACGAACAGGCGCAGGACGACGGCATCGGCCTCGTCCACCCGCTCGACCCGCACGGCGTCCGGCTCCTCGACGAGCCCTCGCGCGATCCAGGCGAGCAGCTCCTCCACCGGGCGTGTCCTACTCGATGCCCGCGGCCTTGATGAGGCGCGCGACGGGCCCGGAGGGTTGGGCGCCCTTCGCGAGCCACCCTTTCACCTTGTCGGCATCGAGATCGATCGTCGACGGATCCGTCTGCGGGTTGTAGCGCCCGACGATCTCGATGAAGCGCCCGTCGCGCGGCGAGCGCCCGTCGGCGACGACGACGCGGTAGATCGGGTTCTTCTTCGAACCGACCCGCGTCAACCTGATGCGTACTGCCATGCTTTCAATGCCCTTTCGTGGGTGTGTGCGACGCGTCATTGTGCCGGAAACCCGACGATTCGGTGCTAGCGGCGGCCGCGCTTGCGCGGCGCGGTGGCGCCGGTGAGCTCGGGCGGCAGCGACGGCAGCTTCCCCTTCCCCATCGCACGCATCATCTT
>DATBET010000044.1:0-21890 GCA_036558885.1 Gaiella sp.
ATCCCAGCCCCGGCATGCAGAGGTGGGGGAAACCATGTTTCCCCCACCGGCCCCCTTCTTCGGCGCTGCGCACGCGTCACCCGCACCTGGCCTCCCGGGCGGCAGAGCCGCCCTCCGGCCGCGGCGGGAAACGCACGGCAGACCGCTTACGGGGTGGCGGTAGACTCACGCGGCCATGGCGAGCACCGAGCACGCGCCGTCGTACGAGCACCTCGAGTACGACACGCCGCTCTTCCGGACGGCGATCGCGCAGTTCGACCAGGCGGTGCCGTACGCGGCGGTCGACGATGCGATCGCCGAGCGGCTGCGTCATCCCGAGCGGTCGATCGTCGTCTCGTGCCCAATCAGGCTCGACGACGGCCGGAGGGTCGTGCTCCCCGGGTACCGCGTCCAGCACTCGAGCGTGCTCGGGCCGACCAAGGGCGGTGTCCGCTACGACCGCGAGGTGACGCTCGGCGAGTGCGCGGCCCTCGCCGTCTGGATGACGTGGAAGTGCGCCCTGCTGCGCCTCCCCTACGGCGGCGCGAAGGGCGGTGTCCGCTGCGATCCGCGCGCGCTCAGCGCCGGCGAGCTCGAGCGGCTCACACGCCGCTTCACGTCGGAGCTCCTGCCGTTCATCGGGCCGCAGGAGGACATCCCCGCGCCCGACATGGCGACGAACGAGCAGACGATGGCCTGGATGATGGACACGTACTCCATGCAGAAGGGCCACGCGGTGCCCGAGATCGTCACCGGCAAGCCGATCGCGATCGGCGGAAGCGTCTTCCGCCACGAGGCCACCGGCGCCGGGGTCGTGATGGTCGTCGCGCGTGCCTGCGAGCGGCTCGGCTGGAAGCTGTCGGAGCAGCGCTGCGTCGTCCAGGGGTTCGGCAACGTGGGCGGGATCGCCGCGCAGGAGCTCGTCGACCGCGGCGCGGCCGTCGTCGCGGTGTCGGACGTCTCGGGGGGCGTCCACGACCCCGAGGGGCTCGACATCCCGACGATGAGCGCCTTCGCGGCCGAGCACGGCTCGCTCGAGGGTTGGGCGACCGGGGCGCGCATCTCGAACGAGGAGCTGCTGGAGCTCGACTGCGACATCCTCGTGCTCGCCGCCCGCGAGGACCAGATCCACGCCGACAACGCGCCGCGCCTGCGCTGCCGGCTCGTGGCAGAGGGGGCGAACGGCCCGACGTCGCTCGACGCCGACGCGATCCTCCGCGAGCGCGGGATCCCGATCCTCCCCGACGTCCTCACGAACGCCGGCGGCGTCACCGTGTCGTACTTCGAGTGGGTACAGGACCTGGGGCGCCTGTTCTGGGGCCGCGACGAGATCCGCGCGAAGCTCGCCGAGAAGCTCAACGACGCCTTCGACCGCGTGTGGGAGATCTCGCACGAGCGGGACATCCCGATGCGCACTGCGGCGCTCGTCGCCGGGATCCGCGACGTCGCCTCGGCGCTCGAGGCCCGCGGCCTCTATCCGTAGAGATGACCCTCGCCGACGACCAGACGATTCGCGTGCGCGAGGCGATGATCGCCGAGCCGCGCGCGCTCACGACCGCCGACAGCGCGCGGGAGGCAGGCGAGGTGCTGACGCCGCCGGAGGTGAGGGCGGTCTACGTCGTCGACGACGCGGGATTGCTCGTGGGCGTCGTCACGCGGAAGACGCTCGTCGCTCGGATAGTCGCGGCGGGCCGCGACCCCAACACGACCACGGTCGGCGACGTCGCCGAGCCGCCGTACTACACGATCGACGCCGACACGCCGCTCGACGAGGGCTACCGGTTCATCGAGGACCACGACGCCGAGCGCGTGCCCGTCGTCGACGAGGGCCGCCTCGTCGGCGTCCTCTCGCGGGCCGTGCTCCAGCGGCGCCTCGCAGAGGACGAAGGGCCGCCCGAGCCCGAGGAGGCGTAGAGCCACCTCGGGCCCGCCACGCCTACGGCGCGATGTTCTGGTTCCGGTGGAACACGTTCTCGGGGTCGTAGCGGCGCTTCACCTCGACGAGCCGGTCCCAGTTCGGGCCGTACGCCGCGCGAACCGCGCTCTCGCCCTGGTCGTCGGTGAGGTAGTTGAGCCACCTCCGTTCGACGAGGTGCTCGGCGAAAGCGGCGTGCGTGTCCTTCGTCCAGCGGATGTTCTCCTCCGTCGTCGCCGGGTCCAGCCAGACGGTCGGCAGCAGCAGGTTCCAGCCCACCTCGCGGTGCGGGACGGCGGTGTCCGTGACGCCGACGCGCGTGACGGCTCCGTGGAAGCGCTCCAGGAGGATGCCGCTCATCGGTGAGGGTGCGCTCGCAAAGCGCTCGACCATCGCGTCGATCAGCCCGTCCGGGAGGCCCGACGTGAAGCTCGACAGCCAGTAGTTGAGCGAGCCGGTCGGGAAGTTCTCGTCGAGCAGCGTGTTCATCACGGGGTACGGCATCGGGCCGACCTCGGTCATCACCGGCGAGCCCCACGTCAGGAACGGCTCGAGGTCGCGCTGCGCCTGCTCGGGGTCGCCGGCGTGGCAGACCGCGAACCCCGTCAGCTTCATGCCCGAGCCGTCCGGCGCGTGCACGAGCGCCGCGAAGACCGAGAGCTCGTCGGGGAGGTCTGCGACCGCGTCGCGGTAGAAGCGCAGCAGATCGGGTGCGACGTCGACGGGGTGGATGATCAGGCCGCCGGTGACCGTCGCCAGCGGGTGCAGCCGGTACGTGAACGTCGTCGCGACGCCGAAGTTCCCGCCGCCGCCCCGCAGCGCCCAGAAGAGGTCCGGGTGGGAGTCGGCGTCGACGTCGAGGATCTCGCCATCGGCGGTGACGAGCTCGACCGCGACGAGGTTGTCGGCGGCGAGCCCGTACGTGCCCATCAGCCAGCCCAGGCCGCCGCCCAGCGTGAACCCGGCGATCCCGGTCGTCGAGATCGCGCCGCCCGTGACGGCGAGCCCGTGCGCCGCTGCTGCCTCGTTGAGCTCAGCCCAGATCACACCGCCCTGCGCCTCGACGAGACGCGCCTCCCCGTCGACGGACACGTTCTTCATCTCCGCGAGGTCGATCATCAGGGCGCCGTCCGCCACGGCGAGCCCACCGACGTTGTGCCCTCCACCGCGTACCGAGATCTCCGCGCCGGTCGCGCGGGCGAACTTGACGGCCGCCGCGACGTCCGCGGCCGAGCGGCAGCGGACGATCGCCGCCGGCCTCCGGTCGATCAGCCCGTTGTGGACCCGCCTCGCGGCCTCGTAGGCGTCGTCGCCCGGTAGCAGCACGGTGCCGCGGATGCTGCCCGTCAGCGTCTCGAGCTGCGCCGTGTCGAAGGTCGTCGTGCCCATGCGAAAGCCTCCCATCCCTTTGGATCCGACCCCCGCGCGGAGTGTAGACCTGGATCGCAGCGGGGACTGCGCGCTGTCACGACGCGTCGAGGGAGGAGGGCGCCCAGCCGCAGCCAGGCCGGCTTCTCCGAGGGGGTGGACTCCCCTTCGGGTACGTCGCCCGCTCGCCGATCGTGTACCGGGCGAAGCACGGCGCTTCGCTGAGCCGGCTCAGCAGCAGACGTACGCGCCGGGCGGCGCGGGGCCCTCCTGCGGCTCCGGCAGCTGCGCGGCCTCGAGCGCGGCGCCGTGGAGCAGGTCGCGCTCGCTGACCGTCAGCTCCGCGACATCGTAGTACGTGAGGATCTCGTGCAGCACGACCAGGCCGGCCACGATCACCGGTGCACGGGCCGAAGCGAGACCGTGCACGCGTTCCCGCTCCGCGAGCGGCAGGCTTGCCAGCCGGTCGAGCATCGTCTTGACGAAATCGCGGGTCAGCCGGTCGCCGTGCACCGAGACCGCGCCGCCGCGGGCGATCCTCGCGGCGGAGGCGACGGTCCCCGCGACGCCGATCGCATGCGTGACGCGCAGCCGCGGCAGGAGCGAGCGCACGTGCGTCTCGCACGCGGCGAGCTCCTCGCCGTGTGGTGGGTCGGAGACGAGGAAGCGCTCGGTCAGCCGGACGCTGCCCGCCTCGGTGGTCACTGCTGCCTCGACCTCCGAGTCGCCGACGACGACGAGCTCGGTCGAGCCGCCGCCCACGTCGACGAGGAGCGTACGCGGCTCGATCGGGCCGTCGCTGGCGATGCCGGCGAGCATGAGGGCCGCCTCCTCCTGGCCGGACAGCAGGCGGGTCGTGAAGCCGTAGCTCCACTCGACCTCGCCGAGGAAGGCCTCGCCGTTGTCGGCGTCCCGGACGGCGCTCGTGGCGACGGCGAGCACACGCTCGGCACCGAGCTTCTCCGCCTCGCGCCGGTAGTCGACGAGGACGTTGCGCACGCGCGCGATCGCAGTGGGGAGGAGGATGCGACGCCGGTCGACCGACTCGCCGAGGCGCGTGATCTCCTCGTGCCGCACGACCTCCTCGACCCGTCCGTCGTCCACGTCGGCGACGAGCAGACGGGTCGTGTTCGTGCCGAGGTCGACGGCGGCGACTCGCACGCCCTCACCGTAGTCAGGGTTGGCCCCGCGGGACAGTCCCGACGCTCAGACGCCGGGGAGGAACCAGAGCAGCCGCGCCATCGTCTGGCGCGCCTCCCGGACCGCCTGCAGCTGCACGTCCAGCACCGCGCGCGATGCTGCGAGGCGTGTGGACGCCTCGCCCAGGAGTGAGCCGGAGGCGCTCGCCCGGTCGAGGTGCGCCTGGATCTGCGCGCTCGCGTCCGCGATGCGAGCCGTCTCCGCCCCGAAGGTCGCGCTCGTGCGCTTGAGCTGGCGCCAGAGCGCAATTCCGCGCACCACCGCGTACACGAGCCCGCCGACGATGCCGACGAGCAGGACGGCTAGGGCGATCCAGAAGGCCACGGCCGGTGCTACGATAGTGGCCGCGACGCGGGGTGGAGCAGTCAGGTAGCTCGCCGGGCTCATAACCCGGAGGTCGCGGGTTCAAATCCCGCCCCCGCTACTGGAAAGGCCCTGCAAAACAGGGCCTTTCGTCGTTCCTGGACGCGCTCGGGCAGCCCTGGAGGGCGGCGGGGCCGCCGCCCTCCAGCGTCGTACCGGCCTCAGAAGGGGCCCCTCGTCAGCGTGTGCTCCGGATGACCGTGATCGTGAAGCGGGCGGTCGCCGTGTTTCCGCTCCGGTCGGCGGTCGCGCAGGTCACGCCGGTCCGCCCGATTCGGAAGCCGCTGCCCGGGCGCGGGGTGCAGGCGACGGCGGCTGAGTGCATCCGATGTTCGACCAATCGCCGCTGAAGTGGGTGTGCGTGGTGAAGCTCTGCAGCGTCCGCGCGCTCGCCCCGCCGGCGACGCCCGAGAGGGCGAGGGCGCCGAGAGCGCCGAGCAGCAGCGCCGTTGGCCGGTTCGACTCCATCTCTCCTCCTCTCGGGTTGTCGTGCCGCCGGAGCACTCGGCGCGGGCCTCGAGCCCGCAGTCGCAGCGAAGAGTCGTGCGCACCATCCGCGCGAGGCTAGGAAGGTGCCGCAGGATCGCGGAAAGATCCGGGCAAGACCGCGCTAACGAGGCAACGCCGACGAGGAGGCCGCTTGCGTGCGGACGGGCGCGTCAGGCGAGCGCGCGCTCGAGGCCGGCGCGGCCCGTCGGCGAGCCGTGGGTCGGGAGCACGAGCTCGAAGGGCAGGTCGAGCAGGGGTCGCAGCAGCGCGACCACGTCCTCGCGCGAGGTCCCGTCGGACAGCCAGTCCTCCGGCACCTGCAGCTCGCCGTGGCGCTCGATCACCGTGTCCCCCAGGACGAGCACGCGGCGGGACTCGACCCACAGCACGACGTCGTTCACGTCTTTCCCCGGGAACGCGGTCATGCCGAGCGGGAGCCGATCTCCGGCCACGAAAACGCTCGCCTTGCGTCTGCGGGTCATCAGCCATGCGACGTCGGGGCTTCCCTCGTCGGGCGGCGGCACGAACACGCTGGCCTCGAAACCGTCGACCAGCGACCGGGTGTCCCGTTCGTGCCATGGGCAGGTCAGGACGATGGACGCGTCGCGTTCGGCGAGGAGCTCCTCGATCTCGCGCGGCACCGCGAGCGGGTCGAGCAGGATCAGCCGGCGGTCGCCGTCGTCGATCGCGTAGGACGAGACCTGCGAGTCGCGGTCGGCCGGATTCCCGGGGGCCCAATCCGGATGCGTCGCCTTCCAGTGCCAGAGACCCGCCTGGAGCTCGCTCGCCGCGCCGTTGCGTGACCCATCGACGCTCATGACGTACTCATGCCCATGACGTTCTCGTCGTGAAACCTCCCCGCCGGGCGGCCCAAGGTCATGCGTCCCCGGAAGGTGCCGTGACGCAGGAGCCCCCGTAGGCTGTGCCGGTGCTCACGTGCCCGAGCTGCGCTCACGACAATCCCGAGGGCGCGCGCTTCTGCAGCGCGTGCGGTGCGACCCTGACGGCGCCGCCGGTCCGCGAGGTGCGCAAGACCGTGACCGTCCTCTTCGCCGACGTGACGGGGTCGACCGCGCTCGGCGAGCGCCTCGACCCGGAGTCGTTCCGGCGTGTCATGGCGCGGTACTTCGAGTCGGCGCGGACCTGTCTCGAGCGTCACGGCGGGACCGTCGAGAAGTTCATCGGCGACGCCGTGATGGCGGCGTTCGGCGTGCCGGTCGTGCACGAGGACGACGCGCTGCGCGCGCTCCGCGCGGCCGTCGAGCTGCGAGACGCGCTCGGAGCCGTCAACGAGGAGCTGGAGCGGGACTACGGCGTCTCCCTCCGACTGAGGACCGGCGTGAACACGGGCGAGGTCGTCACCGGAACCGAGGAGCGGCTCGTCACCGGAGACGCCGTCAACGTCGCCGCGCGGCTCGAGCAGGCTGCCGAGCCGGGCCAGATCCTGATCGGCGAGTCGACGTACGCGCTCGCCCGAGGCGCGATCGAGGCGGAGCCGACGGATCCGCTCGTCCTCAAGGGAAAGAGCGAGCCTCTCGTGGCGTATCGGCTGCTCGCGGTCGTCGAGGGGGCGGCCGCGTTCGAGCGACGGCTCGATGCGCCGCTCGTCGGCCGGCACGCGGAGCTGGCGCGGGTCCGGGCGGCGTTCGACGAGGCCGTCTCCGCGCGACACTGCCGCCTCGTCACGGTTCTCGGGCCTCCGGGCATCGGCAAGTCGCGGCTGGCGCGCGAGGTCTCGGCGGCCCTCGCCGCCGACGCAGCCGTGCTGACCGGACGATGCCTCCCGTACGGCGAGGGCATCACCTACTGGCCTCTGGTGGAGATCTTCCGCGAGGCGGGAGCGGAGGCGGAGCTCGAGGCGGCCCTCTCGGTCGACGCCCCCGAGGACGTCTTCTGGTCGGTCCGCAAGGCGCTCGAGCTGCGCGCGCGGGAGCGGCCTCTCGCGCTCGTCGTCGAGGACATCCACTGGGCCGAGCCGACCCTGCTCGATCTCGCGGAGCACCTCGGCGACTGGACCCGCGACGCGCCGCTGCTGCTCCTCTGCCTCGCGCGCCCCGAGCTGCTCGACGGGCGGCCCGCGTGGGGTGGGGAGGTGCTGACTCTCGAGCCGCTCTCCGAATCGGAGGCCGAGGAGCTGATCGAGAACCTCCTCGACGGGACGGCGCTCGACGATGGAACGCGCGCACGAATCCGTGAGGTCGCGGAGGGGAATCCGCTCTTTGTCGAGCAGTTGCTCGCGATGCTCGCCGAGGGCGGCGACCCGGGCGACGTCCCGCCGACGATTCACGCGTTGCTTGCAGCCCGACTCGACGGGCTCGCGGAGGACGAGCGCGACGTGCTCGAGCGCGCGTCCGTGATCGGGCACGACTTCGAGTGGGCGGCGCTCGGCGAGCTTGCGCCCGACGGCAAGCGCTCGTCGGGAGCGCAACTCTCAGCGCTCGTCCGCAACGAGCTGATTCGGCCTCACGACGCGATCGAGGACACCTTCAGCTTCCGGCACGCGCTGATCCGCGACGCGGCATACGCGCGACTGCCGAAAGAGCGGCGATCGGAGCTCCACGAGCGCTTCGCCGACTGGCTCGACGGCCGCGGGGACGAGTTCGACGAGATCGTCGGCTACCACCTCGAGCAGGCGTATCGCTGGGTCGTGGAGCTCGGGCCTGCCGACGCGCGCTCGACAGCTCTCGCGTCGCGGGCCGCTGCTTCGCTGGCGGCCTGCGGCAGGCGGGCCCATGCCCGCGGTGACGGGCCGGCGGCGGCGAACCTGCTGGGGCGCGCGGTCGCGCTCCTGCCCGCCGACGACCTCGCCCGGTTGCGTCTCATGCCGGCGCTCGGCCGCGCGCACCGAGATGCGGCGAACATGGAGCATGCCGAGGCCGTTCTCGCCGAGGCGGTGGAGCGGGCGAGTGCATTGGAGGAGACGGTGATCGCGACCGACGCCGCGCTCCCGCTCGTCGAGCTTCGCTTCCACGCGACGACGGCGACGCGACAGGAGGTGCTCGCTACGGTCGACTCGGCGACGCGGGTCTACGAGGAGCACGGCGACGAGGCAGGACTTGCGCGTGCGCTCGGGCTCGCCGGGAAGCTGCGCTTCTGGGCGGGCGACTGCGGTGGAGCCTTCGAGGATCTCGAGCGGGCCGCCGGGCATGCCCGGAACGCCGGCGATCGCTACCAGGAGGCCGAGTGCCTGCAATACGTCCTCGCGGTGATCGTCTACGGCCCGACGCCTGCGTCGGAGGGGCTCGCGTTCCTCGAATCGATGCGGATGCGGCTCGAGGGGAACCGCAAGCTCGACATGGCGCAGCTGAACGTGCAGGCGCGCCTGGAGGCGATGGTCGGAAGGTTCGATTCCGCGCGCGCTGTGATGGCGAGGTCTGCGACGTTCGCCGAAGGCGTTCTCGAGGTCGAGCTCTACTCCCACATCCTGGTCGCGGCCGCCGACGTGGAGCTCCTCGCGGGCGACCCGGCCGCGGCGGAGCAAAATGCGCGCGCCGCCTGCGAGCGGCTCGACGAGATCAGCGAGTTCGGCTACCTCGCGAGCGCCGTGCCCACACTGCTCGAGGCGCTGTACCGACAGGGCCGCGACGAGGAGGCGCTACGCATGTCCGAGCGGTGGGATCCGGCTCGGCTGACCGTGCCCGAGGACGTGGACGCGCAGGCGGGCTGGCGTGCCGTCCGGGCAAAGCTTCTCGCCCGCTGCGGGAACCCGGCCGAAGCCGAGCACCTCGCCCGCGAGGCGATCTCGCTCGCGGCAGGGACCGACTGCGTCGACCTGCACGCAGACGCGTGCGCCGCCCTCGGCGAGGTGCTGCGCGCGGCGGGTCGACGGGAGGAGTCCGACGCCGCTTTGACGGCGGCCGTCGCGCTGTACGAGCAGAAGGGCAACGTCGTCGCCGCGGCGGCGTTGCGCGCGGCCGCCGCCGAGCCGTCCGTCGGCGTCTGACGCACTCGCGCCCGTCGGTCTCAATCGCACTCTCCACCTTTGCCCGGCCGGCTCATTGCCGCGCAGGGTGGGACGGCTCAGGCATGGTCGAGAGAGCCGCCGTCGGACGAGGAGAGGGCCATGAAGCTCGGGATCGGCCTGCCGAACACCCTTCCGCAGGAGACGGACAGAACGCTGATGCTCGACTGGGCGCGCACGGCGGACGAGGCGGGCTTCGAGGTGCTCGGCACGATCGACAAGCCAAACTACGACTCGTGGGAGCCGCTCGCGACGCTCGCGGGCGTGGCCGGCGTGACCGAGCGCATCCGCCTCGCCACGACGATCCTCCAGCTGCCGAACCGGAACGAGGTGATGGTCGCGAAGCAGAGCGCGGTGATCGACCAGCTCTCGGGCGGCAGGCTCGTGCTCGGGGTCGCCCAGGGAGGCCGCGAGGACGACTACGAGACCCTGGGCGCCGAGTACAGAGGCCGCTCTGCCCGCTTCGAGCGGCAGGTCGCCCGTATCCGGCAGATCTGGGCTGACGCGAGAGCCTCCGACTCGGACCACGGCCTGCTCGGCCCGGCTCCGCTCCAGGAGCCCGGCCCGCCGATCTGGGCCGGCGCCTCCACGCCGAAGTCGATCGAGCGCGCGCTCCGAGTCGCGGACGGATTCCTTTTCGGCACGGCCGGCGCGGCCGCGATGGCGCAGCGGGTACCGGGCATCCGGGAGGGCTTCGCAGCCCTGGGGAAGCCGGACGCGACCGTCGCCGGGCTCGCCTACGCCGCCGTCGGAGACGACGCGGAGAAGGCCCTCGACGAGGCGACCCACAACGTCCTCCGCTACTACGGGCAGCTCTGGACCGAGCCCGAGAAGCTCATCCACCACGGCACGGGCCCGAAGCTCGCGGAGGAGATCGCGGCCTACGAGGAGGCGGGCCTCGACGTGCTCGTCGTGTTCCCGCAGATCGCGAGCCTCGACCAGGCCGAGCAGCTCGCGGAGCACGTCCTGCCCGCGTACCTGGGATCGCCGCTAGCCGTGTAGGGCCGCGCCGGCGAGCGCACCGACGAGCGCCGCGGGCCATGCGAACCAGTGACGGGCTGTCCATGCGCCCGTCTCCGGGTCGTAGGCCTCGGGCAGGAGCCCGTCGCTCGCAGCGATGCCCGTCAGCCGGCCGAGTGCACGCTCGGCGCGATCGACGTCGCCGACGGCGCTCGCGACGACCCACTCCTGGGCGTCCCCGAGCGGCCACGTGCCGGGCGTGTGGAGCGAGCCGAGGCCGCCCCACGGGCCCGGGCGGAACGCGGGGTTGGCCTCGTCGAACGCGAAGCGCATCGTGGCGCCCCAGACGGGATCGTCCGCGGCGCAGAAGCCCCAGGCCGCGGCCAGCGCCGTCGGGACGTCGTTCGCGTCCGCGTAGAGCCGGCTTCCCCCTTGCCCGTCCACCTCGTACGCCCATTGCATCCCGTGGGTGCCGCGGGCGCAGAACTCACGGTCGGTCGCCACACGCGCTCGACGAGCCGCATGGAGGAGGTCGCTGTCGAGACCGAGCTCCGCCGCGACGTCGGCGAGCCGACGCGCGACGTACCACGCCAGGACCTGCGCCGAGAGCGCGAACGGCAGGGAGGAGGGGTCGTCGGCGGGGTTCTCGTCCGTGCGCACCAGGCCGTTCGGCGACACCGGGAGCGCGCGCCAGGCCGCGTCGACGAGCGCTCCCCACGTTCGGCAGGGCTCGGCTGTCGGATCTCCCGGCGGCGGCGCGGGCCATGCTCCGGTCGCCTGGCGGAAGTCGAGCAGCTCGAGCACGGGGAAGAGCTGCTGGTCGGCCTGATAGGCGAGGTCCTTCGGCTCGCCGTTCGCGCGATGGCTGCGTTGCCAGAGGTGGCCCGGGCGCTCGCAGCGCCCCCAGAGCCAGCGCAGGTGGTCGGCGACGAGGTCGAGGTAGGACGGCTCGTCCGCGCCCGCCGTGAGCAGGAGGAGCGCCTGGTAGTACGCGTCGCGGGTCCAGCTGAGCGGCAGCAGGCGGTGATCCGTCAGCAGGCACGCCTCGCCGGGGCCGGTACGGAGCAGCGTGCAGCCGGCGACGTAGGCAACGGCTCCGCGCGCGATCCGCTCGAGCCCCTCGCGGTGGCGAGACGCCACGCGGAGGCCGAGGTCGTCGCACCAGAGCCGACCCCGCCGCTCGAATCGAGGAGCGGCTCGTGTGCCCGTGTGCACGGGACGAGCCTCGCCGGCCAGGGTCGCGCGTATGGTCACCTCGAGCCGGCGTGACCAGCCGACCACGAGCCGTGCCTCGCCGCCGTCCGGCGCCCAGCCGTCGCTCGTGCCGCCGTCGAGCTCGACCGCGACGCGGGCCGAGGCCGGCAGCTCGGGTGCCTCGAGGCGAAGCCGCAGCCCGTCGACTGCGAGGGAGGTCGAGCTCGCGACGGGCGGAAGGGGACTGACCTCCGTGATCTCGGCGAGCGCGGGCGGCCGGATCGCGCCGCCGAAGCGCAGCTCGAACGCCCGCGGCGCGTCGTCCGGCGCCTCGAGCCGCCATACCTGCTCGACCTCGGGAACGCCGTCGCGCCCGCGCTCGACCCGCGAGACCCGCGCACCGTCGGTCGCCACGAAGAGGAACGCGTGCCGCTCGTCCGTCATCGCGCCGCGGTACGCGCGGACGGCCTCCGCATCGCCGCGGTGGCGCTCGTCGAACGGCGGCATGTTCGTGAGCTCGACCGTGCCGTGGCGGGGGTGGAACGCCGAGAGCGACAGCCACGCACCCGAAGGCGCGAACGACGCCGCGAGGAGGCCGTTGCCGACGTCGAGCGGCTTGCGCGACGCCGCCTTGGTCGCGACGTCGCTAGGTGATCGCAGCGCCCGTCTCCGGAACGAAGAAGTGCAGCGCGTCGGGGGCGAGCCGCAGCTCGGTAGGCTCGCCGGCCCGGGCGCGTGTCCGGGGATCGAGGCGCCCGACGAACGTGGTGCGGTGTCCATCCGCGAGCCCCTCGACCTGCCGGATCAGGCCCACGCCCCTGGCGGCGACGGTGAAGTGCGCGAGCGTCTCCGAGCCCATGTCCTCTCGGAGGTCGATCACTACACGGATCGACGTACCCTCCGTGTCGCCGGAGAACGCGGCGTCCTCGATCGCCTCGGGGCGGATCCCGACCACGACACTCTCGCCCACGCGTGCCCCGAGCGCAGGTCGCGCCCGCAGGGTCGTCTCGGTGAGGGGGAGCCGGTGCTCCCCGAGCACGACCGCAAGCCCGCCGTCGGCCCGTTCGAGCGAAGCCTCGGCGAGGTTCATGGAGGGCGAGCCGATGAAGCCCGCGACGAACAGGTTCGGCGGGCGCTTGTAGAGCCGGACGGGCGTGTCGTAGGCCTGGAGCACGCCGCGGCTCATCACCGCGACCCTGTCGCCCATCGTCATCGCCTCGGTCTGGTCGTGGGTGACGTAGAGGGTCGTGACTCCGAGCTGCTGTTGCAGACGCGCGATCTCGGCCCGCATCAGCGTGCGCAGCTGCGCGTCGAGGTTCGAGAGTGGCTCGTCCATCAGGAACGCCTGCGGCTCGCGCACGATCGCCCGGCCCATCGCGACGCGTTGGCGCTGCCCGCCCGACAGGTTCGCGGGCTTCTTGTCGAGGAGTTCCTCCAGTCCGAGTGAATGGGCCGCGTCGCGCACCCGGCGGTCGATCTCGCGCTTGTCGGTCTTGCGGAGCTTGAGCCCGAACCCGAGGTTGTCGTAGATCGTGAGCTGCGGGTACAGCGCGTAGTTCTGGAAGACCATCGCGATGTCCCGGTCGCGGGGGCTCACGTCGTTGACGACGCGGCCGTCGATCGCGATCGTGCCCTCGCTGATCTCCTCCAGACCGGCGACCATGCGCAGGACTGTGGTCTTGCCGCAGCCGGAGGGTCCGACGAGCACGACCAGCTGGCCGTCCGCGACCTCGAGGTCGAACGACGACACCGCCTCCGTGCCGTCGCGGTAGACCTTCCGCACCTGGTCGAAGACGATCGGCGCCATCCTACGTGCCCGCGGCCCCGCCGTAGAGGGCCGGGCGGCGGAGGCGGAGCGCGGGCTCCTGCGTCCGCTCGCGCTCGATCGCGTCGAGGTCGATCGTCGCCCGGAGCGCGACTTCCTCGGTCCCTGCCGAGGCCAGCACCTCCCCGCGCGGGCCTGCGATCAGCGAGCCGCCACAGAAGCCGTTGCCCGCGAGGTTCGACGCAACCGCGAAGACCTGGTTGTCCTGCGCCCGTGCACGGGTCCGGAGCGTCAGCAGGTGCTCGAAGCCGAACGGCACGGCCGAGGGGATCGCGAGGATCTGCGCCCCCTTGAGCGCGAGCGTCGTCGCGATCTCCGGAAACGCGTGCTCGAAGCAGATCATCAGGCCGACCCGCCCCGACGGGGTCGGCCAGGTGTCGAGCTCGTCGCCCGCGGCAAAGCGGCTCTGCTCGGGTGGGAAGAGGTGTGACTTCCGGTAGCTCGCGGCGGCTCCGTCGGGCGTGACCAGCACGGCCGTGTCGTAGAGCCTCCCGTCGGCCTGCTCGAGGATCCCTGTCACGATCGTCGCCCCGCTCCCGACCGCAACATCCCGTAACAGCGCCACGGTCGGCCCTTCGAGCGGCTCGGCGAGCTCGCGCCCGCGGACGTCGATCTCGTCGAGGTCGTAGCCGCTCGTGACGAGCTCGGGCGCGACGACGAGCGCGCCCTCGGAGGCATGGCGGTGGAGCGCGTCCTCGAGTCGGTTCCGGTTCAGGTCGAGCGCGCCCGGCTCGGCGGCGAGCTGCAGCGCGACGAGGTCGACGCTCTTCACGAGCCGACCTCTGAACATGGTTTCTCCGACGCTGAGCTCGTGGTACGGCGCCAGGCCTCGGGCAGGCCGCAAGTTGCAACTTGCAACTTGCTCCGCCCTCCGGGGCCGTGTTGGTGTAACGACGCGTTGCGGCCGGAGGGGGATTCATTCGCCCGGGAGGCCAGGCGCGAAAGGGCTCGACGCGCGCAGGAGAAGGGGGCTCGTGGGGGAACCATGGTTACGCCCACGGGAACGAGCCGAAGGCGAGCGACGCTCATCCCTTCACGCCTCCCGCGAACAGGCCCCGTACGTAGTAGCGGTTCAGCAGGGCGAACAGCAGCAGGGGCGGCAGGATCGCGAGGATCGCGCCCGCGGAGACGACGTCCTCCTGGGCGAGGTGCGGCGACTGGAGGTTGGCGAGCCCCACGGTGATCGGCTGGTGGTCCCGCTCGAGTAGCGTCAGTGCGAGGAGCAGGTCGTTCCAGACGAAGATCAGGTCGATGATCGCGAACGAGACGATGCCCGGGAGCGCAAGCGGGACCGCGATCCGGCGGAACAGCTGCAGGTGAGTGGCCCCGTCGACACGGGCGGCCTCGAACAGCTCGTCCGGGATGTCCGCGATGAAGGCCGACATCATGAACACGGCCCAGCCGGCCCCGAACGCCGTGTGGACGAGCGCGATCCCCAGGTACTGCCGACCCCCGTGCGCCAGCCCGAGCGTCTGGAACCACGGCAGCAACGGGATGAGGATGATCTGGACGGGCACGATCATCGTCGTGATCAGCAGGAAGTACGTGAAGCGCCGGAACCGGAAGTGCAGGCGCGCGAAGGCGTACGACGCGAGCGCCCCGACCGTGACCGTCAGCCCGACCGAGAGCAACGTGATGATCAGACTGTTGACGATGTACGACGAGACGCCCTGGTGCCAGGCGTTGACGAAGTTCTGGTACGTGAGCTCGCCGAGGTCGGCGTTCCACCAGCCGGTGCGGCTCTGGTCGAGCGGGAGGACGGAGATCATCGTGACGGTCGCGACGGGCACGAGCCACACGACCGCGAGCCCCGTCAGGCCGCCGTAGAGTACGAGCGTCTTCGTGCGGCTCGCGCTCATCGCCGCGCCCCCGATCGCGTCAGCTCGCGGAGGTAGGGGTACGCGCCGAGGACGAGCGCGGCGGAGAGGAGGACGGCGATCGCCGCCGCGAGGCCGGCCGACGGGGTGTCGAGGAATGCGAATGCGTCCTGCCAGAGGAGGAGCGCGAGCACCATCGTGTCCTGCACCGGCCCGCCCTGCGTCATCACGAACACGATGTCGAAGACGCGGAGCGCGAAGATCACGCTCACCACGACCACGACGATGATCGGGCGGCGCAGCGCGGGCAGCAGCACGTAGCGAACGATCTGGGAGACACGGGCGCCGTCGACCCGCGCCGCTTCGACGAGCTCCTGCGAGACCGACGCCAGGCCCGCGGTGAAGGTGATCACGCCGAAGCCCGCGAACGCCCAGAAGGCGGCGACCACGAGCGAGAGGTTGACGAGCCTGAGCTCGATCCCTCCGAGGTGGATCGAGCCGAGGTCCGACAGCCAGAGGTGGGTGTCGCCGAGGCCGAGCAGGCCCGTCAGCGCGTTCAAGAGCCCGATGCTCGGGTCCGGGTTGTAGATGAACGACCAGATCACTCCGGCCGCGGTCAGCGAGATCGTCATCGGGAGGATGAAGACGCTCCGGTACAGGCCGGCCCCGCGGCCCGCGTACCAGATCAGGATCGAGACGAGCAGCGCGAAGCCCGTGACGAGCGCGGGGAAGACGACGAGCCAGATCGCGGTGTTGACCGCCGCGCTCCAGAAGTCGGGGTCGTTCAGCGCATCCTGGTAGTTCCCGAGACCCACGAAGTCCCACGAGTCGGGGTCGGTCAGGCGCCAGGGCTGGAGCAGGCCCCAGCTGAAGAAGCTCGAGAGGATCGTGCTGATCGCCGGCCACAGGTAGAACAGCGCGAAGATCGCCGTGAGCGGCAGGACGAACAGGTAGGCCGCGACGTCGCGTCCCCCGAGAGCGGCGCGGCGGCGGGTGCGGGCACGCGTTGAAGCGACCGGGGTCGCCGTCGTCTCTCGCATCGCGCTCCGCATCGTGTCAGCGAAGGGGGCCGGGCGCGGCGTCCTCGCGCCCGGCCCCGTCGCGGAATAGGGGACGGGTGACCGTCTCCCTGCCTACTTCGACCGCGTGTCGACCCGGGTCATCGTGGAGATGAACTTGCCGACGTCGTGGTCGCGGACGAGCTCTGCCAGCGCCTGCTTGTACCGCACCTGGATCGAGCCCCCGATCCAGTCGTCGAGGTCGTAGCCGGCGGCGACCGTCGGGTTCTTCGGCCACTGGGCGGCGGCCTTGCGGTCGTTCACGTTCGGATACACCTTGAGCGGCACCTTCGCGTTCGGGGCGATGTAGCCGCCGCGCCTCGCCCAGATCGACTGCGCCGGGGCGGACCCGAGGTAGCCGAGGAACGCCGTCGTCGCCTCGGGGTTGTCGGTGTCCTTTGCGCCGGCGAACAGGTCGCCGGAGACGAACTGCGCGGTCGGTGCGGACGCGCGGTACTTCGGCATCAGGAAGAACGTGAAGTCCCGTCCGGGCCGGAGCTTCTTGTCGCACTGGCCGGGCGCGACGAGGTTGATGAACGCGCCCTGGTTGTCGAACACCGCCTTGCCGGTGGCCCAACCGCAGGCCTCGTCGATGAACCCGGTCGCGAGCGCGTTGCTCGGCCAGTAGTTCTCGATCATGCCGTTCAGCACGGTGAACGCCCGGACGATCCGCTTGTCGTCCCACGGGATCGTGCCGCGGGCGAGCGCATTGAAGGCGGCCGGGCCCGCGACGCGGAGGATGATCGGGTCGACCCACTGGGTCAGCGGCCAGCCGTCCTTGCCGCCGACGAGGAACGGCGTCTGCCCCGCCGCCTTGACCTTCTTCAGCGCCGCGTTGAACTGGCCCCACGTCTGCGGGACCTTGATCCCGAGCTGTTTGAGCTGGGACGGGCGATACCAGATCAGCGCGTTGACGTTGCCCTTGAAGAAGACGGCGTCCGTGTGGCCGTCCGAGCCCTGGGCGATCGCCCTGAGCGACTTGTTGTACTCGCCCTTCTTGACCCAGGCGTTCCAGAGCGAGTCGAGGTTCATGAGAAGTCCCTGACGCGAGAACTCGCGCACGATGCCGGGTAGCGCGACCGTCACGTCCGGAGGCGAGCCCGCGGCGAACTGCTGCGTGAGCATCGCCTGCGTCTGGTCGAACGGGACCTGCTCGACCTTGACGTCGACGTCGGGATAGGCCTTCTTGAAGCCGTTGACGACCGCCTGGAACGCGTCGCCTTCAGAGCCGGTCCAGTTGCTGACGACGCGCAGGCTGCCGGAGACCTGGGCATGCCCGGCGTTGCGGTCGGTGCCGGCGGTCGCGACCGCTGCGAAGAGGAGGAGCGCGAGTCCGGCGGCTCCCACCAGGAGACGCTTGGGGTGGCTGCTCATTGATCCCTCCCGGGCCGGGACGTCTCGGCAGAGAACCGCGTCCCGGCCTTTTGCTATTGATGAATATCAAATACTCTCAGCCGCTGTTCCGGCTGTCAAGCGCGGGACGCGGCGGTCGCCCGAGGCGCCGAGCCGGGTGACACGACGGGGAGCCCGGTGATCGCGCCGATCAGCTCTGCGGCTCGCGCCGCGGCGACCGCGGGCCGGAGACGATCCGTGAGGACCGCCTCGAGCATTGCCTGGAGCTGTGCGGAGACGTGCGCGTAGGCCGGGATCGCGGGGCGCACGACCGCCCGCTCGAGCATCGCCGCGCTCGCTGAGAGAAGCTCGGACTCGCCGGCGATCAGGTCGACGGCGGGACGGCTGGAGGGGATCTGCGCCGTCTCGCGCGACATCTGGGCGAGGGCATGCGGGGCCACGAGCCGCTTCAGCAGGCGCATCGCGAGCTCCGGCTGCGCCGCCTGCCGGAACACGCCGTACACCATGCCGCCCGCGAGCGTGGCAGTCCTGTCGCCGCGCGCGCCCGGCATCGCCGCGAAGCCGAACGTCTGCCAGAGCTCGCCGAGGGAGATGCCTGCCGCGTCCGCGAGGGGCCGTGCCTCGTAGCTCCCGCCGAACGACATCGCGGCACTGCCGTGGGCCAGGTGACGGACCGGCCGGTCCCATTCGAACGCCACGGCGTCGCGCGGCGCCAGGCCCTCGGAGAGCAGCTGGCGAAGCCCCCTCAGCGTCGCCACGGTCGCCGGTGCGTCGAGCGTCACGCCACCGGCCCCGAGCACGGCGACGTCGTTCGCGGCCAGCAGCGCGAGGAGGCAGTAGGCGGTCGTCTCGCCTCCGCGCGAGCCTCCCGGGAACACGACCGCATGCTCGACACCCGCGCCGACGAGCGCTCGCGCGGTCTGGAGGAACTCCCGCCACGTGGCGGGAGGTGGGCGACCGATGCGCTCGAGCGTCTCGCGGCGGTACCAGAGACCCGCGACGTCGGCCTCGGCCTGGACGGCGACCGTATCCCCGCCGACGCGGTTCGCCGACACGAACGGCTCCAGGAAGTCGCGCGCGTACTCGCCTCGCACCCAGGTACCGTCGAGCTCGTCGACCGGCCAGAGGAACCGCGCGGCCGCGAACTCCGGCACCCAGACGGAGTCGAGGACGGCGAGGTCCGGCGCTCGACCCTCGGCCACCGAGCGCGTCAGCGTCTGATGCAGGTCCGGCAGCGCGACCGTCGCGAGGTTCACGCGGACGTCGTCGCCGGCCGCCTCCTCGATCTGCCGGCGCCACGGCCCCTCGGGCACGATGATCCGGACCTCCGGGCCGTCCACCTGCCGGCGCGCCCAGTGCGGGTTCACGAAGGAGCCGCGCTTCCGGTGGCGCAGGATCACGCCCTCGTCCGCGAGCTCGGAGAGCGCTCTCGTCACGGGTGTCCGGCTGATCCCGTAGAGCGCGCACAGCTCGTGCTCTGTCGGGAGGCGTGTGTCCGGGTCGTAGCGGCCGCCGAGGATGTCCTCGAGCAGCAGCGTCTTCAGCTGGAAGTAGATGGGGATCGGCTGACCCGGATCGATGATCCCGCTCATGGCCCGGATTATCGTCCCCGCGCCGTCGCGTCCCTCGCTTGTACCCTCTGGCGCATGGTCCGGCGACGGCTCGTGCGATCCACGCGCGTGGCGCGCGCCGCCGGGCCGGTGCTGGTCGTCCTCGTGCTCGTGGGCGTCGTCGCGATCGCCGCGACGGGATCGACCTCGGTCGGGTCGGACAGCTCGCCTCCCGGGGACACGCTCCTCGACACGGTCTTCAGCCTCCTGCTCGTGCTCTTCCTCGCCTGGGTCGCGTTCGCGCTGTGGTCGCTGGTGCGGTGGCGGGAGCACGAGTGGACGGCGCCGCGCAGGCGGAACGACCTGCGTGCGATTGCCGTGCTGCTCGCGTTCGGCTTCGCCTTCGCGCTCTACGTCCGCGAGCGCGGCTGGCATCTCGCGTTCGACCCGCAGCAGACGCCGCTCGACCGGGGGGACGCGAGCACGCTCCCGCCGGGCATCGACCCCGGAGGTGACTCCGCCTACGAGTTCCGGTTTGCGTGGGTCCCCGTCCTGCTGGTGGCCGTCCTTGCTGCGCTCGCAGTCGCCGCCCTCGTCGTGTCCTCCCGACGGGCGAGGCCTTCGTCCGCGAAAGCGGAGCTGGCAGACGAGCTGGCGCTCGCGCTCGACGTCACCCTCGACGACCTGCGCAACGAGTCCGATCCACGCCGGGCCGTGATCGCCGCGTACGCACGGCTCGAGCGCGTCCTCGCGGCCCACGGCCAGCCGCGGCGTGACGCGGACACCCCCGAGGAGCATCTCGCCCGCGTCCTGGGGCACCTCGACGTCGAGCCGCGGGCGGTCCGCCGGCTCGTCGACCTCTTCGTCCGCGCGAAGTTCTCCCAGCACGAGGTCGACGGCCGGATGAAGGACGACGCGATCGCCGCGCTCGAGCAGGTGCGGGACGAGCTCCGCGAGGCGGCGCGACACGCAGGGGACTCACCCGGCACGGCCGAGGTGCCCGCATGAGGGATGCGGTCCCTCGGGCGGCGCGCCTGCTCTTCCTCCCGACGATCGCCCTGCTCGTGATCGCAGTGTTCGCCTCGGGGGAGCTGGCCCCCGCGGTGCGGGTCTACGCGCTCGTCGTCTGCGCGGTCGGCCTCGGTCTCGCGGTCGCCGGGCTGCGGCGCGCGTTTCCACGCGCGAGCCGACCGCCCCGCGCGCCGGCGAGTCGTGGACGACGACCGGAGCCCCCGCGGAGCCTCGCGCAGCTCGAGAACGAGGCCGCCATGGGGATCGCCGACGCACTGGATCTCCACTTTCGCCTCCGTCCGCACCTCCGCGCGATCGCGGCCGGGCTGCTCGAGGGACGGCGGGGCATCGACCTCGACCGCGAGCCGGAGGCGGCGCGCCAGCTGCTCGGCGACGAGGCCTGGCAGCTGCTCCGGGCAGACCGGCCGGAGCCCCGCGACCGGCACGCGCGGGGCTTCACGCCCGAGACGCTCGAGCGCGTCGTTGGCTCGCTGGAGCGTCTTTGATGGAGCTCGATCGGGTCCGCGAGCTCTCGGGGCGGGTGCTCGACGAGGTCGAGCGCGCGATCGTGGGCAAGCGCGAGGCGCTCGAGCTCGTGCTGCTCGGGCTGCTCGCGGACGGCCACGTCCTGCTCGAGGACTATCCGGGCCTCGCCAAGACGCTTGCCGCCCGCTCGTTCGCCCAGACGCTCAGCATGGAGTTCACCCGCATCCAGTTCACGCCGGACCTGATGCCGTCGGACGTGACCGGCTCCTCGATCTGGAACCAGCGCGACGCCGACTTCGAGTTCAGGCGGGGGCCCGTTTTCACCAACCTGCTGCTCGCGGACGAGATCAACCGCGCCCCGCCGAAGACGCAGGCTGCGCTCCTCGAGGGCATGCAGGAGCGTCAGGTGACGATCGAGGGGACGACGTATCCGCTCGGCACGCCGTTCCTCGTGATCGCGACGCAGAACCCGATCGAGTACGAGGGCACGTACCCGCTGCCCGAGGCGCAGCTCGACCGCTTCCTCCTGCGCACGGCGTTCGGATATCCGGCCCGCGAGGACGAGATCGACGTCCTCGGCCGCCGAGTCGAGCGCCAGACCGACGAGCTGGAGCTGACGCCGATCGTCGACCGCGAGACCTTCCTCGAGATGCAGCAGGCGCTCGAAGGGGTCCACGTCGCCGAGAGCGTCCGCGGCTACTGCGTCGACGTCGCCGCGGCGACCCGGGAGTCGCAGAGCGTCGCGGTCGGGGCCAGCCCGCGGGGCAGCCTCGCGCTCCTGAAGCTCGCTCGCTGCAAGGCCGCGCTCGGCGGACGCGACTTCGTCGTGCTCGACGACGTGAAGGCGGTGGCGCCGCCGGCGCTCGCGCACCGGCTCGTACTTCGCCCCGAGCTCTGGGTGCGGCGCGTGTCGGCGGAGGACGTCGTCCGCGAGGTGCTCGCGGTCGTCCCTACGCCTCGCGCCGAGGACATCCCCGCCACACGGTGACCCGCCGCGGCTCCGCGCGGATCGAGGGCTACGCCGTGCTCGCCGCCGTGGCGCTCCTCGCGGCACTGGCGCTGCGCCGGCCCGAGCTCGCGGTCGTCGCGGCGCCGTTCGTCCTGGTGCTCGCCGTCGGGACGCGCGCGGGCGAGCCCGAGCTCGACGCAGCGCTCACCTTGAGCACGAGCCGTACCCTCGAGGGCGACGACGTCGAGGCGACGCTCGTGCTCGCTCCGGTCTCGGCGGTCGGCCGCCTCGAGGTCTTCCTCGACCTCCCCGACGGCGTCGACCTCGTCGACGGCGAGCGCGCCTTCGGCCTGCGGCTGGGCGCCGCCGAGGAACGCGCTGTCCCGCTGACGCTCCGCTGCTCACGCTGGGG
>DATBET010000045.1:0-1751 GCA_036558885.1 Gaiella sp.
CGCATCGCGGACGGCCTCTCGCGTATCGACGAGCCCGTCCTCCTGCCCGCCCATCCACGTACCGCCGCCACGCTGCGTGCGAAGCGTATCCCGCTCGGCGCGAACGTCGAGCTCTGCCCGCCGCTGGGCTACCTCGCGTTCGCGTCCGCCGCCTCCCAGGCGCGCGTGATCGCGACCGACTCGGGCGGGCTCCAGAAGGAGGCCTACTGGTACGAGGTGCCCTGCGTCACGATGCGCCCCTCGACGGAGTGGATCGACACGGTCGAGGCCGGCGCCAACACGCTCGTCGACGACGACCCGGACGCGATCGCCGAAGCGGTGCGGCGGGCGTCCTTCCCGGTCGGTGCTCCGCCGCTCTACGGCGACGGCCGGGCGGCAGGCCGGATTGCCGATGCGCTCGCGCGGGCATGATGTGTGACCCTCGGAAAGGAGGCCTCGATGGCCGGCAAGCTGGTGCACTTCGAGATCCCCGCCGGCGACGCGGAGCGGGCGAAGGGGTTCTGGAGCGGCGTCTTCGGGTGGGAGTTCGGCGACTCGGCGATGCCCGAGATCGAGTACTACATGGTGCGCACGGGCGAGGATCAGGGCGGCGCGGTCATGCCGTCCGAGGGCCCGTTCGGGATCGTCGTGTACTTCGACACGGACGACATCGACGCGTCGATCGCCAAGGCGCGCGAGCACGGGGGCACGGCTGACGACAAGCTGCCGATCCCGCACGTCGGCTGGTTCGCGCACTGCACCGACCCGGAGGGCAACGCATTCAGCCTCTTCCAGAGCGACGAGTCCGTCACGGGCTAGCCTCCCGCCCGGAGGTGGCCGCTGGGAGCCGCCGCGCCGGGCAAGTGACACAGCGTTACAAGGCCACCCCCGCCGCTACGATCCCGGCTTGTGAGCGGGCCGAGGGCAACATCGGCGGCGGGGGTCGAAGGCGCTGACCCGCGGACCGCGACGGACGGCGCGGGCACGGCCGCGCAGTACGAGATCGCGATCGTCGGTGCCGGTTACGTCGGGCTCCCGCTCGCGCAGGTCTTCGCCGACGCCGGCCGCAGGGTCGTCCTCGTCGACGTCGACGAGGCGCGGGTCGAGCGGCTCCGCCGCGGCGAGAGCTACGTCGAGGACGTCCCCTCAGAGACGCTCGGACGCCTCGTGGCGGAGCGCACGCTCGGTGCCACGACGGACTACGACGTCCTGCGGGAGGTCGACGCGATCCTCGTCGCGCTGCCGACGCCCCTCACGCGGCAGCGAGAGCCCGACCTGTCGATCGTGGTCGACGCGGGAGCCGAGATCGGCAAGCGGCTCCGGCGCGGCCAGCTCGTCGTGCTCGAGTCGACGACGTACCCCGGCACGACCCGCGAGGACCTCCTGCCGGTGCTCGAGCGGGAGTCGGGGCTCGTCGCGGGGAGGGACTTCCACCTGGCGTTCTCCCCCGAACGCGTCGACCCCGGCCGCGTCGACTGGACGACCAAGACCGTTCCGAAGGTGGTCGGCGGGATCGACGACGCCTCGACCGAGGCGGCCGCCGCGCTCTACCTCTCGGCCGTCGACGTCGTCCATCGCGTGTCGTCGCCGGACGCGGCGGAGCTGACGAAGCTCCTGGAGAACATCTTCCGCTCGGTCAACATCGCGCTCGTCAACGAGCTGGCGCAGCTCTGCGACCGCATGGGGATCGACATCTGGGAGGTCGTCGACGCCGCCGCGACCAAGCCGTTCGGCTTCATGCCGTTCCAGCCCGGCCCGGGGCTCGGCGGGCA
>DATBET010000046.1:0-4997 GCA_036558885.1 Gaiella sp.
CAGATCGTCGACTTCTGGCTGCCCGTCAAGCAGTACATCGGCGGGATCGAGCACGCGGTCCTGCATCTCCTGTACGCGCGGTTCTTCACGAAGGTGCTGAACGACATGGAGCTGCTCGGCTTCCGCGAGCCGTTCTCCCGCCTGTTCACGCAGGGGATGATCTACCGGCACGGCGCGAAGATGTCGAAGTCGAAGGGCAACGTCGTCTCGCCCGACGAGGCGATCCTGCGCTACGGGGCCGATGCGCTCCGCCTGTACATCCTCTACATGGGCCCGGCGGAGCAGGACAAGGAGTGGTCCGACGCCGGCATCGAGGGCACGGCGCGGCTGCTCGACCGGATCTGGCGCCTCGCGCTGGAAGTGGCTGCCCGGGAACCGGTCGAGGCACCCGCGGACGGCGAGCTCGTCCGCACCGTCCACCGGACGATCGACCGCGTCTCGGACGACATCCTGCGGCGCTTCCAGTTCCACACCCCGATCGCGGCGCTGTTCGAGCTCGTCAACGAGATCTACCGTGTGAAGGACGAGCCGGAGCGCGCGGGCGAGGTCCGTTTCGCCACCGAGGCGGTGCTCTCGCTGATCCAGCCCTACGCGCCGCACGTCGCGGAGGAGCTCTGGGAGCGGCTCGGGCACCGCACGCTCTGGGAGACGCCCTGGCCGGTGGCCGACCAGGGACTGGTCGCATCGGAGACCGTCGAGGTCGTCGTCCAGGTGAACGGGCGCCTCCGCGACCGGCTGCACGTGCCCGTGGGAACGCCCGACGACGAGCTCGTCGCGCTCGCCCTCGCCTCCGAGCGCGTCCAGGCGCACGTCCGGGGCGAGCCGCGCAAGACGATCGTGGTGCCCGACCGGCTCGTAAACCTCGTGGCGTAGGCGCGCGACGCGGTCGCCGCGACGCCGTCACACATCCGGCACGAAGCCGGCGCACTTCGGGCACGGGTCGCGCCCGATGCTGGAAGGGTGATCACCCTCTCGCGCTCCCAGCTGGCGCTCGTGCTCGTGCCTCTCGTCGTGCTGCTCACCGTCGCCGGCTCGCGGATCGCCGGGGTCGGTGCGAGCCGCGGGCCGGCCTCTGTCGCGCCCCTCGCCCGCGTCGGGCCGTCGAGGGGCGGCGTCCGTGCGCCGCGCCTCGTCGTCCACGTCGTCGGCTCGGTGCGGCGCGCCGGCCTCTTCCGCCTGCCGGACGGCTCGCGGGTCGCGGACGCCCTCGCCCGTGCGGGTGGGGCGACGCGCCACGCCGACCTCGCCGCGGTCAACCTCGCGGCGCCGCTCGTCGACGGGCAGCAGGTCGTCGTGCCGCGCCGAGGGCCGCCCGGGACCGCAGGGCCGGGCCCCACGGGCGCGCCCGCGTCCGGCTCGAAGGTCAGTCTCGCCGCCGCGACCGTCGAGCAGCTCGACGAGCTGCCCGGGATCGGGCCGGTCACGGCGCAGAAGATCGTCGACTGGCGGACGACGCACGGTCCGTTCCGCTCGGTCGAGGACCTCGACGACGTGCCCGGCATCGGGCCCGCGAGGATCGAGCAGCTGCGCGACGTGGTGACGCCGTGAGGCGGATCGTCGAGACGAGCTGGCCCGCGCTCCTTGCCACGGCGGCCTGCGCGGGCCTCTTCGCCTCGGTCTGGCTCCGGCCGCCGTCCGCCCTCTTGCTGGTCGGCGCCTGCGTGTCGGCGTCCGCCGCGCTCGCGGGGCGCGATCTGCGCCGCCTCGCCCTCGCCGCCCTCGCGCTCGCGCTGGTCGGGCTCTGGTGGGGCGCGCTGCGGGAGGACGCGCTCGGGCGCACCGTGCTCGGCGGTCACCTCGGGGAAACGGCCGAGGCACGCGTCGTCGTCACGGGTCCGGTGCGACGCAGCCCGTTCGCGCTCCGCGCACCGGCCCAGGTAGTCCGTTTCGGGGACGAGCAGCTCCGCGAGCGCGTGCTCCTCGAGCTGCCGCGTGGGCGCGCACCGCCGCAGGGCGCCGTGCTCGAGCTGCGTGCGCGGCCGGTCGAGCCGCGCGGGCCCGAGACCGGCTTCGACGAGCGTGCCTGGCTGGCGCGGCAGGGCGTCCACGTCGTGCTGCGCGGCGAAGACGCGCGCATCGTTGGCCGGCGGGGCGGGATCGGTGGCGTCGCCGACCGGCTGCACGCGCACGTGGAGCGGACGCTCGCGAGCGGGACGTCCGGGGAGCGCCGCACGGTCCTGACCGGGATCGCGCTCGGAGAGGACGACGGGCTCGATCCGGCCCTCCACGACGCCTTCCGGGCAAGCGGCCTCACCCATCTCCTCGCGGTCTCGGGCCAGAACGTGGCGATCACCGCCGTCGGCGTGGTCACTGTCGCCCGGATCGCGGGAATCGGGCGCCTCGCGGGCGAGGGCGTCGCGATCCTCGTCGTGCTCGCGTACGCGCTCGCGGTCGGCTGGCAGCCGTCGGTCGTGCGTGCCGCGGTCGCCGGGATCCTCGCCTCGCTCGGCTGGATCACCGCACGCCCGCGAGACCGGTGGCACGCGATGGCCGTGGGCGCGCTCGTGCTGCTCGCGTGGACGCCGTCGGCGGCGCTCGAGCCGGGCTTCCAGCTCTCGTTCGCCGCCGTCGCAGCGATCTTCGTCGTCGTGTCTCGCCTTGCCGGAGTGCCGGACGCGTACCCGGTCCCGCGCGGGTTGTGGGACGTCCTCGTCGTCGCTGTCGCCTGCGGTCTCGTCACGGCGCCGATCGTCTGGCTGCACTTCGGCGCGGTCGCGCTGTGGACCGTTCCCGCGAACGTGGCCGCCGAGCCCGCGATGCCGCCGCTGATCGCGCTATCGCTCGCGGCGGCCGCGGTCGAGCCGGTCCTGCCGGGCGCCGCAGCCTCGCTCGCCTGGCTCGCAGGCGGCTGCGCGGCCTGGATCGCCTTCGTGGCGCGTGTGGTCAGCGCGTGGCCGTCGGCTCAGATCCGCTCGCCCGTTGCGCTCGTGGCGATCCTCGCCGTCTCGGGAGCGGTGGTGGCTCTCCGCCGGGTCCCTCTGTACCGGCGGCGGAGCGCCGTAGTCGGCCTCGTGTCTCTTGCGTCGACGCTCGCGGCGGCCGCCTGCGCGCTCGAGCCCGCTCCGTCGTGGACGCCGCCGGACGGGCTGCGCGTGACGTTCCTCGACGTCGGACAGGGCGACTCGGCGCTGATCGAGGCGCCCGGCGGCGCGGTGCTCGTGGACGAGGGGCCACCGGAGGCCGACGTCGCGGGTCAGCTGCACGACATGGGGGTCCGGTCGCTCGCTGCGATCGTGCTCACGCATCCGCAGCGCGACCACATCGGGGGAGCGCCCGCCGTGCTCGAACGGCTGCGGGTCGGCGAGATCGAGGACCCGGGCATCGAAACGCCGTCCGCCGACCACGCCGCTGCCCTCGCCGCGGCCCGACGGCGCGGTGTCCCGGTCGAGACCGTGCGCGAGGGCGACGTCTTCCAGCTCGGTCGGCTTCGGTTGCGCATCCTCTGGCCCGACGAGCCGGGGCTCCCGAGCGAAGACCCGAACCAGCACGCCGTCGTCGCACTGGCGAGCTTCGGCGCGACAGACGTCCTGCTCACCGCCGACGCGGAGAGCGACGTCACCGGCCGGCTGCGCATCCCGCCGGTCGAGGTGCTGAAGGTCGCGCACCACGGGTCGGAGGACGCGGGCCTGCCCGATCTCCTGCGCGCGCTGCGACCCCGAATCGCGGTGATCTCGGTCGGCGCGCACAACGACTACGGCCATCCGCGGGCAGAGACGCTGGCCGCGCTGGCGGCGTTCCCGGGGCTCGAGACGCTGCGAACTGACGTAAACGGACGGATCGTCGTCGAGTCGGACGGAAGGAGGATCACCGTGCGGTCGCAGCGGTAGCCTGATGCGATGGCCGCGCCCGCCGAGCCCGTCTACCTGGTCACCGGCTCCGACCGGCCGAAGGTCGAGCGAACACTCGAACGGCTGCGCGCACACTTCGATCCCGGCGCCGTCGAGCGCTTCGGCGCGGCGGGGCAGGACGGCGCGACCGGGGAGGACGTCGTGGCCGCCTGTAACGCCGGGTCGCTCCTCGGCGACAGCCGCCTCGTGCTCGTCACCGACGTCGACGGCCGTCCGGACGATCGCGGGCGTCTTGCCGGCGGCTGGAAGAAGCCGGACGTCGACGCGGTGGTCGACTACGTGGCCGCCCCGGCGCCGGGCACCGTCCTCTGCCTCGTGGCGCACGCGCTCAAGCGCGACTCGCCCCTGGGCAAGGCGTGCGCGAAGGTGGGGTCCGTCCTCGAATGGGAGGTTGCGCGCAACAAGCTCGACCAGTGGGTCGCGGAGCAGTTCGCGGCGCGCGGCGTGAAGGTCGAACGGGAGGCATGCCGGGAGCTCCTGCAGATCGTCGGCGACGACAAGCTCGCGCTCGCGGTCGAGGTCGACAAGCTCGCGACGTGGGCGGCCGGCGAGCCGATCGGCAGCGACGAGGTGAAAGAGCTCGGGGTCGCGGCGGCCGAGCGGCCGCCCTGGGACCTCACGGACGCGTGGGGGCACCACGACGTCGCAACCGCCCTCGAGGTCGTCGAGGAGAAGCTCGACCGCCACGCGATGCCGCGACGTGCGCAGGCGGCACTGCTCGCGGGCTCCCTCGCCGCGCATCTCACGCGGCTCCGCCAGCTCGCGGGCCTCGCACGGGAAGGCGTCCGCCCGAAGGACGCCGCGGGCCGGCTGAAGCTCCATCCGTTCCAGGCAGAGAAGCTCGCCCGGCAGGCCGAGGGGTTCTCGCCGGAGGAGCTCGATGACGCGACGATCCGCCTGGCCCGGCTCGACCACGCGCTCAAGGGCGGCAGCCGGCTGTCGCCGGACCTCGAGCTCCAGCTCGCGGTCGCCGACCTCGCGCGGGAACGACGCTAGGGAGGATCGAACGCGCTAGACGCCGACGCCCGCGACGACCCGCGCGGCCTGCGACTTCTTGCGCGATGCCGTGTTGCGGTGGAGCGCGCCGCGCGCAACCGCGCGGTCGATCGTCCGCACGAGCTCGCGATGCTCCGACGCGACGCGCTCGGC
>DATBET010000047.1:0-17463 GCA_036558885.1 Gaiella sp.
ACGATCCACGCGGTCGCCCAGTCGCTCGCGATCGGGCCGATGTTCTCGACTGCACTGCTGCTCGGGCTCATCTCGAACCCCGTCACGGGCGCCGGGTGGAACTCGGCGCTCGCGGTCCTCCTGGCGGGGCTCGGCGTGCTCGCGATCGGGTACGTCGTCGCCCTCTACGCGCGCCGCTTCGCAGGCGCGGGGGCCGTGTACGAGTACCTGACGCACGGCGCGCACCCCTGGGTCGGCGTGCTCACCGCAGGGATCTTCTTCCTCGGCACGCTGTTCCTCGGCGGCGGCGGGATCTACCTCGGTGTCGGGAACCTCGCGGAGGGCTTCTGGAACACGCACATCTCCGACAATGGGCCCGCGTGGTGGGTGTGGGGGCTGATCGCGCTTGCGATCGTGCTCGTCCTCAACTACGTCGGCGTCCGGGTAGCGGTCGGCGCGATGCTCACGTTCGCGGCCGTCTCGTTCGTGCCCATGCTGATCCTCGCGATCGTGATCGTCGCGAAGGGCGGCGAGGACGGCATCTCGCTGAGCGTCTTCGATCCGAGTGAGACGGGCCTCTTCGACCTGACCGGGGGAGGCGTCCTCGGCGGCGTCCTGATCGGGATCCTCTTGTTCGTCGGCTTCGAGGCGGCAGCGTCGCTCGGCGAAGAGTCGCACGACCCGCATCGCTCGATTCCGCGCGCCGTCCTCTTTACGATCGGCGCAGCCGCTGCCTTCTACGTCGTCATGTCGTTCGCCTTCTCGATGGGCTACGGCAAGGCGGCGGTCGAGGAAGGCGCGTGGGCCGGCGACCCGGCCGCGGTGAACACGATGGCGACGAAGTACATCGGCTCGTGGTTCGCGACGATCATCGACCTCGTTGTGATCCTCGACGCGATGGCGCTTGCGCTCGCGATCTGCGTGACGATGGGTCGCGGGTTCTTCGCGCTCGGCCGCGACGGCCTCCTGCCGTCGGTCTTCACCAGGACATCGCGCTTCGGCACGCCGTGGGCGGGCAACCTCGTCGTGGCCGTCGGCGGTATCGGGCTGATGCTGCTGTCCTGGCTTGCCGACTACGGCTCGCGTCTGTTCCTCGCCCCCGACGAGTCGGGAAACCTCGTCCCGACGCTTCCCGACGGGTTCGCGACCTTCATCCTCTCGGCGACCATCGGCTCGCTCGCCGTGGAGCTCGTCTACCTGATCCTGGCGGTCGCGGCGGTCGGTCTCGTGCGGCAGGCGGGCAACAAGCCGTGGCAGTACGCCGTGGTGGCGATCGCGGTTCTGACCCCGATCCTCGGCTACCTCGGCGCGCTCAAGCCCGAGCCGCACGACCGCTCGAACGTCAACTGGGAGGCCTTGTACTGGACGATCGGCGTCGTGGTCGTTGCGCTCGGCTGGTTCCTGATACTGATCCTCACGCGGCGCTCCCGCGTCGACAGCGCAGCCGCGCATGCTGCGGAGCACCGCGGCGTCGCGCCGCTCGACGAGCGCCTCGACTACGAGCCGTTGCCCGAGAACGAGCTGCCTCTGTGACAGAGCTCGCCTGGCACGAGGTCGGCGACGCCGGTGACGACCCGGCCGGGACACTCCGTCGGGTCGAGGTGGAGGAGCGTGCCGTCTGCCTCGCGCGGACGGACGACGCGTGGCTCGCCTTCGACGACACCTGCACGCACGAGGAATGCTCGCTCGCCGAGGGCGAGCTCGACGGCGAGGTCGTGATCTGTCCCTGCCACGGCTCCGAGTTCGACGTCCGCACGGGTGACGTCGTCACGCCGCCGGCACTCGACCCGCTGCCGATCTACGAGGCCCGCGTGGACGGCGGCACGCTCTTCGTCCGGCTCGCTCCTGCGCCCGACGCCGTCGCCGGCGCGTCCGCGGCCACGGGCGCCGCCGCCGCCCCCGAGCCGACCGTCCCGGGCCCGTCGCTCGAGGGGCTCGTGCTGGACGACGTCGACCTCACCGATCTCGACGTCTGGGAGTCCGGCGTCCCGTACGACTGGCTCGCGCTCCTGCGTCGGGAGGCGCCGCTCTTCTGGCAGCCCGAGGCCGAGGGCCCCGGCTTCTGGGTGCTGACGCGCTACGAGGACGTCGTCCGGGTGGCGAAGGAGTGGGAGACGTTCTCGTCGGAGCTCGGCGGCACGTCGCTCCAGGACCTGACGCCGGAGGAGCTCGCCGCGCGGCGCTCGATGATCGACACCGACCCGCCCGCCCACACGCGGATGCGTGCGCTCGTCAACAAGGGCTTCACCCCACGGGTCGTGAACGCCTACGAGGCGCGAATCCGTTCGCTCGCACGGGGCATCGTCGAGCGGGCGGTGGAGCAGGGCGAGCTCGACTGGGTCGAGTCGGTCGCGGCCGAGCTCCCGATGTGGGTGTTCTCGGAGATCATGGGGCTGCCCGTCGAGGATCGCCGGCTGATCATCGAGCTGGGCGACAAGCTTCTCGGCAACACGGACCCGGAGGTCGTCGGCGAGGAGTACGTCGCCGAGCGCGCGCTGAAAGACCCCACCCTCCGCAGGCTGCCGTTCTCGAGCCCGTTCGCGCTCGACCTGATCGAGTACGGCCGGGCGCTCGGCGAGGCGCGCCGCCGCGACCCGCGGGACGACATCACGACGAGGCTCGTCGAGGCAGAGCTCGACGGGTCCCGGCTCACCGAGCAGGAGTTCGGGACGATGTTCATCCTGCTCACGACGGCGGGCAACGAGACGACGCGACACACGATCAGCCTCGGGCTCGTCGACCTTCTCAGCCACGCGGACGAGCTCGAGCGCCTCGTCGCCGACCCGGGCCTCGCCGCGGCGGCGGCCGACGAGCTCCTCCGCAGGGCACATGCGGTGCACCACTTCCGGCGCACCGCGACACGGGACGTCGTGCTCCACGGGCGCCGAATCGCGCGGGGCGACAAGGTGACGATCTGGTACGCGTCCGCGAACTACGACGACCGGCAGTTCGCCGATCCCTACCGGCTCGACGTCGGCCGCACGCCGAACAGGCACGTGACGTTCGGCCTCGGCGGGCCGCACTTCTGCCTCGGCGCCCATCTCGCGAAGCTCGAGATCAGGATCTGGCTCGAGGAGATGGTGCCGTACCTGTCGAGGCTCGAGCTCGCCGGCGACCCCGTGCGGCTACGCTCGAACTTCTTCAACGGCATCAAGCGCCTGCCCGTGCGAGTCGTCGGATGACGTCGAGGCGCAAGGGGTCCGGGAGTCGAATGACGGATCGCGAACACGAAGCGGAGGCGGCGCTCGCGGCACTGGACGCCACCGGGCTGCGGGCCGTCAGGCTCCTCTACGCCGACCTGCACGGGGTCGCGCGGGGCAAGGACGTCCCGCTTCGGCACTTCCCCGGGATGGCGCACGAGGGAGCGGCGTTCTGCAGCGCGGTGATGGGCACGGACCTGCGCCACACACCGGTCGTGGGGGGGGAGGAGGGCTACGTCGACCTCGCGATCCGGCCGGACCTCGAGACGCTCCGTGTCGTCCCGTGGCTCCCCGAGGTCGCCTGGTGCCTCGGCGAGGCATGGACGCTCGACGGCGACGCGCACTGGCCCGTGGATCCGCGCAACCTCCTTCGCCGCGCGGTAGATGCCTACGCAGAGCGGGGGCTCGCTCCCGTGGTCGCACCCGAGCTGGAGTTCTTCCTCGTCGAGCGCGACCCGTCCGTCCCGGGCGGTCTCCGCCGCTACGTCGACGAGCTGTCTCGCGTCTACACGGTCGGCGCCGTCTCGGACCCGCGCGAGGTCGTGCTGCGGATGCTCCTCTGGTGCGACGAGCTCGGGCTCGAGGCGTTCGCCGCGAACCACGAGTTCATGAACTCGCAGTACGAGATCAACCTCAGGCACTCCGCCGCGCTCGACGCGGCGGACCGTGCGTTCATGCTGAAGGCCGCCGTGAAGGAGATCGCGGTGCGGGAGGGACTGCTCGCGACGTTCATGGGCAGGCCGTTCTCGGACCAGGGCGGCTCGGGCTTCCACCTCCATCTCTCGCTCAACGACGAGGACGGAGGCAACGCGTTCGCCGACGACACGCGGCCAGACGGCCTGAGTCCGCTCGCCGCGTCGTTCGTGGCGGGCGTGATAGAGCACGCCCAGGGCCTCCAGGCGCTGCTCGGCCCGACGGTCAACGCGTACAAACGGATCCTCCCGGACAGCCTCGCGCCGACGCATGCCAACTGGGGCCACGACAACCGCACGGCCTTTTGTCGCGTGCCGCGGGAGCGCGGTGCGCGTGCGCGCGTCGAGATCCGCACGGGGGACGGGTCGGCGAACGCGCATCTCATCACCGCCGCGATCCTCCTCGCAGGCCTCGACGGGATCGAGCGTGGTCTCGAGCCTCCGGAGGCGGTGGTCGGCGACGCGTACCGGGCCGACGAGGCACACGCAGGGACCAGGCTGCCCGACGACCTCGGCGCCGCCCTCGACGCGCTCGAGGCCGACGCGTGGCTCGTCGAGCGGCTCGGGCCCGAGCTCGTGGCGACCTTCGTCGCGATGAAGCGCTTCGAGGTGGAGCGCTTCCACGACGTCGTCGGCGATCTCGACCCGGAGGTGGTCTCGGTGTGGGAGGTCGAGGAGTATGCGGCCCACCTTTGAGGCCCTGGCGCGCCGCGTCCGCGTCGAGGTCGACGGCGAGCCACGGTGGGGGCTCCTTGACGGAGACCGCGTGGTGCTCGACGACGGCTCGACGTTGCCGGAGGCCGACGCGCGCTACCTCGCGCCGGTCGAGCCGACGAAGATCTTCGCCGTCCACCTCACGTACCGCTCGAGGATCGAGGAGTACGCGGCGCGGACGCCGCTCGAGCCGTCGTACTTCGTGAAGCCGCCGACCACCCTGAACGGTCACCGTCGGCCCGTGCGGATGGCGAGGGGCACCCGGTTCCTGAACTACGAGGGCGAGCTCGCGGTCGTGGTGGGGACCCGCATGAAGGGCGTCCCGCTCGAGACGGCGCTCGACCACGTCGCGGGCTACACGTGCGCGAACGACATCGGGATGCACGACTTCCGGCACGCCGACCGTGGGGCGATGCTCCGCGTGAAGGGCCAGGACGGGTTCCTGCCGCTCGGGCCCGAGCTCGTTCCCGCGAACGAGTTCGACCCGACGTCGTTCACCCTCCGCACCTGGCTGAACGGCCACGTCGTGCAGGAGGCGACGGCGGGCGACCTGATCTTCGGCGTCGCGTACCAGCTGGCCGACCTCTGCCGCACGATCACGCTCGAGCCGGGCGACGTGGTCCTCACCGGGACCCCCGCGAACTCGCGTCCGATGAAGCCCGGCGACGAGGTCGCAGTCGAGATCACCGGCCTCGGGCGCCTCGAGAGCACGATCGAGGAGTGGGACGTCGACCTGAGCGGGCCCGGCGAGCAGCCGCAGGTCTCCGCGCAGACGCTGCACGTCGCGCTCGCGATCCCCGAGGACGAGGCCGAGCGCATGGTGCTCGAGGGCCGCGTGCCGTGAGTCGGCTGGTCGGTCGGAGCGCACGCTGCAGGTTGCGCCTTGCGTCCTCAGCGGGCCCGCAGTCCTGCGTGACCCGCGCACCCGCCAGCGGACGCGCTCCGAGGGGCAAGTTGCAGTCTGTAACCAGCGTTGTCCGCGGTGAGGCCCCCGTTTCGGCGCGCCTCCGGGGACGGAGCACTGTGCCACCCGGGCGCGGCGTCGTCGATCGACGTGGGTGTGCCGCGCCCGCCTGGCGCACGGAACCGGCCCGATGATCCGCCTCGGCCGGATCGACCACGTGTGTCTCCGCGTCCGAGACCTGGACGAGGCAGCGGGCCGCTGGGCGCTGCAGTTCGGGCTCGTCGAGCGCTCGCGGGACGCCGGTCGGGCGCTGCTCGCCTGCAACGACGAGCCGTATTCGCTCGAGCTCGTCGAAGGGGTCGAGCCGCCCGGCTTCGATCACGTCGCCTTCGAGCTACACGCGGGCTGCTCGCTCGACGACGCGCGCGAGCATCTCGCCTCCGCCGGCGTCCCCGCCGACGAGCACGACGGCGCGCTCTGGCCCTCCGATCCGGACGGGCGCGGGATCGAGCTCTTCCCGCACCGCGAGCCCGGCAGCGAGACCGACCGGTGGCCGCAGCACGCGCGACCCTCGACGAGCGTCACGGTCGGCGGGCCGCGGCGCCTGGGCCACGTGAACTGCCTCACCGGAGCGATCCGCGAGAACCTGGTTTTCTACCGCGACGTCCTCGGGATGTCGGTCTCGGACTGGCTCGGCGACGCGGGCGTCTGGCTGCGGATCGACTCCGAGCACCACGTGATGGCTCTCGTCGACCGCGGCTACCCGCACTTCCACCATCTCGCGTTCGACGTCGTCGACATCGGGAAGATGCGGGATCTGCTCGACCATGTCGCGCGGCACGGCCGCTGGGTCTCGTGGGGGCCGACCCGCCACGGGATCGCCGGGAACATCGCGACCTACGTGCGGATCACCGAGGAGCCCTGCCACGTCGAGCTGTACTGCGACATGGAGCGCCTCGAGCCGGATCACGAGCCACGCGTCTTCCCGGACGACCGCTACTCCTCGAACACGTGGGGGCCGCTGCCGCCGCGCTCCTACTTCCGCTTCGACCCCGTTGCGGTCGAGTGGGAGCGCGAGAGCCGCGAGACGCTCGGCGAGCCGCTGCCGCCCGCGGAGACCGCCGCGCGATGGGCCTGAAGGGCTACACGGGCCCGCGCACGCCCGAGGGCCGCTCGTCCCTCGTCCCGTCCCCGCCCTGGCACTACGTCGGCGCGTTCCTCGTGATCGACTACTGGTCCGACCCCGAGCAGGCGGTCGCGTTCCTTCCCGAGGGGATCGAGCCGCACCCGGACCCGGGCCGCTGCGCGTTCGTCGCCGCCGACTGGCAGTCGTGCTCGGAGGGCGGCGACGAGCTAGTCGATCCGTCGCGCTCGCAGTACAAAGAGGTGTTCGTCGTCGTCAACGGGCTCCTGGACGGCGAGGAGGTGACGACCTGCGCGTACATCTGGGTCGACCGCGACTTCGCGCTCGCGCGCGGCTGGATCCAGGGCTTTCCGAAGAAGCTCGGCTCGATCTGGATCACGCGCAGCTTCGGACTGGGCGGGCCCGCCGACCCCGGGCTGGAGGCGGGCGCACGCTTCGGCGTGACCTGCGCGGCGTACGAGCGACGGGTGGCGGAGGCGACGGTGACGCTCGAGCGGCCGTCCGAGGGCGGGCCGTTCCACAACGCCGCACCGATCCTCAACGTGCGCCACTTCCCCCGGCTCGCCGCGGGGAGCCACGACGCGCCCGCGGTGCACGAGCTCGTCCGCGCCGTCTCGCGCGACCGGCTCGGGTCCGAGGCATGGGAGGGCTCCGCCACGCTGTCGCTGTTCGGCGCGGGCCACGAGGAGATCGACGCGCTCGCGCCCGTCCGCGTCGGCCGCGGGTACCGCTTCACGTTCGGCTACACGGTCGACGATCTCGAGACCGTCCGGGAGCTGTAGGCCGTGAGCCGCGTCGACGTCGCCGGCGTCGAGGTCTCGACCGAGCACTTCGTCGGCGGCGAGCGGGTCGCGAGCGAGCAGAGCTTCGTCGATCTCTCGCCGATCGACGCGCAGCCGCTCGCGGAGGTGGCGCGCGGCCGTGAGCGTGAGGCCGAGCTCGCGGTCGCCGCGGCCGCGGAGGCGTTCCCCGCCTGGGCGGCGCTCGGACCCGAAGGCCGCGGGCCATATCTCCATCGCCTCGCCGACCTGATCGACGCCAACGTCGAGCGGCTCGCCCTGGTCGAGTGCGTCGACATGGCGATGCTGCTCCGCTCGCTCCGCGCCCGCGTCATCTCACGCGGCGCACGGAACTTCCGCGCGTACGCGGACCTCGCCGTGGCGCACGAGGAGCGCGTCTGGGAGTCGAACGGGACACGGAACCGCGTGGTCCGCATGCCGAGCGGGCCGGCGGTGGTGATCACGCCGTGGAACGCGCCGTTCATGCTCTCGACCTGGAAGACGGCGCCGGCCCTGGCGGCGGGCTGCACGGTCGTGCTCAAGCCGGCCGAGTGGTCGCCGCTCTCGTGCTCGCTTCTGTGCGATCTCGTCGTGGAGGCGGGGTTCCCGCCGGGCGTCTTCAACGTGGTCCAGGGGACCGGCGAGGAGGCCGGCGTCGCGCTCACGCGGCACCCCGGCGCGCGGCGCATATCGTTCACCGGCTCGCCCGAGACGGCGGTCCACATCGGCACGGCGGCCGCTCGGAACGTCGTCCCGTTCACGGGCGAGCTCGGCGGGAAGGGGCCGCTGCTCGTTTTCTCCGACTGCGATCTCGAGGCCGCGGCGCGCAAGGCGGCCGGCCAGTACGACGACGCGGGCCAGGTCTGCCTCGCGGGCACGCGGCTGCTCGTCGAGGAGGCGGTCGGGGAGGAGTTCCTCGAGCTGTTCCACCGGTTCACCGACGAGCACGTGCTCGGTGACCCGCGGGACGACAAGACGACGGTCTCGCCGCTGATCCACTCCGACCACCTCGCGCGCGTGGAGGGCTTCGTCGAGCGGGCGCGGGCGAACGGCGACGAGATCGTGCGCGGAGGGCGTCGGCGCGAGGACGTGGGGCCGCTCTTCTACGATCCGACGCTCGTCGTGCCCCGGACGAACGAGTCGGAGATCGTCCAGCGGGAGGTGTTCGGCCCCGTGCTCACGTTTCAGACCTTCGCCGACGAAGACGAGGCGATCGCGCTCGCGAACTCGACGCGCTACGGGCTCTCCGGCATGGTCTACACGGGCTCCGAGGAGCGCGCTGCGCGGGTCGGCCGGGCGGTGCGGGCGGGCACGGTGTGGGTCAACACGTTCCTCGTCCGAGACCTCACCGCGCCGTTCGGCGGTATCGGCATCTCCGGGATCGGCCGCGAGGGCGGCGACTACGCGCTCGACTTCTACTCCGACCTGAAGACCCTGCAGATCCTCGAGGGAACGACCACGTGACGTGGTGAAGGCCGAGGTCGCGATCGTCGGCAACGGCGTCGCGGGATACGCGTGCGCCGCACGGCTGGCCCGGCACGGGCTCAGGCCGCTCCTGATCGGCCGCGGTGCTGTCGTAGACCGGCCGCCGCTGACGAAGCAGGGCCTCGCGCGGGGCGCGCCGGTGCTCCTCGCCGACGACGAGCGACTCGCCACCCTCGGAATCGACCGTCTCGACGCGATGGTCGACGAGGCCGACCTCGGCGCGCGCACGCTCGTCGCGGGCGGAGTCGACGTCGCGGCCGAGACGATCGTGCTCGCCACCGGCCTCTCGTACCGGCCGCCACGCGTCCCGGGCCTCGAGGCAGCGCACGTCAACGCGACGCCGAGCGGGATGACGCGGCTCGCGGAGACCCTCGCCGGTGGGCCGAAGCGGGTCGTCGTGGTCGGCGCGGGGCTGATCGGGACCGAGACCTCGGCAACGCTCGCCGTCGCCGGCCACGACGTGACGGCGATCGACGTGCTCGAGCGGCCCCTCGACCGCCTCCACGACCCGCTGCCGACCCTGGGCGCCGAGGCGCTTGCCGCAACGGGCGCCCGCTTCGTCGGCGGCGCGGAGCTCCGCGAGCTGCGAACCGACGAAGACGGGTTTGTAACGGTGCGTTGCAAGGACGCCTCGTTGACTGCGGCTGTGATCGTGGCGGCGACCGGCGGGCGGCCGTTCGTCCCGCCCGGGCTCGGAGTAGACGCGTCGCAGCTGCCGCTCACGGTCGGGCCGGATCTTCGCGTGCCCGGGCTCGTGCGCGTCCACGCGGTGGGGGACCTGATCCTCGCGCCGCACGCGCGCTTCGGCCCGATTCGCTTTCCCCATTGGGACATGGCCATCGCGACGGGTGACCGCGCCGCGGATACGATCGCAGGCGTCGAGAGCGAGCTCGATCGGCTCCCGTACTGGTGGACGGACATCGGCCCGCGGACATTCGCGGAAGTCGGCTGGGCGGACGCGGCGGTCGAGTGGATCGAGGAGGACGGCCTGCACGTCGGGCGCGACGCGACGGGCGAGCCTGTCGCGGTCCTCGTCGTCGACGATCCACGGCGCCTCCGCAACGCGCGGGCCCTGCTCGGGTACTAATTCGCGCCGGGTGAGCACCGCGTCCGAGCTCCCGTCGCTCCGTCTCGACGCGTCGCGCGAGGAGGCGATCGAGCGCGCCTCGTCGATCGTGGCCGAGGCGTGGCGCAGCTTCGACCGGCCGCGGCCGGGCCAGCCGGCGATCGACGCGCGGCTGGGCGACCTGCTCCGCTCGGCGCTTCCCGCCGACGGCTCGAGCGCGATCGGAGCGCTCGAGGACGCCGCGAGGATCCTCGACACGTCGCTCGCGCAGCCGCGGCCGCGGTTCTTCGCGTTCGTCGGCTCGTCGGGCCTCGAGATCGGCGTGCTCGGCGACCTGCTCGCGTCGTGCTTCGACGTGAACCTCGCGCTCTGGGCGGGCGCCGCCTCCCAGGTGGAGGAGCAGGCCGTGCGCTGGGTGAGCGAGTTCATCGGCTTCCCCGCCGCGGCCGGGGCGTTCACGAGCGGCGGGACGATCTCGAACGTGACCGCGCTCGCGGCGGCACGCGAGCGCGCGTTGCCGGGCACGCGCAAGACGGGGATGCGCGACGCACTGCGCGGCGCGCTGTATTGCTCACGCGAAGCGCACTACTCGGTCGTCCGCTCCGCGGAGCTGCTCGGGATCGGCGCCGAACAGGTGCGCGCGCTCCCGCTCGACGACCGGCGGCGTGTGATCCCTGAGGCGGTGGCCGAGGCGATCGAGCGCGACAGGGACGCGGGGGTCGCGCCGATCGCGGTCGTCGCCACCGCAGGCACGACCCTCACGGGCGCCGTCGATCCGATCGACGCGCTTGCGGACGTCTGCGCAGAGCGCGGGACGTGGCTGCACGTCGACGGCGCGTACGGGGTCGCCGCAGCGACGACTCCCTCGGCCGGACGCCTGTTCCTCGGGCTCGACCGGGCGGACTCGTTGACGCTCGACGCCCACAAGTGGCTCTTCCTGCCGAAGGCGTGCGGCGTGGTGCTCGTCCGCCGCCGCGAGGACCTCCACGGCGCGCTCGCGCACGAGGAGGACTACGTCCCGCACGACCGGCCCGACCACCACATGGTCGACATCACGCTCGAGTACTCGCGGCCGTTCCGGGCGCTGAAGCTCTGGCTCGCGTTCCGTGCGCATGGCGCGGACGCGATCCGCGGGGCGATCGAGAGGAACCTCCGGCAGGCGCAGCTCCTCTACGAGGAGGTCTCCGGCTGCGACGACCTCGAGCTCCTCTGCAGCGAGCCGCAGCTCTCGATCGTCCCCTTCCGCCATGTCCCTCCTGACGTCGACGACCTCGACGCGCACAACCTCCGCGTGGTCGCGGCGCTCCAGGAGACGGGCGACGTCTGGGTCGCTCCCGCGACCGTCGACGGGACGGTGTGCCTGCGGCCCTGCATCGTGAACTACCGGACGACGGACGACGACGTCCGCGCGCTCGTCGCCCTCGCGCGCGAGGCCGGCCGCGCGCTCGCCGCGGCCTAGCGCTTCTTCTTCGCGCTCTTGCCGCTCTTCCGGCCCGAGGCTCCCGGACGCTGCGAGGCCTGCTTGGCGCTGACCGGCATGCCCGCGCCGCCGTGCTCCATGCGCCGCCGGAGCTGCCGGTTGGTCGCCTCCGGCATCTGGTTCTCCTCGCCGACTGCCGCCATGTAGGCGCGCCGTTCGCTCGGCGTCAGCAGGTTGAGCATGCGCTGCGCCTGCTCCGGCGTCTTCGGCTCGCCGAACGCCTGGATCTTCTTCATCGCGCCTGCAAGCTCGGGGTTTTGCCGCTCGAGCGCGGCGATCGACGCTTTCTGGAACCAACGCTTGAAGAGCGGCACGCGCGAGAGGAACGTGACGACGGGCCGCAGATAGCGGCCGTTCCCGATGCGTCCCAGGACGACGACGCTGCCGAGCAGCAGCAGGAGGACGAGCAGTATGACGAGCGGGATCCACGTCCAGAACGGCACGGCGCGATCGTACCGGCGGGTCGGCGCGGGCGTGGTCGCAGCGGGCCCCTACAGTTCGCCCGATGAACGCGGGTCGGCGGCGGGCTCTGGTGGGCCTAGGGATCGGGCTCGCGCTCGCGGACTCCTCGGTCGTGACCCTCGCTCTGCCGGACATCCTGCGCCGGTTCGACGTCGAGATCCCGCAGGTCGCCTGGGTCCTGACGTCGTACAACCTCGGCCTCGCGCTCGCAGCCGTGCCCGCCGCCTATGCGGCGCGCCGGCGCCCGCGTGCGGCGTTCGCCGCCGGGACGCTGGTCTTCGCCGCGTCGTCTCTCGTCTGCGGGCTCGCGCCGTCGTTCGGCGTGCTCGTCGGTGCGCGCTGCGTCCAGGCGGTCGGCGGCGCGCTCCTCGTCTGCGCGGCGCTCGACCTGCTCAACGCGATCGACGGCTCGGATGCCCGCGCGGTGCGCACCTGGGCGACGGCGGGCGTCGTCGGGGCGGCGCTCGGGCCTGCCGCGGGCGGCATCCTCACCGAGACCCTCGGCTGGGAGTCGATCTTCCTCGTGCAGGCGCCGCTCGCGCTCCTCACCGTGATCGCGCTGGTCGGCCTCCACGCGCGACCCGTCACCGGCCCGGCCGGTCGGCCGCATGTCCCCGCGAACCTCGCGCTGCTCCTGATCTCCGGCGCGCTGACGGCCGCACTCTTCCTGCTCGTGCTGCTGCTCGTCGACGGCTGGCGGATCGACTCCGCGGCGGCCGGGGTGATCGTCACCGTGCTGCCCGCCTCCGCGATCGCGACCGGCCGCGTGGCGCACCGGCTCGGCGGATCCCGTACCCGCGCCGCGTCGGGCGCCGTGCTGATCGCCGGTGGGCTCGGCGCGCTGGGCTTCCTCCCGGGCTCGTCATGGCTGTGGACGCTCGCGCCGCAGGTGCTCGTGGGAGCGGGCCTCGGGCTGTCGCTCTCCGCGTTGACGGAGCGCGCGCTCGAGGGCCGAGCACCGCAGGCGGTACACGGTGGGTGGACGATCGCCGCCCGTCATGCGGGCGTCGTGCTCGGCCTGCTGCTGCTGACCCCGATCTTCACGACCGCGCTCGACCGGAACGAGGATCGGGCCCTGCGCGCAGGGGCGGCCGCGGTGATCGACAGCTCGATCCCGCCGCTCGAGAAGCTGGGACTCGCCCAAGACGTGCTCGCGATCGTCCACGCCTCCGATCGCGAGGTGCCCGACGTGCGCGAGGCGTTCGTCGACCGGCCGGACGACGAGGCGTACCGGAGCCTGGAGGCCACGCTCGTCTCGGAGCTCGACCGGGCGGTCACCGCCGCGTTCTCCCGCCCCTTCCTGCTTGCGGCGATCCTCGCGCTCGCCGCGCTCGTGCCGATCGCGCTCTCCCGCGGGCGGGTGAGCGTGTGAAGGCTGCGACGTTCGTCGTCTCGTGCCTCCTGGCGGCCGGGCTCGTGTTGGCATACGTCGCGCTCGGCGGCACGTCGTACGAGCCGACACCCGTCGCGAACCCGTGCGTGGCGAGGCCGGCCCGCCCGGCGACCGGGACGGAGGAGCGAGTCGAGGCCGTCGTCCTCGCCGCGGCCGACGCGGCGGCGTGCCGGCTGGGCGTCTCGCGTGAGGAGCTCGTGCTCGCGTTGCGGAGCGTCGACGAGCTCGACGAGCTCGCGCAGAAGGAAGGCCGCTCCCGGGACGATCTCGAGGAGGCGCTTCGTGAGGGGCTCGTGCGCGCCGTCTCGCAGGCGCAGGACCAGGGCCTCGTCGGCGACTCCACCGCGGGCGCCCTGCGGTTCGCCGCCGAGCACCTGCCGCTCGGGCTGCTGCTCCAGCTGCTCCGCGGCGCCTCGTCGCTCCTCTGAGCGGCGTAGGGTTCGGCCCGATGGGCCGGCGAACGCGGAACCTGGTGTTCGGGGCCATCGGCATCGCGGTCGTGATCGTGACGTTCGCGATCGTGCTGCCGAAGATCGCGAGCTACCAGGACGTCTGGCGGGCGATCAGGAACCTCGACCCCGTCTGGCTCGCCGCGCTCGGCGTCGCGGTCGTCGCCAACATCGTGACGTACGCGCCCCCGTGGATGCTCGCGCTGCCGGGCCTGCGGTTCAGGCAGGCGCTGCCGTTCACGCAGGCTTCGACTGCGTTCACGTACATCGCGCCGGGCGGAGGGCTCGTCGGAATGGCCGGCTCGTACGGCCTCCTGCGCGCCTGGGGCTTCCGCCCGAACGAGGTCGCGCGCGCGGTGACCGTGACCGGGATCTGGAACCAGCTCGCGAACCTGCTGCTGCCGGTCGTCGCCGTGATGCTCCTCGGGATCGAGGGGGACGACCGCAGCGCGTTCCTCACCACTGTCGCGCTCGTCGGCGCCGCCGTCTTCACCGTCGCGGTCGGGCTCCTCGCGATCGTCCTCTGGACGGACGGCTTCGCGCGCGCGGTGGGAGACCTCGCCGAGCGCGTCGTCAACCGACTGCTCGCTCTCGTGCGGAAGGGGCCCCGGGCCGGCTGGCCCGACGCCTTCGTCCGGTTCCGTCGCGAGACCGTCGACCTGATCCGGGACCGGTGGCACTGGCTGACGCTCGCCGCGATCGCGGGCAACCTGACGGTCTTCGCGGTGCTCCTCGTCTCGCTCCGCGCGGTGGGGGCCGAGTCGAGCGAGGTCACGGCGGTCGAGGCGTTCGCAGGGTGGTCCCTGGCGCGTGCGCTGCAGCTGATCCCGCTCACGCCCGGCGGGGTGGGGCCGGTGGAGCTCGGCCTCACCGCGATCCTCGTCGGGTTCGGCGGCCCGAACGTCGAGGTGGTCGCGGCAGTGCTGCTCTACCGCATCTTCACGATCATCCCGACGCTGCTGCTCGGGCTCGCCACGATCGGCGCCTGGCGCTGGCTCGGCCCCGGGCGCTCGGGGGAAGGAGTCGAACCGGCCGCGGGGAATCCGCCCGGCGGGTGAAGGAGCAGAGCCACAAGGAGGAGATGTCCGCCGCACTGCGCGGCGACTTCGAGCGGCTCCGCGAGCGCGGCGTCGCGGCCGCGCTCGTGCCTCACGACGAGCCGGAGCCGACCGCCGAGAGCGTCGACGAGGAGCCCGACGACGGGCCCGCGCGGGAGCCGGAGCCGCCAGCACCAGCCGTCGAGACGCCCCCGCAGCGCGGGGGCTGGCTCTCGCGCCTCGCCGGCCGCTGAGGCAGGGCGCTCCGGAGGGCGTGGCGTCGGCGCGGAGCGCTCTGCTGTACTGAAGGCGTGAGACAGGACGAGCGGGAGTCGCTCCTCAGGGAGGACGCGCCGCGCGCGCAGACGGCCCGGGAGCGGCGCGACCTCGCGGGCCTGGGCGAGGACGTCCGCGCGAGCCCGCTGCGCGGTCGGCCTCTGCCGCTCCGTCTCCGCCACTTCCGGCTGGAGGCCGACGGCTATCTCGCCGCCCTCGGCGGCCCGCGCCCCTACATGCGCCGGTTGCGCGAGATCGAGAGCCTCACGGACGCCCACGAGTCCGCGCTGCGGGCGGAGCGCGAGCGTCTCGCGGCGACCCTGCCGGCGGGGGAGTTCCCGGCGGCGTGGCGCACAGTCGTCGAGCAGTGGCGGTTCGACGAGGTGAACGACCTCATCGAGCGGCACAACCGCTGGTACCCGGCCGAGTCCCGGCTGCCGATGGATCCTCAGCGCGGCGACTTCGCGCTCGTCAACGGTCGCGACTATCGGCTCCGCCCCCTCGACCTGGCCTGGATCCTCGCCCATTTCCCCGCTGGTCGCGGCGAGAGCGTCGCCGCCTGAGCCCCGTCAGGCGGATCGCAGTCGCGGGGCGCCCCGCGATGCCGCGACGAGCGTCAGCGTGCAGAGGCCGGCGCACGCGAGGTACGGCACGGGGTCGCCGAGCGCCTGCGCGAGCGCGCCGCCGACGATAGGTCCGACGAGCGCCCCCGTCGCCCACGCCGTGTTCGTCACGCCGAAGCCGATCCCCTGCGGCAGCCCCGCTCGCTCGGCACGGTCGGCGACGAGCGCCATCCCGGGCGTGTAGAAGCCCCCGAAGCTGACGGCCGCGGCGACGACGAGCAGCGCGATGACGGCCGGCTCGGTGGCGAAGGCGATAGCGGTCGCGACCGCAATGGACGCGACGAGCGCGATCCGCACCGGGTAGAGGCGCCCGTGGCGATCGGAGACCCGGCCGACGACCGGATTGACGGCGACCTCCACGAGGCCCGAGACGACGAACACGGCGGCGATCGCGAGCGCGCCGTGCCCGGTCGCGTCGAAGCGGAGCGGCACGAGCACGTCGAGGACGCCGAAGAACAGCGCGGGCAGCGTGTTCAGCCACAGCCCGCCGACGAACGCCCGGTCGCGGAGGGCGCGCGCGATCGCGCCCGGCCTCGGCTCCTCAGCCGGCGCGGGCCGGACCGGGAGAAGGGCGCCGACAAGCCCGGCGGCGACGACTGCGATCGCGACGAACGAGCCGGTGATCCCGACCGTGTCGGCCACCCCGCCGAACAGCGGTCCGACGACGAAGCCGAGGACGGCGAGGCCGAAGACCGTGCCGAGCGCCTGGCCACGCCGCTCGCGCGGCACGCTGACCGCGGCCCAGGCGAGCGCGCCGGCCCACGTGACCGCGCTCGAGAGCCCTTGCACGAAGCGCGACAGCCCGAGCGCCGGCGGCCCGCCGGCGAGGGCGAACGCGAGGCTCGCGAGCGCCAGGACGGTGAGTCCTGCGAGCACCCCGCGCTTCGGGCCGATCCGGCCGACGAGGAACCCGCCCGGCACGCCGCCGAGCAGCGCGCCGGCGCCGTAGGCGCCGAGGAGAAGCCCCACCTCGAGCTTCGACAGGTCGTACGTGTCGGCGAAGTGGGGAAGGAGCGGGATGATCGCCCCGAACAGCATCGCGTCGAGGAACACGATCGACCCGCTGAGGGCGATGACCCGGCGCACCGTTCGAGCATATGCACGGCCTGGAGGAGACGGTGAAGGGCGCCCGGCCGATACGCCCTGGCGCGAAGCCATGAGGAAGACCGGCCGCCCCACCGCGAAGCGGTGGGCTTCGGGACTTGCCCCTGCCGGAGGCGGGGGATCAAGCCGCCTGGCGGACCAAGGAAAACGCACCGAGTCGGTCTCGCCTCCGTCCAGCCAACCCGATCGACCTTCGCCGAAGCGACTGCCGGGCGGGAGAGCCTTCAACCTCGGGCGCTCCGTGCTCGGTGCACTCGGAAACCTACTCGGGCATTTGCATCAAGTCAAGCACCGAGGAGAGCGATTGTGTCGCAAATTGCGACAATCTCGTTTGACTCGAGATTCCTCGGCAGAATTCGGTCCCAAAGAGAAATGCACCGAGGTCGGGGGCCCCCTCGTCCGACCTCCCAACCGACCGCCGCCTAAGCGACTGCCTGTCGGAGGGCCATCAACCTCAGGCGCTCCGTCCTCGGTGCAATGGGGACACTACGGCCCGCGTCACGCTCCGTCAAGTGGGAACCGTTCGAGAAAGGCGCAGTTTGCGTTCTTTCCGTACACGCCGTACGCGTTTGCGATCTTACTCGCGTGCTCTACAGAGGAACGGACCATGGATTCGCCGAGCCGGGTGCGCTTTCGTCCACTTCCCCGGCTGACCTTCCGCTTCCGCGTACGGCCT
>DATBET010000048.1:0-1969 GCA_036558885.1 Gaiella sp.
CCGAACTGCCGCTCGATCTGGCCGAGCGCGACGTCGAGCGCTTCCTCTCGGTTCATCGGTTCATCCTCCTGCCTTCAGCGAGACACGTTCGAGCACCTCGTACCGGGCGCCGGACGGGTGCAGTCGAGATAGGTAAGCAGCGGCACCGGACGGAACGAATGTTCCCGTCTCGGGGAGCGGCGGCGAGAGACGTGGCCGCCGTCGGAAGCGGAGCACGGTGACGTGCGGGAGCCATGGTCGTGCCTCGCGCCGGTAGACCCCCAGGCCGACGAGGCGCACGTGGAGCCTCTCCGCGAGCGCGGCCGCCTCGTCGTCCGCATCGTGGAGCACGACCATGCCGACGCTGCGCGTCTCGCGCCAGGCGACGGGCTCGAGCGCGATGAGGCCGCTGCCGGCGGCCGCGCCCCGGAGGGCGTCCACGATCGCCGGCAGCTCGTCTGCCGGTCGCGAGCCGAGAAAGGCGAGCGTGACGTGGAGAGAGCCGCGCTGCACCCGACGGCCGCCGGCGAGGTGCTCCGCCTGCCAGCGCTCGAGGATGTCGAGTGTCCCGTCCGGCAGCTGGAGCGCGAGGAAGAGCCGCAGGCGTTCATCTCCCCCGACGGTAGCGGGCGAGGTCATACCCCTTCGTGACGGCTCCGTGTCAGAACTCGGCGCGCGAGGTGGAGCGCGGAGACGGTTGCGCGGGAGCGGATCGTGGCGCGGTCTCCGGGCAGCGAGAAGCTCCGCGCCTCCTCCGCGCCGGGCGCGCTCACGTGGAAGTGGACGAGGCCGACCGGTTTCTCCGGCGTCCCGCCGCCGGGGCCCGCGACACCTGTCACCGCGACGCCGACGTCGACGTCCAGCCGCTTCCGCACGCCGGAGGCCATCGCCGCGGCGACCTCGGCGGAGACCGCGCCGTGAGCGGCGATCAACTGCTCGGGGACGCCGAGCTCCGCCGTCTTCACGTCGTTTGCGTAGGCGACGATCCCGCCCGCCAGCACGTCGCTCGCCCCCGGGACGTCCGAGAGGCGGGCGGCGACGAGGCCGCCGGTGCACGACTCCGCCGTGCCGAGGCGAAGGCCGCGCTCGCGACAGAGGTCGAGGACCAGCTCCGAGACCGGCCGCTCGTCCTGGGCGAAGAGATACCGCTCGAGGGGCGCCCGGAGGGCGACCGCGAGCGCCTCCCCGCGGTCCTCCGCGCCCGGCTCCACGACGAGGTCGACGTGGATCTCGAAATCGCGCGCGCAGATCGTCGCCTCGACGCCGTCTCCGTCCCCGCCCGCCTCGGCGAGCGCCTGCGCGACCGCCGACTCGCTCGCGCCGAAGAAGCGAAGGACGTGACGGCCGGGCGGCGTCGTGCGGCGCAGGACGCCGCCGAGCGCGTCGCTGGCGACCGCCGCCGGCCACAGGCGGCGCAGCTCGCCGGGCGGGCCGGGGAGCACGACGTACACGCAGCCCCCGTCGGTCAGCACAAGCCCGGGCGCGGTGCCGGCCACGCCGATCACCTCGGCGCCCTCAGGCACGGTCGCCTGCTTCGTCACGCCGGCTGCGAAGTCCGCGTAGGGGCGTCCGAGCCGCCCCGCGATCGACCGCGAGACCGCCTCGATCTCACGCTCGAGCCCCTCTTCGACGCGGAGCGCCACACCGGCGACACGCGCGACGAGCTCCACCGTGCGGTCGTCGTGCGTCGGCCCGAGCCCGCCGGAGACGAGGCAGACGTCGGCCTCGCTGCCTGCGCGGAGCGCCGCCTCCAGGTCGGCAGGGTCGTCGCCGACGATCACGATCCGCTCGGGCACGAGCCCGAGCGAGAGCGCCTCGCGCGCGTAGAAGGGCCCGTTCCGGTCGGTTCGCTCGCCGCGCACGAGCTCGCTGCCCGTGACGACGATCGCCGCGCGCGGGCGGCTCACCCGGAGACGGTCTTGGCCCCTGCGACCTTCAGCGTTCCGTTCGGGCCGAGGAGGGTCCGTTGTCCGTCGACCTTCACGACCAC
>DATBET010000049.1:0-16275 GCA_036558885.1 Gaiella sp.
CACCACTCCATCTTCGACCTGAAGGCCGACCGCGACGTGTACTGGTGCGCCGCCGATATCGGCTGGATCACCGGCCACTCCTACATCGTCTACGGCCCCCTCTGCAACGCGGCCACGTCGGTGCTGTACGAGGGGACACCCGATTTCCCCGATCAGGAGCGGTGGTGGTCGATCGTCGAGCGCTACGGCGTGACGATCCTCTACACCGCCCCCACCGCGATCCGCGCGCACATGAAGTGGGGCCCGGAGCACGCCGGTGCGCACGATCTGACCTCGCTCCGCCTGCTCGGCTCGGTCGGCGAGCCGATCAACCCCGAAGCCTGGATCTGGTACCACGAGCACGTCGGCGGCGGCCGCTGCCCCGTGGTGGACACGTGGTGGCAGACCGAGACCGGGATGATCCTCATCACCCCGCTCCCGGGCGTCACCACGACCAAGCCCGGCTCCGCGACCAAGCCGTTCCCCGGCGTCTCGGCCGGCGTCGTCGACGAGCAGGGCGAGCGCGTCGAGCGGGGCGGCGGCTACCTCGTCCTCGACCGGCCCTGGCCCGCGATGACCCGTGGAATCTTCGGCGACGAGGCGCGCTTCCGCGCGACCTACTGGGAGCGGTTCCCGGGCCTCTACTTCGCCGGCGACGGCGCACGGATCGACGAGGACGGGGACTTCTGGCTGCTCGGCCGCGTCGACGACGTGATGAACGTCTCCGGCCACCGGATCTCGACGATCGAGGTCGAGTCCGCGCTCGTCGACCACCCGAGGGTCGCGGAGGCCGCGGTCTGCGGGCGCGCAGACGCCACGACCGGTCAGGCGATCGTCGCCTACGTCACGCTCAAGGGCGGCGACGACGGCTCCGTCGAGATGCTGGAGGAGCTCCGCAACCATGTCGCGACGAAGATCGGCGCGATCGCGAAGCCCGCGAACATCGTCTTCACGCCCGAGCTGCCGAAGACCCGCTCCGGCAAGATCATGCGCCGCCTCCTCCAGGACGTCGCCGAACACCGCACCCTCGGCGACACCACCACCCTCGCCGACCCCGCCGTCGTCGAGGAGATCGCCGCGCGAGCGGTCGAATCACCCGCCGAGGACTGAGCCGCTGCGGGACTCGCGGCGGAGCGCGAGCGCCGCGACGGCCGCCAGGCCGAGCGTCACGAGCCAGATCGGCTCGGGCCGCGGGAGCAGCGCCGAGGGGATGTGCCAGTCGACGACGTCGCGCTTCCAGAGCTGCTCGTTCCACGCGTCCTGCGTCATGTTCACGGCCCCGTACGCGAACGCGAGCGCGAGATAGAGGCGCACGACCGTCCCGATCCTGCCGCCGACGGCGGCGGCAGGTCGTGAAAGGAGGAGCGCCGTCCAGACGAGGACTGCCCCCATGAAGCCGTGGTGCTCTCCGAGATGGACGGCGGCAATCGTCACGCCGTTTTCGACCCCCGGACGCTCCATGATGAAGAGGCCCTCGGGGAGGTAGAAGCCGAGGAGCGCGGCGATCCACGGGATCGAGACGAAGAGCGTGACGGCCGCGAGCACGAGCCGGACGCCGTCGAGGCGGCGGCGCTGCGCCAGCCCGGAACCGGCGCGCCTGGTCGCTGCCAACGTGAGTCCGAGGGCGAGCCCGACCCCGAGGGCGGGGACGGCGTTGACCCACCGTGCGTCGAGATCGTCCTGGTCGACGACGCCCGGCCAGGCGGTGACGGCGCACAAGGCGATCGCGGTCCCCGCAATCCACCAGGCCCGCCGGGGCAGCGCAGCGAGCGCGACGAGAGCGAGCGCGATCGCGGCGAGCGCGATCGGGAAGTTCACCTCGACGAGCGCCCGCGAGAGCCCGCCCGAGAGACCTTCGCGCGAGACGTGGTAGAGGTCGGCAGGGTCGAGCCGCGCGTACGTGACGACGATCGCGAGAAGCACCGCGATCCAGAGCCCCCAGGTGACGAGCGCCTCTCCCTGGGCGGGACCGCGAGGCCGCGTCATGCTCGCGACGGTACTCCGACCGGTGGTCGGACGCGCGTTCAGCCGAGCGCGGCGGCGAACGCCGCCACGGCCCGGTCGACGTCTCGCTCCGTCGTGCGCCAGGACGAGACGGACAGCCGGATCGCGCGACGGCCGTCCCACTCGGTGCCGCTCATCCACGCCTCGCCGCTCGCCTGCACGGCGGCGAGCGCGGCGGTCGTCGTGGCGTCGTCGGCGAAGCGGAAGAGCACCTGGTTGAGCACGACGTCGTTCAGTACCTCGCAGCCGGGAAGCTCCCCGACCGCGGCCGCGAACTGGCGCGCGCGCGCGCACGAGCGCTCGACGAGGTCCGCGACGCCCGAGCGGCCGAGCTGCCGGAGCGCCGCGTACACCGGGACCGCACGAGCCCGTCGGGAGTGCTCGGGCGTCCAGTCGACCGGCTCCCGGATCACGTCGGCCTCGCGCATCAGGTACACGGCCTGCGCGGTCATGGCCTCTCGATGCGCGTCCGGGTGCGCGCAGAAGGCGATCCCGCAGTCGTAGGGCACGTTGAGCCACTTGTGTGCGTCCGTCGCCCACGAGTCGGCACGCTCGGAGCCCGCCGGAAGATGGCGGAGCGAGGGCGCCGCCGCGGCCCAGAGGCCGAATGCCCCGTCGACATGGAGCCAGGCGCCCGCGCCCTCGACCGCGTCGGCGACGGCGTTCAGGTCGTCGAACACGCCGGTGTTGACCTCGCCGGCCTGCGCGCAGACGATCGTCGGGCTCTCGTCCTCCGCGACCGCGGCGGCGAGCGCGGCCGGGTCGAGCCGTCCGTCCGGCAGGGCGTCGAGGACACGGATCTGCGAGCGCCCGATGCCGAGGTAGCGGAGCGAGCGGTCGATCGTGGAGTGCCGCATGGCGCCGACGAGCACCCTGATCGGCGGCGACCCCGCGAGCCCCTGCTCGACGACGTCCCAACCGACGGCGGCGAGCACGTGCTGCCTCGCCGCGGCGAGACACGTGAAGTGCGCGGTCTGGCAGCCGGTGACGAACGCGAACGAGGCCGGCTCGGGGATCCTCAGGAGGTCCTTGACCCACGCGCCCGCGGTGTTCTCGGCGACGAGCGCCGACGGGCCGAGTGACAGGAGCCCGAGGTTCTGGTCCCACGCCGACACGAGCACGTCCGACGCAAGCGCCACCGGAAGGGAAGAGCCGACGACGAAGCCGAAGTACCGTCCGCTCTGGCTCGCGACGACGCCGGGCTCGAGCGCGGCCGCGAGCTCCTCGAGGACGTCCGCCGCGTCGTCCGGCCCGTCCGGCAGCGGCACGTCGATCCGCCCGGCGAGCTCCTCGACCGTGACCTGCGGGTATACCGGCCGCGTCTCGAGCGTGTCGAGGTGGTCGGCGGCGAGCTCCGCCGCGCGTTGCAGGAGCTCGCGCTCGGTCATCGACCGAGTCTACGGCGCCGGCGTGTTCAGACCGCGACGGTCTGGAGCCCGAGCTCCTCGAGCACCGTCTTGGCGGTCTCGTCGCCGCCGTCGGCCCGCTCGCGGATCCTCGCGTGCAGCTCGACGAGCGCGGTCAGGTACTGCGCGTGCGTCATCGCCCGACCACCGGCTGCCGCGCGGTAGCGCATCGCCACCTCGCGGGGCACGCGCCGCAGCATGATGTCCTCGTGGTCCTTCCCGCCAGGGCCGGCCCCCGGGTCGTCTGTGCGGAAGTACAGGATCCGGTCTCCCCGGCCGTGCGGTGGAGGGAAGCCGGGAGGCACCGGCATGGTGAACGGCTCGCGTACTTCTTCGTCGTCCATGTCGTCAAGATAGCGTTGATAGCGTTAGCGGTCAAGATGCTTCGTGTGGAGGCGACCTGGCGCCGGGTCACAGGGCCCCCGAATCGCGGCGGACGGCGATCCCGGCGCGCTCCCGTTCGTCACGCCCGACGAACGCCTCGCGCTTGCCGCCTCCCGCGAGGGGTTCCCGGTCGCCCGGGACCGATAGGGCGCGGACGAACGGGAACTACGCGGCGAGCAGCTTCTCGAACCGCTCGGGCTCGTCGAACGGCCCGATCAACGCGAGGCGAAGCTCGCCGCCGAGGATCTCCGCGGCGACGCGCTCGACGTCCTCCACGGTGACGGCGTCGAGCCCCTCGAGCACCTCGCTCGGCTCCACGGCACGGCCCTCGAGGATCTCGCGACGCAGGCCGAACATGATCGTCGCGTGCGGGCTCTCGAGGCCGAGGACGAAGCGGCCCTTCGCGAACGAGCGCGCCTTCTCGAGCTCCTCCGAGGGAACGGACTCGCGCGCGATCCGGCGCAGCTCGGCGACGATCGTCTCGACGGCCTCGTCGATCCGCGTCAGGTCGACGCCCGCCTGGGCGCCGAGCGTGCCCGCGTCGGCATAGCTCTGGTTGCCCGAGAACACGTAGTAGGCGAGCCCGCGCCGCTCGCGCACCTCGGTGAACAGGCGCGACGACATGCCGCCGCCGAGCACGGTCGAGAGGAGCTGGAGGACATAGCGGTCGGGGTGGCCGTGCGGGAAGCTCCGCGCGCCGATCACGACGTGCGCCTGGTCGGACTGCTTCGTGTGGAGCAGGACCGGGCTGCCGTCGTCGGGGAGCACGACGGCCGCTGCGGCGCCGGTGGCGGACGACTCGATGTCGCCGACGAGCTCCTCGAGCCGTCCCAGGACGTCGTCGCCGATCTTTCCGCCGAGGCCGATCACGGTGCGCTCCGGGAGGTACCAGCGGTCGAGGTAGCCCATGAACGTGTCCCGGGTCGCGCCGCGCACCGTCTCCTCGGTGCCGATCACGTCCCAGCCGAGCGGCTGGTCGCCGTACAGGTGGCGCTCCCAGACGTTGCCGACGTAGCTCCGCGGCGTGTCCGCGTACATGTTCATCTCCTCGACGATCACGCCCTTCTCGCGGTCGATCTCGGCGGCGTCGAAGCGGGAATGCCGGAGCATGTCGACGAGGACGTCCAGCGCCACGTCGCGCGTCTGGGCGGCGCACTTCACGTAGTAGCCGGTCAGCTCCTTGCCCGTGAACGCGTTGAACTCCCCGCCGATCGCGTCGATCTCCGTGGCGATGTCCCGAGCCGTCGGCCGCCGCTCCGTGCCCTTGAAGAACATGTGCTCCGCGAAGTGCGCGATGCCGCTCTCCTCGCGGCGCTCGTAGCGTGAGCCGGCCGCGAACATGACGAAGCACGAGACGGACTGCGCATGGTCCATCGGAGCGGTCAGCACCCGCGTGCCGTTCGACAGCTTCGACCGCTCGAACGTCCCCACGGCGCGATGCTACCCGGCGCCGATCAGACGAGCTCGGCGAGCCCGGCGAGCAGCCGGTCGACCTCGTCCGCGGTGTTGTAGTGGACGATCCCGGCGCGAACCGCGCCGTCATCCTCGTCGAGCCCCAGGTGGCGCATCGTCTCGAGCGCGTAGTAGTTGCCCCACCAGACCGCGACGTCGCGCTCGGCGAGGTCTTCGGCGGCGGACTGCGCCGAGCGCCCGGGCAGGCTGAAGCAGAACGTCGGGACACGGCCTTCCATCGTCGGAAGGCCGTGCAGCGTGACACCGTCCGGCAGGCCGTCGAGGAAGCGTCGGCCGAGCGCGGTCTCGTGCTCGACGATCGCGTCCCAGCCGAGCGAGTGGACGTAGTCGACGGCGGCGACGAAGCCGGCGAGCAGCTCGTGCTGGCTCGTGCCGAGGTCGAAGCGCCGGCCGACCGGCTCGTCCGGCGCGGGGCGCACCTTGTACGGCCGCCAGCGCCGCAGCACCTCCGCACGGCCGAAGGCGAGCCCCATGTGCGGTCCGAAGAACTTGTACGGCGAGCAGACGAGGACGTCGCAGCCCCAGGCCGAGACGTCGATGGGCCCGTGCGGCCCGTAGTGCACCGCGTCGACCCACGCGAGCGCACCGGCTTCGTGGGCGAGCTCGACGATCCGCGCCACGTCGGGCTTCGTGCCGACCGAGTTCGCCGCGGCGGGAAACGCGACGACCTTCGTCCGCGGCGAGCGCTTCGCGGCGAGGTCGTCCAGGTCGAGCACGAGGTCGTCGTCGACGTCGACGAACCGCACGACGATCCCGACGTCCTCCGCGAGCGCGAGCCACGGCGCGACGTTCGCGTCGTGGTCGAGCCGCGTGACGAGCACCTCGTCCCGGGGCTCGAGCTCCCGCGCGAGCGCCCGCGTGAGGAGGAAGTTCAGCGCGGTCATGCTCTGGCCGAACGCGACCTCCTCCGGCGCGCAACCCAGGAACGACCCCGCACGCTCGCGCGCCCGCTCGACGAGGGCGTCGGTGCGCCGGGACGTCTCGTACGGCGCACCGATGTTCGCGTTGTCTCGCCGCAGGTACTCGGCGATCGCGTCGATCACCTCGTCCGGGCACTGCGTGCCGCCAGGGCCGTCGAAAAAGGCGAGGGGCCGGTCGAGCGCGGTGAAACGGGCGCGAACGGCCTCCACGTCGAGCAGCGTCGCGCTCACGCCACACGCCAGTCGTACGTCGGCTGGGCGGTGAGGGACGCTCCGACGAAGCAGTCGCGCTCCCCCTTCGCCAGCAGGTCCGCGACGGTCGCGTCGTCGGGCTTCGGCTCGAACGCGACGTCGGCCTGCACGGCGATCTCGACGAACGCGAAGCGGCCGTCCCCGTCGCGTCTGGTGACCGTGCCACGCGCCGAGGCACTCGAGGTGAGGTCGACGCCCGCGCGGCGACAGTGGTAGCGAAGGCTCGTCAGGGAGCATCGCGCGAGGCCCACGAGCAGGAGGTGCTCGGGCGCCCAGCGCTGCTCGTCCGTCCCCGAGAGGACGGCGCCGCCGCGCTCGCTCCGCGCGTCCCACGCCTCGTCCACCTCGACCGCGTAGTCGAACGACTTGGCCCTCGTCGGCATGGGCACAAACCTAGACGAGGCGACGTCCGGTCCGTCGCCTACGGTTGAGGCCCATGCAGCGGTTGCGGCCGTTGGACGAGCAGGAGTGCTACCTCCGATGCTACGGCTGGGTGGGCGAGGAGGACGCGGTGACGGTGATCCGGCCCGAGGCCGAGTCTCCGGAAGCGACTGCCGTCCTGACCGAGCGCATCCGGCTCGCGTTCGAATCGCTGCTCGACGAGCGAGAGCCCGAGGCGGCCTGACGAGCGCCGTTCCCGACGTCCTCGCGCCCGGGCTGGACGTCGTCTTCTGTGGGATCAACCCCGGGCGTCGCTCCGCGGCCGCCGGGCTCCACTTCGCCAACCCGCGGAACGACTTCTGGCGCCTCCTCCACGCAGCGGGCTTCACGCCGCGCGTGTTCGCCCCCGCCGAGCAGCACGAGCTCCTCGCACTGGGGATCGGGATCACGAACGCCGCGCTCCGCACGACCGGCGGGTCGTCGGAGCTCCGTCGCGCCGACTTCGCGGAGAGCGCCGCACGGCTCGTGCGGCTCGCTCACGACCTGCGGCCCCGCGTGATCGGCTTCGTCGGGAAGGAGGCCTATCGCGGCGCGTTCGGCAATCGCCCGAGGCACGGGCAACAGGAGCGGCCGCTGGGCGACACGCTCCTCTTCGTCCTCCCGTCCACCTCGCCGGCGAACGCCGCGGTGCCGTGGGACGAGCGGCTGCGCTGGTTCCGCGAGCTGCGGACGCTTCTGGGCTGACTCGCCGGCGAGACACAGGACCTTTGTGACTGTGACACTGTGTTGCGAGCAGCTCCGGCCACCCGCAGCACAGTCTCCCGCCGAGTACATTCGAGCGATGCGCGTTGCGGCTCTCCTGCGCGGGATCAACATCGGCTCCAACAAGCGGATCCCGATGGGGACGTTGCGGGAGATCGTCGAGTCCATCGGCCACACGGACGTCGAGACATACCTCCAGAGCGGCAACGTCGTCTTCACCCCGAAGGGCAAGGGCGACCACGCGGCCCGGCTCTCGGAGGCGATCGCGAAGGAGACCGGGCACGAGGTCGCCGTCCTCCTCCGCACCGGCCGCGAGCTCGCGCAGGTCGTGGAGGCGAGCCCGTACACGGTGTCGGATCCGACGAAGGTCGTCGTCGCGTTCCTCGGGGACGAGGTCGAGCTCGGACAGCTCGGTCTGGGCGACCTCACGCCGTATCTTCCGGACGAGCTCACGCTGCACGGCCGCGAGCTGTACGTCAGCGTCCCGAACGGCCAGGGAGGGTCGAAGCTGATGGAGGCGCTCGTCAGGCGCCGCCTGCCGACGACCGTCACCGTGCGAAACTGGCGCACCGTCGAGGCGCTGGCGGCGATGACGGCTAGCGGCTGAGCGGGGTCTTTTGGGCGTGGTTCCGGGGCGTGGCTTCAACCGCTGGAGGGGCATCTAGCCCCTCCAGCGGTTCGTGATGGGCGTCCGCCAGTCGCGACCGAAGGCGCGGGGGCGGAGCTTCACTCCCGGTGCGGCCTGACGCCGCTTGTACTCGGCCCGGTCGACGAGGACGAGCACCCGCCCGACGACGTCGGGATCGAACTGCGCCTCGAGCTCCTCCCGCGAGCGGTCGAGCTCGACGTAGGCCTCGAGCACGGGGTCGAGCATCTCGTACGGCGGCAGCGACTGGTCGTCCCGCTGACCTGCCCGGAGCTCCGCGGTGGGCGGACGCTCGATCGTCGACACCGGCACGAGCTCGCGGCGGGCCTGCTCGTTGACGTGGCGGGCTAGCCGGAACACGTCGGTCTTGAACACGTCCTTGAGGACGGCGAAGCCGCCGACCATGTCCCCGTAGATCGTCGCATACCCCACCGCCACCTCGGACTTGTTGCCGGTCGCGAGCACCAGCCAGCCGTGCGTGTTGGAGAGCGCCATCAGAAGCGTTCCGCGGATCCGCGCCTGGAGGTTCTCGGCGGCGAGCCCGTCGAGACCGCCGAGCGCCTCGTGGTAGGCGCCGACGACCGTCTCGATCGGGATCTCGCGGAAGTCCACCCCGAGGTTCTCGCTCACCGTCCGGGCATCGTCGCGGGTCTCGTCGGAGGAGAAGCGCGACGGCATCGAGACCGTGTGCACCCGCTCGGCGCCGAGAGCCTCCGTCGCGATCGCGGCGGTCAGGGCGGAGTCGATCCCGCCCGAGATGCCGATCACGACGTCCCGGAAGCCGTTCTTGGCGACGTAGTCGGAGAGCCCGAGCACGAGCCCTCGGCGCATCTGCTCGAGCTCGGACGCGAAGGGCGCGATCGTCGGCTCGCGCCGCTGCACGACCTCTCGCGGCGATGCGAGAGAGACCGTCGTCGCGGCGACCGGCGCCTCGCGGGCGCGCTCGAGCTCGCGCCGCCGCACGTCGCGCAGGCGCCGGCCCAGCGCCTCGGTCGGGTCGACGTCCACGACGAGCAGCGCCTCCTCGAAGCCCGGCGCGCGAGCGATCACCTCGCCCTCGTCGTCGAGGACGACCGAATGGCCGTCGAAGACCAGCTCGTCCTGGCCGCCGACGAGGTTGCAGAACGCGACGTACGCGGCGCTGTCCCGCGCCCGCGTCACGAGCATCTCCTCGCGGTCCTCGGCCTTGCCCACGTGGAAGGGCGAGGCGGAGAGATTCACGAGGAGGGTGGCGCCGGCCAGCGCGAGGTCGGTCGCCGGCGGGCCGGGCTGCCAGACGTCCTCACAGATGGTCGGCCCGACGAGCACGTCACCCAGCTCGAGCAGCAGCAGCTCGCGACCCGGCGCGAAGTAGCGGTGCTCGTCGAAGACGCCGTAGTTCGGCAGGAAGTGCTTCCGGTAGACGCCGCGCACCGCGCCCTCGGCGCACACGAAGGCGGCGTTCGCAAGATCGCGCTCGAGCGCGGGCGCCCCGACGAGGAGGGCGGTCTCGGTGCACCCGCGAGCGACCTCGTCGACTGCCGCGCGTGCGGCGCGCACGAAGCCGGGCCGGAGCAGGAGATCCTCGGGCGGGTACCCGGTCACCGCGAGCTCGGGGAGCACCACGAGATCGGCGCCGGCTCGCTGCGCGTCGCCGACCGCGGCGAGGATCCGCTCGACGTTCCCCTCGAGATCGCCGACGACGACGTTGAGCTGTGCGAGCGCGAGCCTCATTCGCGCATCCTCCCCGGTCCGCTCACGCCGGGCCCGATAGGTTTTCGACTCTCGATCACAAACTCCACTCTATCGGTCGGATGACGGAGACCGTGACGATCGCTCCTCGCTACCGGGGTCCGCTTCGCTCGGCGAACGGAGGGTACGCGGCGGGCCTGCTCGGCTCGCGGCTGGGGGCGGCAGCCGAGGTGACCCTCCGCCTGCCGCCGCCGCTCGAGCGCCCGCTCGAGATACGTCGCGACGCCGAGCGCCTGCTCCTCTGCGACGGCGACCGCCTCGTCGCGGAGGCCGCGCCCGGTGAGCCAGCCCTGGAGGCTCCCGCTCCCCCCGCGCCCGACGAGGCGAGGGCGGCGTCCGTGGGCGTCGGCGCGTTCGGGCCGCCGCAGTTCGCCGAGTGCTTCGTCTGCGGTGTGCGCGACGACGGCAGCGGCCTCGGGATCCACCCGGGGCCCGTGCCGGGACGCGGGGGCCTCGTCGCGACGACCTGGCTCGCGCGCGGCGCCACCCCCGAGGTCGTGTGGGCCTCGATCGACTGCCCCGGCGCGTACGCCGTCGGCGACGTGGGGCGCGCCGAGCCGGTGCTCGGCAGGATGACCGCGCGGGTCGAACGACTCCCGGCGGAGGACGAGCCTTGCGTCGTCGCCGGCTGGCCGCTCGGCGAGGAGGGACGGAAGCTGCATGCGGGCACGGCCCTGTACGGCCCGGACGGCAAGGTCCTCGCGCTCGCACGGCAGGTCTGGATACTGCCCCGCTGAGCCCGTTTCCCGCTCAGGCGTTCCAGCGCTCGATCACGGGCGTCTCGCGCTCGAAGCCGAGCACCGACAGGGTGCCGGTGTCGAGGCGGAAGCGGCGCCCGTCGACAACTGCCTCCCCGAGCCAGCGCGCGGCGAGCGCGCGCAGCGAATGCGCGTGACCGAAGAGGAGGACGTCGCCGTCGGCTGCGCGAGCGCGCGCGATCACCCGGTCGACCCGCTCGCCGACCCGAGCGGCCGTCTCGCCGCCCGGCGCAGGATGGCTCCAGATCGTCCAGCCGGGGATCGTGCGCCGGATCTCCTCGGTGCTGATCCCTTCGTAGTCGCCGTAGTCCCACTCGACCAGGTCGTCGTCCGACGCCGCGTCCGGGAAGCCCGCGAGCTCGGCCGTCTGTCGTGTGCGGGCGCGCGGGCTCGTCAGGACGAGCGCGAAGGACCGTCCCGCGAGCCGTCCCCCGAGCTCGCGCCCTGCGGCGATGCCTGCCTCCGTGAGCGGCACGTCGGTGAAGGACGTGTGCAGGCGGCGGCGGCTCCAGTCGGTCTCGCCGTGCCGGACGAGCCAGACCGAGCCCGCGATCACGAACGCGAGGAGAGCGCGACGAGCAGGCCGCCGTCGTCGTCGTACGCCGGGAACAGATCGACGACGACCGGCTTGACGAGCCCTGCCCGGGTCTGCAGCTCGAGCTGCTCGCCGAGCCGGCGGACGCCCCACTCGCGCACGACCTCGAGCGAGGCGGTGTCGGAGAGCCGGAGCGCCGAGCCGATGTCGCGCCCGATCAGGTCCGGCTCGCGAAACCCGGTCAGCTCGAAGACGCCGCGCCCGACCGCGAGCACGCGCGCGTCGCGGTCGCAGACGACGAACCCCGTAGAAGGGGCGGGGTAGTAATCCTCGAGCAGCTGGAACAGGAAGCCGAAGCCGCAGCTACGGCACTGCGGGACGTTCGTGGTGAAGCCCTCGTAGCCGTCGACGTCGACCGTGCGCTCCCGACAGTTCGGGCAGATGAAGACCGGCACGAGACGATCCTACGTCCGGCGCGGTTGCGGCTCCGTTAACCGCCGCGCGGCCCCGCCGTGCGCTGGTAGCGTAGTGCGCACTAACTTCGACAGGTGGTGAGGTGAATGCTCGCAGGGCTCGTGACGGAGGCGAACAAGAAGTGGTGGACGCTCGGCGCGGTGTCGTTCGGGCTGTTCATGATCATGCTCGACAACACCGTCGTGAACGTCGCGCTGCCCTCGATCCAGCGCGACCTCGGCGTCCAGCTGTCCGAGCTGGAATGGGTCGTCTCCGGGTACGCGCTCACGTTCGCGGCGCTGATGCTGATCGGCGGGAAGCTCGCAGACGCCTACGGGCGGCGGCTCGTGTTCGTGCTGGGCATCGTGGTCTTCACGCTCGCCTCTCTCGCCTGCGGGCTTGCCTCGAGCGGAGACACGCTGATCGCCGCGCGCGTGGCGCAGGGAGCCGGCGCCGCGATGATGAACCCCGCCACCCTGTCGATCATCGCCGTGACCTTCCCGCCCCGGCAGCGAGGCACGGCGATCGGGATCTGGGCGGGGGTCTCGGCGTTGGCGCTCGCGCTCGGCCCGCTGATCGGAGGTCTGCTCACCGAGCACGCGAGCTGGAACTGGATCTTCTTCGTCAACGTCCCGTTCGGCGTGCTCGGGATCGTGGCGAGCTTCCTCCTGATCGACGAGTCGCGGGACGAGACGCACGAGCGGCTCGACCTCCCCGGCCTGCTGACCTCCGGGCTCGGCCTGTTCACGCTCACGTACGGCCTGATCGAGGCGAACAACTACGGCTGGGGCTCGCCACGGATCATCGGGGCATTCGTCGTCGCGGCCCTCTCGCTCACGACCTTCGTCCTGCTCGAGCGGCGCCAGCGGGCGCCGATGCTCGACCTGACCCTGTTCCGCAACCGGACGTACGTCGGCGCGAACCTCGTGATGCTCCTCGTCGCGCTCGCCATGTTCGGCGTCTTCTTCTTCGTGTCGCTGTACATGCAGAACGTGCTCGGGTACTCCGCCGTCGAGGCCGGCGCGACGTTCCTGCCGATGACGGTGCTGATCATCCTCATCGCGCCGGCGGCGGGCCGGCTGTCCGACCGCTGGGGCTCGCGCGGGCTGATGGCGGGAGGGATGCTGCTCCTCGCCGTCCAGCTCGCGTACTTCAGCCAGCTCGGGAGCGACGCGACGTTCTGGCGGCTCCTGCCCGGGCTCGTGGTCGGCGGCGTAGGGATGGCGATGACGATGACCCCGAGCGCCGCCGCCGCGACGCGCGCGGTGCCCGTCGAGAAGGCGGGCGTCGGCTCGGCCGTCCTCAACGCCTGCCGTCAGGTCGGCGGCTCCACGGGCATCGCGCTGATGGGCGCGATCATGGCGTCGCAGCTCGCGACGCCGCCGACCACTGAGTCGTTCATGCGTGGCTTCGAGCGCGCGCTGCTCGTGGGGTCGGCCATCGCGCTCGTCGGCTCGCTCGTCGCCGCGTGGCTCATCCGGCCGCACCGCACCGAGGCGCACGGCGCCGAGCAACGCCGTGCGCCCTCCGTCGAGGCGGCATGACCTCGGAGCTCCGCGAGGCGTCCAGGCGCCTGCCCGCCGCGCAGCGACGGCAGGCGATCGTGCGCGCCGCGCTCCGCGTGTTCTCGTCGACGAGCTACGCGGGGGCGACGACCGCGGAGATCGCACGGAAGGCGGGCGTCAGCGAGCCAGTCATCTACCGCCACTTCGCCTCGAAGCGCGACCTCTGGGTCGCATGTCTCGACGTCGCCTGGGAGGAGACGAGGAAGCAGCTCGAGGCAAAGATCGCGGTCTTCACGGGCAGTGCGGCGCCGACCGGCCAGCAGTCGCCCTGGCGCAGCCCGACGATGCCGAATCTCTGGCTGCAGGGACTGACGGAGGCCGGTGAGGATCCCGTCGTGCGGCGCGAGATCCGCAGGCACATGCGCGAGGTGCACGACTTCGTCGCCGCGGCGTTGCGCGCCGGCCAGGCGCGCGGCGTCGTGCCGGCCGACCGCGACCCGAACGCGGAGGCGTGGGTCTTCATCGGCGGCGGGCTGCTGCGCTCGGTGGCCGACCGCCTCGGCGGCGTCCTCACAGCGGCCGACCTGGAGGCGATCACACGCCAGCGCTTCCGCTGGCTCACCGGCCGCACCGACTGACCTCCCACCCAGACCGTGGAGGAATCGTACGAGCCTGAAGAAGGGGTCTCGCGGCGGAAACATGGTTTCCCCCGTGTCGTCAGAACGGAATCCGCAAGAGCCAGAAGGCGAGCATCCCGGCGGCGATCGACAGGCCGAGGCTCTTCGTCCGCCAGGCGACGAGCGCCGTTGCGACGGCGCCGACCGCGCGGATCTCACCCTCGCCCAGGCCGCCTTCGAGCGAGGGCGTGACGAGCGCCGCGAACACGGCGATCGGCACGAAGTGGAGGAACCGCACCCAGAACGCCGGCAGCTCCGTGCGGAGCGCGAGACCGGCGTACCGCGCCCCGAAGGTCACTGCGACCATCCCAGCGAGCGCGGTCCAGAACGTCACGCGACCTCCCGGATCGCATCCTCGAGCCGCGGCTCCTGGACCGCGTGCCCGCGCGTAAGCCATGCCCCCAGCAGGCTCCCGACGACCCCGCTGACCACGATCGGGATGCCCCCGGACGACGCCCGCGCCACCCCGTAGGCGAGCGCCCCCGAGACAAGCGCGACGACCAGCTCGACGCGGGTCCGAACGAGGGGCACGAGCAGGGCGAGGAACGCGAGCGGGAAGACGAGATCGAGGCCGAGCCTCTCGGGGTCGGGGATCGCGCCGCCGAGGACCGCGCCGCCGAGCGTCGAGAGATTCCACGTGACGAAGAGGCTGAGCTCCGCGCCGAGCAGGTAGGCGAACGTCGGCGCACGCCGAGAGGAGACCACGCCGAAGACCTCGTCGGTCAGGAAGAACGCCGCGACCGGCCTTCGCCACCCCTCGAGGCGCACGCGTCTTCCGAGCGCGAGCCCGTAGAGGACGTGCCGCACGTTGAGCAGAAACGTCGTGAGGACGATCCCCACCGCGCTCGCCCCCGTTGCGAAGAGCCCCACCGCGGTGAACTGCGCGCTTCCCGCGAACACGAGGAGCGACAGCGCCTGCGTCTCGACGAGCGACAGCCCGGCGTCCCGGGCGACGACCGCGTACGCGATCGCGAAGGGCACGACGCCGAGCCACAGCGGCGCGATCGCCGAGAACCCGTGAACGAACGGGTGTGACCTCACCCGCGCGATGCTATGGACCACACCTCGACGAACGTCTCACCCGGTGCGACACCTCGACCCGTCGCGGCCGGAGGCCGGCTCCGCCGGCCGGGAGGCCCGCTCGACCGTCGCGGAAGCGTGCGCGGAGGAGGGGGCGGGGGAACCAGGGGTTCCCCCGCCCAGTGAAACGCCCCCGGCTGCGGCTTCCGGGGGCGTTTCGATGAGGCTGCTGGAACCCGGGAGCGCCGGGCGGAGCTCGTGACTCTGCGGCCCAGTCACGCTGTTCTCCGACCGACGCCGGTTCCCTGGTCAGCGCCCCTGGCACCGTCCTGGCGTCCGTCCGGTGCTTGGTGCCCAGGACTGTACGGACCAGGTCCGGAAAAGTCAAGTAGTCAGGTCAAGTGATTGTGTCTATGATCCGCTTCACCTTGGTGCAGGGGAGCGGGCAGGCGTGGGTTCACTCCAACGGGGGTCGCCGTCCTCGGGGGGTCGCAGGTTGACTGACATCGGTATGCGCGACGCGGCCGCCACCCCCCGGACGACCATGCCCGCGGACGGGGTCGGCAGCCGGGTTCGGGCGCTCCGCGTCGCCGCCGGCCTGACGCAGACGGCCCTCGCCGGCGAGCGCTTTTCCAAGGAGTACGTCAGTCAGATCGAGCGGGGCAAGACCCGACCCACCGACGAGACGATCACGTGGCTGGCCGAGCGACTCGGGGTCGACGTTGAGTACCTCCTCCGCGGCGTCCCCTCCGACGTACGCACGCGGGTGGAGGCGAAGCTCGCGCAGGCCGAGGCCCTTTCCGAGACCCACCGCGACCGTGAGGCCGTCGACCTCTTCCGCGAGACGCGCAAGGAGATCTCGTCGCTCGGCTCGGCCGAGCTCGAGGTCCGCGCGCTCGCGGGCGAGGGCTGGTCGCTCCAGGAGCTCGGCTCGCCGCGCGAAGCGATGGAATTGCTGCGGGTCGCCCGCGAGCTCACCGAGCGACCCGAGTTCTCCGATCTCGACCGCGCGGACGTCCTCTTCCGCCTCGGCTGCTGCCGCTACCGGATCTCCAGCATCCCGACCGCGATCAACCTCCTCGACGAGGCGCTCGAGCTGGCGGAGCGCTCCGGGCTGCCGTGCGACGTCCTCCGCGCGCGGATCCTCGCCTGGCGCTCCCGCTGTCGCCGCCGGCAGGCGGACTACGAGGCAGCGCGCGAAGACGTCGAGCGGGCGCTCGAGCTCGCGCGCGGGGTCGACGACCCGCGCGCCGTCGCGGGCGCCTACTTCCAGGCGTCGTTCGTTGCGGAGAAGATGGGGCACTGGGCGCTCGCCCGCCAGTACGCGCAGCAGGCGAAGGCGATCTACCAGGGCCTGAACGACGAGCGAAACACCGGCCGCATCATGCT
>DATBET010000050.1:0-18324 GCA_036558885.1 Gaiella sp.
GACTCGATCAAGTCGGCGAGCGAGCCTCCGTCGACGTGAGCCACCGCGAGGTAGTGGTGGCCGCGGGCCTCGCCCAGGTCGAGGATCGGCACGAGGTGGCGGTGCCGCACCTCTTTCGCGACGCGCGCCTCGCGGACGAAGCGCTGGCGGTAGACCTCGTTGCCGGAGAGGACTCGCTTCAGGACCTTGAGGGCCACGACCGTGTCGTCCTCCGTGGCGACGGCACCGAAGACGACGCCGACCGCGCCCTCGCCGAGCACCGACTCGAGCCGGTACGGCCCCAGCGTCTCGCCGAGACTCAGGTCGGGTGCGCTCGGGATGCGCTCCATGGAGGCAGGGTACGGGAGCCGATCCGCGCGGGCGGTTCCGCCGGGCTCCTGCGTTGCCGTCGCACGACCGGCGCGATACGGTCTCCCATCCCCAGGGCAGGAGGAGGGCAGGCACATGACACATCCCGCGGGACCCACGGACCGGCTCGAGCGAGGGCTGACCCGTGAGGAGCTCCTGAAGTGGGCTGCGGCGGCCGGGGTCGGGCTATCCGCGCTTGGGACCCTCGCCGGCAGGGCGCACGGCGCGTCCCTCGACGCGGTCAAGGCGGCGTGGGTCTACATCGGGCCGCCCGGCGACGGCGGCTGGACGTTCCAGCACGAGCTCGGCCGGCAGGCGGCGATGAAGGCGCTCGGCTCGTCGCTCGACGCGACGAAGGTCGAGAGCGTCCCGGAGACACCGGCGGTCGCGACGCGCGTGATCCGGCAGCTTGCCCAGCAGGGCAACGACATCGTCTTCACGACCTCGTTCGGCTACATGGACCCGACGCTCGCGGTCGCCAAGCAGTTCCCCGACGTCAAGTTCGAGCACTGCTCGGGCTTCAAGAGCGCGGCGAACATGGGCAACTACTTCGGCGCGATGGAGCAGGCGCGGTACCTCTCCGGGATCGCCGCGGGCCTCAAGACGAAGACGAACAAGCTCGGGTACGTGGCCGCGTTCCCTATCCCGGAGGTCGTGCGCGGCCTGAACTCGTTCGCGCTCGGCGCCCGCTCGGTGAACCCGAACGCGACCGTCCGCGTCGTGTGGACGTCGACCTGGTTCGACCCGTCGAAGGAGCGCAGCGCGGCGGAAAGCCTGCTCGCGGTCGGCTGCGACGTCCTCGGCCAGCACCAGGACTCGCCCGCGACCGGCCAGGCTGCGCAGGCGAAGGGCAAGTGGTGGGTCGGCTACGACTCGGACATGCACCGCTTCGCGCCGAAGGCGTTCCTCACCGCGCCCGTCTGGGACTGGGGCCCGTACTACATCCGCCGGATCAAGGCGGTGGAGGACGGCACGTGGACCAAGGACGCGTACTACGGGAACATGCAGGACGGGATGATCAGGCTCGCGCCGCTCCGGAACGTCGACGCGAAGACGCGGAAGACGATCGCCGCGCGGCAGGCCGTGATCAAGAGCGGCAAGCTCCAGGTTCTCGGCGGCCCGATCGCGGATCAGAAGGGGAAGGTCCGGATCGCGAAGGGCAAGGTCATGTCGCTCGGCGACGCGCTCTCGTGGCAGTGGCTCGTCGAGGGCGTCCAGGGCTCGATCCCGAAGGGTTGAGCAGGCACTCGCTGCCGGGGGCGGGGACACCCGTCCCCGGCGTGCGGGCGCCGCGATGAGCGAGGCGCCGCTCGTCGAGCTGCGCGGGATCGTGAAGCGCTTCCCGGGCCTCGTCGCAAACGACAGCGTCGATCTCGAGCTCTACGGCGGCGAGGTGCACGCGCTGCTCGGCGAGAACGGCGCCGGCAAGACGACGCTGATGAACGTCCTCACCGGCCTCTACCGGCCGGACGAGGGCGAGATCCTCGTCGACGGGAGGCCGGTCTCCTTCCGCGCGCCCCGAAACGCGATCGACGCGGGGATCGGGATGGTGCACCAGCACTTCCGGCTCGTCGATTCGCTGACGGTCGCGGAGAACGTCCTCCTGGGCTGGCATGCGCCGCGGGTCTGGCTCGGGCGGAAGGCGGGCATCCGGCAGGTCGCCGAGCTCGCGAAGCGGTACCGCATGGACGTGCACCCCGACGCGAAGGTGTGGCAGCTCTCGGTCGGGGAGCAACAGCGGGTCGAGATCCTGAAGGCGCTCTACCGCGGCGCCCGCGCGCTGATCCTGGACGAGCCGTCCGCGGTGCTGACGCCGCAAGAAGCCGACGCCCTCTTCGAGGCAGTGCGCGAGATGGCCGCGCGTGGCGAGGCGATCGTCGTCATCACCCACAAGCTCGACGAGGTACAGGCCGTCGCCGACCGCATCACCGTCCTGCGCCGCGGACGGAACGTCGGCGTCGCGGTCCGCGGAGAGCTCGACTCGCGCGCGCTTGCAAGGCTGATGGTCGGCCGCGAGGTCTCGCTCGACGCCGCGCCTGCGCCGTCCGAGACGGGTGACGTCGTCCTGCGCGTCGAGGGCGCCTCGGCGCGCTCGGACCGCGGGCTGCCTGCGCTCACCGACGTCTCGCTCGAGGTGCGCGCCGGCCAGCTGTTCGGCATCGCCGGCGTGGCGGGCAACGGCCAGCGCGAGCTCGCCGAGGTCGTGACGGGCCTGCGCCCCCTCGAAGCGGGCAGCGTCGAGGTCGCCGGTCGCCGCCTGCGCGCCTCGGCACGGAGCGCGATCGACGCGGGCGTCGCCCACATCCCGGAGGACAGGCTGGGCTCGGGGCTCGTCGCAGGGCTCTCCACGACCGACAACGCGATCCTCAAGGCGTACCGTCGCCCGCCCGTCGCACGGGGGCCGCTCGTCGACCGCCGCGCTGCCCGCGCGCTCGCCGAGCGCTTCCTGGCCGCGTTCGACGTGAGCGCCGTCTCCCCCGACGCGCCGGTGCGGCTCATGTCCGGCGGGAACCTCCAGCGCCTCCTGCTCGCCCGGGAGACGGCCGAGCGTCCGCAGGTGATCGTCGCCGTTCACCCGACCCGGGGTCTCGACGTCGGCGGCACCGAGACGGTGCGCAGCGTCCTGCGCGAGCAGCAGGAGGCGGGTGCCGCGATCCTCCTGATCAGCGAGGACCTCGACGAGGTGCTCGCCCTCGCCGACCCGGTCGGCGTCCTCCACGACGGCAGGCTCGCCGGCGTCGTCCCGCGGGAGCGATGCGAGGTCGAGGAGCTCGGCCTCCTGATGGGCGGCGCCAGGCCGTGAGGCAGCTCGGGCCGATCGTCGTCGAGCGGCGCCGCGTCGCGTCGCGCTGGACGAGCGCGCTCGTCCGCGTCGCCGCGATCGGGCTCGCGCTCGGGCTCGGTGCGCTGATCCTCGCGGCGGGCGGGTATTCCGCACGCGAGAGCTACCGGACGATGTGGGACGCGGCGTTCGCCAACCGCGACGCGCTCGCCGAGACGCTCGTCGCGGCGACGCCGCTGATCTTCACCGGCCTCGCGGTCGCCGTCGCGGCGCGCATGCTGCTCTGGAACATCGGCGCGGAGGGCCAGCTGTTCCTCGGCGCGGCCGCCGCAAGCTGGCTCGCCTTCTCCTTTCCGGACGCGCCGCGCGGGCTGCTCCTCTCGGCAATGGTGGTCGCGGGCGCGGTCGGCGGCGCCTCGTGGGCGGCGGGGCCGGGACTCCTGCGGGCCACCCTCGGGGTCAGCGAGATCGTGACGACGCTGATGCTCAACTTCGTCGCGATCCTCCTGGTCGACTACCTCGTCCACGGCCCGTGGCGCGACCCGGAGAGCTCGGGGTTCCCGCTCTCGAAGCCGTTCACGACGTCGGCCATCCTCCCGTCGTTCGGCGACACACGGCTGCATGTCGGCTTCCTGATCGCGCTCGGCGCCGCGGTCGTCGTGTGGGCGCTCCTCCGCTCCACGCGCTTCGGCTACGAGGTGCGCGTGATCGGCGAGAGCCAGCCTGCCGCGAGGTACGCCGGGATGCCGCTCCGCCGCAACATCGTCGCGGTGATGCTCGTCTCGGGCGCGCTCGCCGGGATCGCCGGCATGAGCGAGGTCTCGGGCATCGTCTTCCGGATCCAGCCGGACATCTCGGCCGGGTTCGGTTACACGGGGATCATCGTCGCGACGCTCGGCCGCTTCACCGCGCCGGGCGTCGTCGTCGCCGCGGTGCTCTTCGGCGCGCTCCAGGTGGGCGGCTACGCCCTCCAGACGACCGAGGTGCCGCCGTCGATCGTCCAGGTGCTCCAGGGTGCGATTCTTTTCATCACGGTCGGCGCGGAGGTGCTCGCCCGCTACCGCCTGCGCTGGAGCCCGCGGCGCACGCGGGGGGCGCTCGCGGAGGAGCCGCGGTGAACGTCTGGGTGACGACGTTCCAGATCGCGGTCGCGGCCGGGACGACGCTCGTGTTCGCCGCGGTCGGCGAGGTGATCGCGGAGCGCGCGGGGGTGCTCAACCTCGGCCTCGAGGGGATGATGCTGGTCGGGGCCGTGACCGGCTTCATGGCGCTCGACTCGACCGGCAGCCGCGAGCTCGGGATCCTCGCCGCGCTCGCTGCGGGCGCACTGCTCGGCGTGTTGCACGCGTTCCTCACCGTGAGCCTCCACGCCGACCAGATCGTCGCCGGGCTCGCGCTGACGATCTTCGGCACCGGGCTCTCCGCGTACCTCGGCAGGGACGTTGTCGGGAAGCCCGCGAGCGACTCCTTCGACCCGCTTGCGATCCCGCTCCTGCACGAGATCCCCTGGATCGGCCCGGTCCTCTTCGACCAGAACGTCCTCGTCTACGCGTCCTACGTGCTCGTCGCCGCCGCGTGGGTCGTGCTGTTCCGCACGCGGCTGGGTCTCCACTTGCGGGCGGTCGGCGAGTCGGCGGCGACGGCGGACGCGATGGGCGTCTCCGTCGTCGCGCTTCGGTACGGAGCCGTGTGCGTCGGCGGCGCGCTCGCGGGGCTCGCGGGCGCCTACCTGTCGCTTGCCCGGACACCCGGCTGGAACGAGGGAATGACCGCGGGTCGCGGCTGGATCGCGGTGGGGCTCGTGATCTTCGCACGCTGGAACCCGCTCGGCGCGCTCGCGGGCGGCTTCCTCTTCGGGCTGATGGAGGCGCTGAACTTCCAGGCACAGGCCGTGGGGATCAGCCTCTCGCCGTTCTTCCTCGGGATGCTTCCGTACCTCTTCACGATCGCGGCGGTCGTGTTCGCGGCGCTCGTCGGCGGCCGCCGGCTCGGCGCGCCCGCCGCGCTCGGCCTGCCCTACCGCCGCGAGGAGCGCTGACTGCGGCCCGCGTCGGGCAACGCAAGTTGCACACGCAACTTGCCGGTCGCGGCGAGGCTGGCTCAGCCCAGGTGACGGCGGCGGCGTGCGGTGTCGTCGATCCGCGAGTCCCGTCCGTAGAGGAGGGCGAGCGGGCCGACGAGGACGAGCAAGAGGACGAGTGCGATCTCCATGAGCGTAGTGTGGCTGAGCAGGTACTATTAGGGCAAATCGAGGTTTTCATGGGAACTATCACTCACACTGATCAATGGCTCGGCGTCGAGGTGCGCCACTTCGCGGCGCTCGACGCGGTCGCGCGCGAGGGCTCGTTCGGACGCGCGGCGGAGCGCCTCGGCTACACGCAATCGGCGATCAGCCAGCAGATCGCCACCCTCGAGAAGATCGTCGGCGAGACGCTCGTCGAGCGGCCCGGCGGGCCGCGCGCCGTGTCGCTCACCGACGCGGGGGAGCTCATGCTCCGGCACGCGGAGGCGATCGTCGCGCGGATCGACGCGGCCCGCGCCGACATCTCTGCCCTGCGTGCCGGGGAGACCGGCACGCTGCGCGTCGGCACCTACCAGTCCGTCGGCGCGCGCGTGCTCCCGGGCGTGATGCGGCGCTTCCTCTCCGACTGGCCGGGCATCGAGCTCGGGCTCTCGGAGCCCGCGACGGACCCGGAGCTCTACCGGCAGATCGAGTCGGGCGAGCTCGACCTCGCGTTCTGCAGCCATCCGCTTCCCGACGGGCCGTTCGAGGCGCTCGAGCTGATGAGCGACCCGTACGTCCTGCTCGTCTCCGCCGACAGCGAGCTCGCGAAGCGGAGCTCCGCCTCACTCGACGACCTCGGCGACAACGTCCTGATCGGCTCGAACACGTGCGCCAGCGGCGTCGTCGTGGAGACCGCGCTCGCCGACCGGGGGTACGACGTCGAGTACGCGTTCCGCTCCGACGACAACACGACGCTCCAGGGGCTCGTGGCGGCCGGCTTCGGCGTCGCCCTTACCCCGCTGCTCGCAGTTCTCCCCGGCGACGATCGCGTCAAGGCCCTGCGCCTCGTGCCGAAGGTCCCGCGCCGCGCGCTCGCGGTGGTGTGGCACCGCGACCGGCATCGCTCCCCCGCCGCCCGCGCGTTCGTCGAGATCGCACAGGAGGTCTCGGCGGACGTCGAGCGCGAGCTCGACGAGCCGTAGGTCGCGGCCTAGAGCCGCTCGAGCACGGCGGCGATCGCCTGGCCCTGCCCGATGCACATCGACGCGACGCCGTAGCGCGCCTCGCGCCGGTCGAGCTCGGCGAGGAGCGTCGCGGTGATCCGCGCACCGGTCGCGCCGAGCGGGTGGCCCAGCGAGATGCCGCCGCCGTTCGGGTTCACGTCGCCCGCGACCCAGCGCTCCTGCAGCCCCGTGTCCTGCAGGAACTGGAGGACGACGCACGCGAACGCCTCGTTCACCTCGATCACGGCGATGTCGTCCCACCCGAGCCCCGCCTTCGCGAGAGCCCGCTCGCACGCCAGCGGATTGCCGTGGAGCATCCGGTAGGGATCGACGCCGGCGAGGCCGAAGGAGACGAACCTCGCGCGGGGCTCGAGACCGAGCCGCGTCGCAGCGCCCTCGCTCGCGACGAGCATCGCGGCCGCGCCGTCGACGATCGCGCTCGAGTTGCCGGCGGTGATCTTGCCGCCCTCCCTGAACGCCGGCTGGAGTGCCGCGAGCTTCTCGAGCGAGGTGTCGCGCCGTGGGTTCTCGTCCACACCGACGAGCACCGCCGCACCCGTCGCGCCGACCTCGACCGGGACGATCTCGCGCTCGAAGCGGCCCTCGTCGATTGCCGCGACCGCACGGCGGTGGGACTCGAACGAGTACTCGTCGAGCTCCTCCCGCGAGAGATCCCATTCCTCGGCGATCACCTCGGCCGAGATCCCCTGCGGCACGACCTCCCACCGTTCGTGCAGCTTCGGCGAGAAGCCCTCGAAGCCGCCCGCCGTGAGGTTCGAGCCCATCGGGACGCGGGACATCGACTCGACCCCGGCCGCGCCGACGACGTCGAGATGCCCCGCCTGAACCGCCGCGGACGCGTTGAACGCGGCCTGCATCGACGAGCCGCACTGCCGGTCGATCGACGAGCCGCACACGGTCTCGGGCCAGCCGGCGACGAGCGCAGACATGCGTGCCACGTTGAGCGCCTGCTCGCCGACCTGGCTGACGCAGCCCATCTGGACGTCCTCGATCTCACCGGGGTCGAGGTCGAGCCGGCCGACGAGGCCGTTGAGCGACTGCGCGGCGAGCTCCTCGGCGCGGACACCCGCGAGCGCCCCGTTCCGCCTCCCGATTGGCGTCCGGATCGCCTCGATGACGAGAGCCTCGCTCACGGCGCCACGGTACCACTGCCCCGTAGACTCGACTTCATGGCCTCCACCGTGACGGAACGCAAGCTGCTGCTGGACGGCGAGTGGGTCGAGAGCGGCGAATGGGTCGAGGTCACCTCGCCGTACGACGGCTCGCCGATCGCGCGGGTCGCGAAGGTGGGCGCGGCCGGCGCCCGCTCCGCGGTCGACGCCGCGGAGCGGGCGATGCAGGACCCCCTGCCGGCGTACGAGCGGGCCGCGATCCTCGACCGCGTCGCGCTCGCGCTCGCCGAGCGCGCCGACGAGGCTGCCCGGCTGATCTGCGCCGAGGCGGGCAAGCCGATGAAGGCCGCGAGGATCGAAGCGTCGCGAGCCGTGTCGACGTACACGATGGCCGCCGTCGAGGCACGCAAGCTCGCCGGCGAGGTCGTCCCGATGGACGCCTCGCAGGCAGGGGTCGGCAAGCTCGCGTTCACGCAACGGCTGCCGGTCGGCGTCGTCGGAGCGATCAGCCCCTTCAACTTCCCGCTCAACCTCGTCGCGCACAAGATCGCGCCCGCGCTCGCGGCAGGCTGCGCCGTCGTGCTCAAGCCCGCGACCCAGACGCCGCTCTCGGCGCTCTTCCTCGCGGAGCTCGAGCTCGAAGCAGGCTTGCCCGCGGGCTGGCTCAACGTCCTCGTCGGCCCCTCTGCCGAGATCGGCGACGTGCTGGTCGAGGACCCGCGAGTCGCGCTGATCACGTTCACCGGCTCGGCCCCCGTCGGCTGGGGGATCCGCGAGCGCGCGCCGCGCAAGCGCGTCAGCCTCGAGCTCGGCAACGCGACGCCGGTGATCGTCGAGGCCGATGCCGACGTGTCGGTCGCCGCGTCGCGCTGCGCCGCGAACGGGTTCTCGTTCGCCGGCCAGAGCTGCATCTCCGTGCAGCGGATCATCGTCCACGAGGACGTCTACGACGAGTTCCGCGATGCCCTCCTGCCGCTCGTCGACGCTCTCGTCGTGGGCGACCCGGCCGACGAGTCGACGGACGTCGGCCCTCTCATCGCGCCCTCCGAGCGCGAGCGGGTGCTCGAGTGGCTGGAGGAGGCCCGCGCCGGCGGCGCGACCGTGCTCGCAGGAGGCGTCGTCGAGAACGACCTCCTGCGCCCCACCGTCGTGGATTCCCCGCCCGCCGACTCCCGCCTCGCGTGCGACGAGGTCTTCGGGCCCGTCTGCACCCTCCAGCGGTTCGCCACGCTCGACGAGGCCGTCGAGCTCGCGAACTCCACCAGATACGGCCTCCAGGCGGGAATCTTCACGGGCGACGTGACGCGTGCGTTGTCCGCGGCGGCGCGGCTCGAGTTCGGCGGGGTCACGATCAACGAGGCGCCGACGTTCCGGGCCGACCAGATGCCCTACGGCGGCGTGAAGGACTCGGGCAACACGCGGGAGGGGCCCGCGTGGACCGTCCGCGAGATGACCGAGGAACGTCTGGTCGTCGTGCAGCTCTAGCTGCACGAGGCACGTCTCGCGCCGGCGCGAAGTGCCCGTATCCTGCACGCCGTGGCGCTCTTCCAACGTCGTCCGGCCGCCCCGGCTGCGAGCGAGCTCCGCCGCGAGCGCCGCGCGCTCCTCTCGATCCGCGAGGACCGGCTCCGCGAGCTCGGCGGCCTGACTTTCGAGATGTACCGCCGCGACCAGTTCAACGAGGCGCTCGTGGTCGAGCGATGCGCCGAGCTCGTCGCGATCGAGACCCGCATCTCGGAGATCGACGCGATCGTCTCCGGGCTCGGCCTGCGTCGCCGCCAGCAGGCGATCTGCGTGTGCGGCGCGCCGCTTCTCGTGGGCGCGCGGTACTGCCCGAGCTGCGGTCGAGCGCTCGACGACGAAGACGACGACGCGGCATGAGCGCCACCGCCCATGCCGCCTGCCCACGCTGTGGAAGCTCTCTCGCGGGCGGCCAGGAGTACTGCCTGCAATGCGGGCTCCGGCAGCCGGGCCGCTGGCGGGTCGGACCGCCGCCGACCGAGAGGCGGGGGCTGCGGCTCCGGGTCGGTGCGCTCGCGGCGATCGCCGCCGCCGGCGCCGCGGTGGCGATCGCGGTCGCGTCGAACGACTCGGGCCCGGAGCCGGTCGTCACCGCGATCGGCGGCAGTGCGACGGTGCCGGCGACCGCTGTCGGGGCCGGTGCGTCCCTCTCGCAGTGGTCCCGGGCGGAGCGTGGGTGGACGATCGTCCTCGTCTCGGTGCCGAAGTCTCGGGGACGCGACAAGGCCGTCGCCGTCGCGCAGCAGGCGAGGGCCCGCGGGCTGCGCCGCGTGGGCGTGCTCGACTCGTCCGTGTTCGCGAGCCTACGGCCCGGATACTGGATGACGTTCACGGGAAAGTACGAGACCGAGGCCGAGGCGACGAGCGTCCTCCGCCGGGCGCGGGCCGCGGTCAAGGGGGCCCGCGTCGCGCAAGTCTCCTCCTAGCAGGATCGTATTCTTCTCAGGCAACGATCGTGACGGAGTTTGTAACATCGGCCGGGTCCGGGTAGACTCGCCCACGGAAGCCCGCGGGAAACCCTTTGGAGCCCGCGGCGAAGGCGAAAACGGACGGGAGACGGAATCCGTATGGAGGCCAACCTCGCGCAGCTGCAGTCCTGCATGTACCAGTACTCGCGGGCGATCTACCGCTCGATCAAGGATCTGATCGATCCGTACGTCGACCACCCGACGCGTCTCGAGTACCGGCGCGCCGTGCTCTGCGAGTGCGAGGAGACGATGACGCGTCTCGCACAGGACCCGCACTACTTCGCGCGACCGGACCGGACGCTCTTCCACGACATCCGCCGATACTTCCCGATCACCGCGCAGGCGAAAGTCGCGTGGGCCGTGCGCGAGGGCGTCTCGGCGGCGGTGGTGTTCATCGAGGCGCAGCTCGAGGCCGGGCTGCTCGACGGCGGTGTCAGCAGGTGCAAGGCGACCACCCGCAAGGGCAAGGCTTGCCAGCGCACGCCGCTCCCCGGCCGCGACTACTGCCCCTCGCACCAGCATCTCGAGCAGCCGACGGTCTCGAGCCGCGCCGCGGCAGTCGCGTAGCCAACCGAGGGGACGGGGCGGGCCGGTGCCCGTGGGCGCCACAGTCCTGGCTGCGCGTGCCCCGGTCGGACGGGCCGCGGTAGGGTACGCGCGCATGTCGCACGACGCGGACAAGCTCATCCGCCAGCTGTCCCTCGTCGCGTTCCTGATGGCCGAGCGGAGACCGCTCACCGCCCGGGACGTGAAGGGGAACGTCGAGGGTTACTCGGAGATGTCGGACGAGGCCTTCGCGCGGCGGTTCTACTCCGACCGCGCCGAGCTGACCGCGCTCGGCGTGCCGCTCACGTCCCAACGCGACGAGTTCACGGGCGAGGAGCTCTACTCGCTCCGCTCGGAGCACTACTTCCTCGACCAGCTCGACCTCGACGAGGACGAGCTCGCCGCCCTGCAGACCGCGCTCTACACGCTCGAGGGCAAGTTCGCGTACGCCGAGCCGCTCCGCCTCGCGCTGCAGAACCTCGCGCTCGGGCGCCCAGGCTTCCAGCACGCGCCGACCGCAACCGCCGAGCGCGTGCGGGTGAGCGCGCCCGACTACTCGCCGGAGCTCGCCGCGCGCCTCTCGAAGCTCGAGTCCGCGATCTCGAAGCAGCGCACGATCCAGTTCCGCTACTGGTCTCCCGCCCGCGAGCGCGAGACCGAGCGTCGGCTCAACCCCTACGCGCTCCGCCTCGACGAGGGGGTGTGGTACGTCGTCGGGCACGACCTCGACCGTGATGCGACGCGGACGTTCAGGGTCGCGCGCATCCGGTCGGACATCCGCTTCGCCACGAGGCGGGAGCGCGACTTCCGCCAGCCGCCCGAGTTCGACGTCGATGCCCACCGGGTCGCGCGCCCCTGGCAGATCGGGGAGCAGACGGGACTCGCCCGGATCGAGGTGCATGGCGACACGGCCTGGTGGGTGCACCGCACGCTCGCCGATGCGGGCACGGTCGTGGACGGGGTCTTCGAGACCCCCTACTCCGTGCTCGGGCCGCTCGCCTCGTGGATCCTCCGGCAGAACGGCCGTGCGGTGCCGCTCGAGCCGAAAGAGCTGCGCGACGAGGTGGCGGAGGCGCTTCGGCTGCTTCGCGAGCGCCACGGCGGGGCTGCCCCCGGCCACGCCCGCGAGCGACGGGCCGATCGCCGCGTGATCCCCGAGCGCCAGCCGGCGGGCCCGGTCGCACCCGAGCGCTTCGGCGTGCTCCAGGCGCTCCTCGCCCATCTCCTGGCGGCCTGCGGCGACGAACGGGGGACGGTGCTCGACGCCGACGAGCTCGCCGAGCGCTTCTCGATCCCGCGGGAGGAGCTTCAGGAGACGCTCTCCCTGCTCAATCTCGTCAACTTCGGCGGCGGCTGCTACACGGTCTACGCCGAGGTCGACGAGGAGACCGGCCGGGTGCGCGTCGACAAGGAGCTCTACGGCGACGTGTTCCGCAAGGCGCCCAAGCTGACGCCGCTCGAGGCGCGCGCGATCCGCCTGGCGATCGAGTACGTCGGCCCGACGATCGCGGCGGACGCGCACACCCCGCTCGCTCGCGTGCGCCACAAGCTCGAGGAGACGTTCGGCCAGTTCGAGCTCGCGCCGCCGGCCAGCGAGCGTTCGGGAGACGACGAGGAGGCGCTCGTCCGCACGCTCTCCGAGGGTGCCGAGAAGCGGCGACTCGTCGAGCTCGAGTATCTGAAAGAGGGCGAGGAGGAGCCGAGCACCCGGCTCGTCGAGCCGTACACGATCGAGCGCGAGCTCCCGTTCTGGCGCGTGCACACGTGGGACCGCACTGTCGACGGGCCACGCACGTACCGCCTCGACCGAATGCGCTCCGCGACGCTCACGAGCGAGCGGTTCGAGTCGCGGGAGGGCTTCGACCCGAACTACCTCGCCGAGCCCGCGACCGCCGTGCTCTGGCACTCGCCGACGATCGCCCGCTGGAAGCTCGAGCGCGGAGCCCGTCCACTCACCGACAAGGCTGCGCTCTCCGACGTGACGTTCAAGACGGAGGAGTGGCTTCTCTCCGAGGTGCTCGCCGACCGGGGCGAGACCGTCGTGCTGGACCCTGCGGCGATGCGACGCGCCGTCGCGGCCCGCGCGCGTGCGCTCCAGACCGAGCTCGGCCTCGGCCCTAGGCGCCGGAAGACGGCAGCGAAAGCCTGAGCCGCGCCCCCCGTCCGGGCGCATCGACGAGCTCGAGGCGCCCGCCGTGCGCCTCCGCGATCCCGCGCGCCAGCCAGAGGCCGTAGCCGCTCGACCCGGCGGCGCTCGTGCCGCGCGCGAACGGGTCGATCCCCGGCGCGATGCCCGGGCCGTCGTCCGTCACGTCGACGGCGACGAGACCGCCCGCCTCCGTCACCTCGACCACGACGTGGGTCCCGTGCCGGAGCGCGTTCGCCACGAGGTTCGAGAGCGCCTGGCGGAGCCGTGTCTCGTCGCCGAGCGCCCGCGCCTCGCCGTTCGTCTCCACCGTGACCACGGGAGTGGCGAACGAGACCGCGAGGGCCGCCAGGTCGATCGGCTCGCGGCGGAGAGAGAAGTGCTCCGGGTCCGAGACGATCCGCTCGACGTCACGCGCGGCTGCGATCGCCAGTGCGAGCATGCGACGCAGCACCTCCGGGTCCTCGGCCGCCGGCACAGCCTCGGCGAGCGCCGTCAGCGCGGCGACGGGGCTGCGCAGCTCGTGCGCGACCACGCGGAGGCGCTCGGCGTCCGCGCGGATCACGCGCGCTCTCCGATCAGCGCGACCGCGCGGCGCGCCGCTCCCTGGAGCGCCGGCTCCTCGTCCTCCAGGAACGGCTCGGCGAGCCGCGCGTCCTCGGCGCGGCCGACGTTGCCGAGCGCCACGAGCGCGTTTCGCCGAAGCCAGCGCGCATCGTTGCGCGGCACGAAGAGCCGGTCGAGCTGCGTCGCGAGATCGTCGCCGTCACGCTCGAGCCACTCCGCGAGCGACACGGTCGGCTGCGCCCCGGCGGGCAGAGGGTCGTTTGCACGCCGCTTCTCGACGCCCGCGTTCCACGGGCAGACCTCCTGGCAGATGTCGCAGCCGTACACGCGGTCCTCGAGCGCGTCCATCACGTCGCCGGGAACGTCGCCGGCGGCCTGCGTCCAGTAGGAGAGGCAGCGCGTCGAGTCGAGCACTCCCGGCTCGGCTTCGCGCAGCGCGTCGGTGGGGCACGCGTCGATGCACAGCGTGCAGCTTCCGCAGCCCGCAGCGAGCGGCGATGTCGGCTCGAGCTCGACGTCGGTGACGAGCGTGCCGAGCACGACCCACGAGCCGTGCGTGCGGGTGATCAGCATCGTGTTCTTGCCGATGAAGCCCACCCCCGAGCGCTCCGCGCCGGCGCGGTCGACGTGCTGGTTCGCGTCGACGAGCACGCGGTACGAGCCGCCGAGGCGCCGGCCGAGCGCGTCGAGCCGCTGACGCAGCAACGCGTAGTGGTCGCGCCAGGCGTAGCGCGGCAGTCTTCCCTCTCCCGCGTCCGGCTCTGGCCCGGGGGCGTAGTAGCAGAGCGCCGCCGAGACGACCGTCCGCGCGTCCGCGAGAAGCGCCTCGGGGTGGCACGAGACCTCGGGCCTGGCCATCGTGAAGCGCATCGAGCCGAAGAGGCCCCGTGCGCGACGCTCGACGATGTGCCGCTCGGTGTCCTCGTACGGCGCCGCGGGCGCCGCGCCCACGACGTCGAGCCCGAGCTCGTCCGCCAGGCTCCGCAGCTCGTCGGCGGTCATGCGAGGATCGTGCCATGCGCGCCGCCCGCATCCACGAGGACGGCGGTCCCGAGGTCGTCGTGGTCGAGGAGGCGCCCGACCCGGTTGCCGGGCCAGGTGAGGTGCTCGTCCGGCTCCGCGCGGCGTCCCTCAACCACCTCGACGTGTGGGTGCGCAAGGGCCTCCCCTCGGTGCCGAAGCCACGCATCCTCGGCGGCGACGGCGCCGGGGTGGTCGAGACGCTCGGCGAGGGCGTCACCGACCTCTCGGTCGGACAGCGGGTCGTCCTCAACCCCGGGCTCGTGCACGGCGACCGGGTGACGGTGATCGGAGAGCACTTCGACGGGACGCACGCGGAGCTGATCGCGATCGCCGCAGAGCAGGTCTTCCCGCTGGACGAGGCCCTCTCGTTCGAGACGGCCGCGGCGTTCCCGCTCGTGTTCGAGACGGCCTACCGGATGCTCGTCACGCGCGAGGCCGTGCGCGAGGGAGACTGGGCGCTGATCTGGGGGATCGGCGGCGGGGTCGCGACCGCCGCGTTCGAGATCTGCCGGGCGTTCGGCGTGCGCACGATCGTCACCTCCGGCAGTCCGGAGAAGCTCGCCTCGGCCCGCGAGTGGGGCGCGGACGTCGCGCTGAACCACCACGAGGACGACGTCGTCACGGCCGTCAAGGAGGCGACTGGCACGGGGGTTCACACGGTCGTCGAGACCGTCGGCGAGGCGACCTGGGCGCGATCGCTCGCCGCCGTGCGGCCGTTCGGCCGGGTCGTCGTCTGCGGCGCGACGAGCGGCCCGAATCCCCCGGCCCAGCTCCACCGGCTCTGGTGGAAGCAACTGACGCTGATCGGCTCGACGATGGGGACGCGGGAGGACTTCCTCGGCGCCTACGAGCTCGTCCGGCAGGGCCGCGTTCGCGTCCACGTCGACCAGGTGTTCCCGCTGGCCGAGGCCGCCGCCGCCCACGCCCGCCTCGAGGCGGGCGAGCAGCTCGGCAAGATCGTGCTCGCGATCCCCGGCTGAGCTGGCTACGCGGTTGCGGCGTCCGGATCCTCGCCGCGCTCGCGCGCGGTGATCCTCGCCTCGTGGTACGCGATCCGCTCGAGGAGGAGCTTGCTCGTCCGCTCGAACCGCGCCCGCTCCTCAGGCGTCCAGATCTCCTCCGCCCTGATCTTCCTCTTCTTCCTCTTCATCTTCGTCCTCGAGGATGAGTCGGATCACACGCACGTCGTCCGCAATCCGGGCGAGATTGGCCCGTAGGTCGAAAGCGGCATCCATGCATAGCCGTGACGTCGCGCTCCTCGAATCCCGACTCCACCACGACCATGGTCGCGCATGACGTCGCGGGCCGCCAGACGCAGTTCCGGTCAGGTCCCGCACCGACGGCGAGCGGGTACGGTACGCCCATGGTCACGAAGGACGACGTGGTCGAGGCTCTCCATTCCGTCGAGGACCCCGAGCTCGGGATGGACATCGTCGAGCTGGGCCTGTTCTACGACACCGAGATCGAGGGGCCGCGTGTGAAGGTCGTGCACTCGCTCACCTCGATGGGCTGCCCCGCCGGACCGATGATCCAGGAGTCGATCCACGAGGCCGTGGCGGCCCTGCCGGGCGTCGAGCAGGTGGACGTCGAGCTGACCTTCGACCCGCCGTGGACGCCGGACCTGATGTCCGACGACGCGAAGTTCATCCTCGGTTTCGGTTAGCCAGAGCTCCAGCGTTCCTCGAGCGCCCTCGGAACTTTCGGCCCAACGTCGTAGAGTCCGGCCAAGTGAGGGGATGGGCATGGCTGCCGTGGGTGAGCGGCGCGGTCCTCGTCGGCGCCTTCCTGTCGCGGTCGGTCTGGGTGTCCGACGCCAGCTTCCATCCGGACGAGAGCACGGTGTTGTGGATGGCGCTCGACGCAGTACGCGACGTGCGGATCCCGGACCACGGCCTCATCTCGACCTACCACGTGTACCAACCGCCTGGCCTCGTCTGGGCGACGATGCCCTTCGTGGCGATCGGCGGCGGACGGCCGGAACCCGTCATCGTCGGATTCGCGATGCTGAACGCGGCGGCGATCACTCTGCTCGTCGCCACGTACGCCCGAGTGTGCGGCCTCCTGTGTGCAGCGGTGCTCGGCACGTTCCTCGTGGTCGGCCCGGATGCGTTCTACTCGGCGGCTGTTTGGCACCCGAGCCTCTACACCGCAGCGACGTGCCTCGTCCTCGCGGCGGGGTTCCGGCTCCGGACGGGCTCCCGCTGGTGGGCCGGCGTGCTCGTCGTGGTGCCCGGCCTCTACGCCCTCATCCACTACTCGGGCGTCGTGCTGGCCGCTCCGGCGCTCGCGCTGCTGGTGCTCTCGCGCCGCGAGTGGAGACAGCTGGTGACCCCGGTTGTGTTCGCCGGAGGCCCGGTCGTCTTGGCGTGGATGCCGTTCCTCTCGTTCCAAGTAGACCGCCACTGGGTCGATCTGAAAACCGTGCTCGACGCCGGGGATACCGGAGGGTCACTCGGACACAAGCTCGACGAGCGCCTTTCCGGCCTGGGCTTTGCCGTCACGCACCTCGGGCAGTCGGTTCACAACCCCGTCGGTCTGACATGGGTGCTCTGGCCGCTCGTGGTGCTCGCCGTCGTGATCGCGGTCGCAAGACGGCAGTGGCGCGATCCCGGCTTCCTCCTGCCCGCGATGGTCGTCGTGACCGGTGTCCTCACCCAGGTCGCGTTCGATCAGGGCGAGCGGCAGGACGTCTTGATGCTGTGGCTCGTTCCGCTGTACGCGCTGGCCGCGTGGGCGACCGCCCAGGTTGCAGATCTGCTGGAGGACCTCCCACGTCGTGTCGCGGCCGCGACTGCGGTTGCGGTCCTCGTCGCGGTTGTCGGTGGCGTGGACCTCGTTCGCGCGATCCGCGACACGCCGGAGAGCCAGCGGCTCGGCGAGGTGTGGCGCGAAGCTCGGTCGGGCGCGCCGGTCACGTACCTCGCCGGTGCCGCCCCTGACGCGTCGGCCAACACGGACTATCTCCCGTGCGACCCACCGTATGACTGGGGATCCCAGGTCTGGTACCTCCGCGAGGTCCTTCGTCCGGGACGCGGTCTCCGCGATGCGGCCGAGGCCGGCGCGTTCCGCTGGCGTGCAGGACCGCCGTGTCCCGCGCGGGATGCGGGGCTCGGGCTCGGTCAGACCTGAACCACTCCCCTGCTCTGGATCGACGCCTCGGGGAACCCGACCTGAGTCCATGACGCCGGGTTCATCCTCGGCTTGGGGTAACCCTCCATGAGGGTCCGCTAGACGAGCGTCTAGGCAAGCTTGGCCCGACGGCCTGGTGACGCGTGGTGACCGCGCACCTATCGTGCTGGGCGGGGGAACCTATTCGTGGTTCCCTTCCTTTGGGGGAAAGAGGGGAGATGGCAGTTCAGGTGAAAGAGGCCGCCACGCGGCCTCGTGCGTGGTCTCCGCGGACGCAGCCGCGCCGGGCCCACGTCGTGCAGTTCGTACCCGGCTGGCGTTGGTGCGCCGATGCCGGAGGAAAGTGCCCGTGCTGTGGCGTCGGCGTCGAGGGCATGTGGCGCTACCAGGCCACGCCGAAGACCAGTACGGCGTCGATCTGTGACTCGTGCAGGGGGAGGATCACCAGGGTGCGCGCGAAGCGCGAGCCCGAGCTCGCCGCTGCTTGAGCGAGGCCCTCAGCCGAGGAGCCGCACCTCCTCGCGCCGCTCGCGCGCGAAGAAGTGGATCCCGTCGGTGAAGCGGACCCAGTTGCAGCGCATGCACATGACGAGCGAGTGCGTCCGCGCGGAGTCGGCCATGAAGCGGACACCTCGGAGAAGGTCGCCGTTGGTCACGCCTGTCGCGACGACGATCACGTCGCCCTGCGCGAGGTCCTCCTCGGTGAAGACGTGCGAGACGTCCTCGATCCCGACGGCGCGTGCCTCGTCGATCTGCGTCCTCGTCGTCGGCCAGAGCTGCGCCTGCATCCCCCCGCCGAGGCAGCGGAGCGCGGCGGCGCTGAGCACGGACTGACGGGTCCCGCCGATCCCGATCGCGAGGTGGTCGTTGGTGCCGCGGATCGCGGCCGAGATCGACGCGGTCACGGTGCCGTCCCCGATGAGCTTGATGCGC
>DATBET010000051.1:0-3949 GCA_036558885.1 Gaiella sp.
CGCGCTCCTGCCGTTCGTCCAGGTCGAGGACCTCGCGGGCATCGTCACGGATCTCGGCGCGCCGCTCGACCAGGTCGACGCCTGGCGCGGGGTGGGCATCGACGTGGTCACCGCCGACCCGGGCCCGCACGAGGCCGTGCCTGCGCGGCCCCGCGACCTCCGGCGCGTGCTGGGCCAGGAGCGGGCGTCCGCCCGATGACGACCTTCGCCGCGGTCGACCTCGGTGCGCAGAGCGGTCGCGTCGCCCTGGGCCGCTTCGACGGCGCCCGCCTGACTGCAACGGAGGTCCACCGCTTCCCGAACACGCCGGTGCGCGTCGGAGCCACGCTCCACTGGGACATCCTCGCTCTCTACCGCGAGGTGCTCGACGGGCTGCGCGCCGCCGCGGCCGAGGCAGAGACAGTCGTGTCGCTCGGCGTCGACTCGTGGGCGATCGACTTCGGGCTCGTCGACCGTCGGGGGCGCCTGCTCCAGAACCCCGTCCACTATCGCGACCGGCGCCGGGCCCGCGCCGTCGAGCGCGTGCTCGAGCGCGTCCCGGCGCGCGAGCTCTACGAGAGGACGGGGATCCAGCTCTTGCCGATCAACTCGGTGTTCGAGCTCGCGGCGATGGCCGCGGAGGGAGACCCGGTGCTCGGTGCGGCCGAGACCATGCTCCTGATCCCCGACCTCGTCCACTCGTGGCTGTGCGGCATCCGCACCTCGGAGCGGACGAACGCCACCACCACCCAGTGCTTCGACCCCCGCGCAGGCGCGTGGGCGACGGACGTCGTCGAGCGCCTCGACGTGCCCGCGCGAATCCTGCCCGCGGTCGTCGAGCCGGGAACCCGCCTGGGGCCTCTCGAGCCGACCGTCGCGGACGAGACGCGGCTCGAGGGAGCCGACGTCGTGGCGGTCGCGACCCATGACACCGGCTCGGCGGTGGCGGCTGTGCCCTTCCGGCACCCCGACTCCGTGTTCGTCAGCGTCGGGACGTGGTCACTCGTCGGGCTGGAGGTGGCCGAGCCCGTGATCACCGACGCGTCGTTCGCCGCGAACGTCACGAACGAAGGTGGTGTCGGCGACACGATCCGTCTCCTCCGGAACGTCACCGGGCTCTGGCTGCTGCACGAATGTCGCCGGGCCTGGGCCGACGAGGGCCACGACCTCGACTTCGACGAGCTCGTGGCGCTCGCGCGGGAGGCGCCGGCGTTCGGGGCTCTGATCGACCCGAACGACGTGGTGTTCACCGAGCCGGGGGACATGCCCGCGCGGATCAGGGCGTTCTGCGCCGCCACGGGCCAGACGCAGCCGACCGACCCTGGCGCGGTGGCGCGGTGCATCCTCGAGAGCCTCGCGTTGAAGCACGCCGAGACGGTCGAGACGCTCGCCGCGGTCTCGGGGACCCGGCCGCGCGAGATCCACGTCGTCGGCGGCGGCGCGCGAAACGAGCTTCTCTGCCGGTGGACTGCAGAGGCCTCCGGCCTGCCCGTCCTTGCCGGGCCGGAGGAGGCGACCGTGCTCGGCAACCTCCTCGTGCAGGCGATCTCCGCCGGGGAGATCTCCTCGCTTGCAGAGGGTCGCGAGGTCGTGCGCGCCTCCGTCGAGCCGGTTCTCCACGAGCCCGCCGAGACGGACGGCTGGGACGAGGCCCGCTCGCGCTTCGCGACGCTCGTCGCGGCGCGCCCGCTCGAGGTCTCGGCATGACCGAGGTCGTCGGTGCCCTGCAGGGGATTCCCGCGCCGGTCGACCGCTGGGACGATGCGGCCGCGCAGGCGATCGGCGCGCTCGACGGCCTGGTGTACCGCTCCAACCTGCTCGGCACCGACCGCGCGCTCGCGAACCAGGGTGGCGGCAACACCTCGGCGAAGCAGACCGTGCCGGACCATCTCGGCCGCGAGACGCGGGTCCTCTGGGTCAAGGGGTCGGGCACAGATCTCGCGACGATCGGCACGACGGGCTTTCCCGGGCTCCGGCTCGACGAGCTCGTGCCCTTGCGAGGGCGCGAGGAGATGGACGACGCCTCCATGGTCGACTACCTCCTGCACACGGCGGTCCGGCCGGATCAGCCGCGGCCGTCGATCGAGACGCTGCTCCACGCCTTCGTGCCGGCTGCCCACGTCGACCACACGCATCCCGACGCGGTGATCGCCCTGACCTCGACGCCGGACGGTCGCCGGCTGGCGGAGGAAACCTTCGGCGACGAGGCCGTGTGGCTCGACTACGAGCGCCCCGGGTTTGCGATGTCGCGGCGCATCGCGACGCTGCTCGACGAAGCGCCCGCCGCGCGCGCCGTCCTGCTCGAGCGGCACGGCCTGGTCACCTGGGGCGCGACGAGCGAGGAGTGCTACCGCGCGACGATCGAGCTCGTCACGCGGGCCGCGGAGACGATCGCGAGCGCGGGAGCGGGGCGCTTCGGGCTCGGCGGCCGAAAGGCGACCGAGCTGCGCGACGTCACCGCCGACGTCCTGCTCGCCGAAGCCCTGCCCACGCTCCGGGGCGCGCTCCTCCAGGACGCCGACGGCGTCGTTCTCGAGGTGGACAGGAGCCCGGAGGCGATCGCCTTCGCGTCGTCCGCACACGCGCCCGAGGTCAGCCAGGTCGGCGCGCCCTGCCCCGATCACCTGATCCACACGAAGCATCGGCCTCTCGTCGTCTCGTTCGACCCGGACTCCGTCGACGCGGACGCGCTCGGCACGGCTTTCCGGGCCGGTGTCGGCGACTACGCGAAGTGGTACCGCGACTACTACGCGCGGAACCTCGACGACGAGACGCGTCGGTTCCCGATCGACCCTGCCGGCCCCCGGGTCGTGGTCGTTCCCGGGGTGGGGATCGTCACGAGCGGCGGCGACGCAGCGCGCGCCCGCCTCTCGCGCGACTTGTACCACCGTGCGATCGCGGTACAGGACGCGGCCGAGGCGCTCGGGGGCTTCCGTTCGCTCTCCGAAACCGAGGCGTTCGCGATCGAGTACTGGCCGCTCGAGCGGTACAAGCTCGCCCAGGCGCCCGCGAAGGGAGAGCTCGGGGGTCGGGTCGCGGTGATCACGGGAGGCGGGAGCGGGATCGGCCGCGCCGCGGCCCGAAAGCTCGCCGACCTCGGAGCGCACGTCGTCGTCGCCGACCTCAATGCAAACGGCGCGCAGGAGGTCGCAGACGAGATTCTCTCGGCCCACGGCGCCGGGCGGGCGCTCGCCGTCCAGGTGGACGTGACGCTCGAGGACGCCGTCCAGGAGATGACGCGGCGAACGGTGCTCGCCTACGGCGGGCTCGACATCCTCGTCGCGTCGGCGGGGCTCGCGACGAGCGCGCCGGTGACGGAGACCTCGCTCGAGGAGTGGGAGCGGAACTTCGCCGTGCTGGCACGCGGGTATTTCCTCGCCGCGCGCGAGGCGTTCAAGGTCCTCCAGGCGCAGCGCGCCGGCGGCTCGCTCGTCTTCGTCGCCTCGAAGAATGCCCTCGTGGCCGGCGCCAACGCCGGCGCCTACTCGTCCGCAAAGGCCGCCTCGCTGCACCTCGCACGCTGCCTTGCGGAGGAGGGCGGCCCGCACGGGATCCGCGTGAACACGGTCAACCCGGACGCCGTGATCCAGGGGTCGAGCATCTGGTCCTCCGAGTGGATGGCGGAGCGGGCCAGCACCTACGGCGTGACCGAGGACGGGCTCGAGGAGTTCTATCGCGGACGCACGAAGCTGGGGGTGAGCGTCTACCCGGAGGACGTGGCGGAGGCGATCGCCTTCCTCGCCGGGCCGCGTGCCGCGAAGTCCACCGGCAACATCGTCAACGTCGACGGCGGCGTCACGGCCGCGTACCCCCGGTGAGCGCGCAGTCACGCCCATACCAATCCAGCGGAAATGCGTCTAACGTCGGCGGCGGTGCGACCGCCGCAACCCCGGTGGTGCGAAGGAGGCGCACGATCGACCGGTTCGCGTCCGAGAGTCCCAGACGAAAGGATCCATCCATGCACAAGCAC
>DATBET010000052.1:0-6736 GCA_036558885.1 Gaiella sp.
TGAGGAGCGTGGTCGTCGCCCGCTCGACGTCGATGTCGCCCCCGCCGGCCTCGATGCCCTTCGCGATGAACACGATCGTGAGCGTGTTCGCGACGGTCCACACGAAGAACGCGATGTCCCAGTAGATGTAGCGGCGGGTCAGGTAGACGTTCCGCTCGACGACGCCCGCGAGACCGATCAGCTCGTGCCTCAGGGAGACGGCGACCGCTCTCATGCGAGCACCTTCCTCTCCTCCGCGTCGAGCTCGTCCTCCTCGTCCTCGAAGCCGCGGCCGGTCGCCGCGAAGAACGCCTCCTCGAGCGTCCCCGCGTGGTAACGGGCCTTGAGCTCGTCGGCAGGCTCGAGCGCGAGCAGCTCGCCGCGGTCGAGGATGCCGACGCGCTCGGCGAGCGCCTCGGCCTCGCCGAGGTCGTGGGTGCAGAGGAGGATCGTCGAGTCGTGCTCCGCGCGCATCTCGCGGATGAAGTCCTGCACCTCGAGCTTCGAGCGGGGGTCGAGCCCGGTCGTCGGCTCGTCGAGCAGCAGGAGCACGGGTGAGGTGAGGAGGGCCCGCGCGAGCGCGACCTTCTGCTGCATCCCGCGCGAGAGGTTCTCCATCGGCTCGCCGCGCCGGTCGGGCGGGAACCCGACCCGGCCCAGGATCTCGGGGATCCGATCCCGCGTCTCGGACGGCCTCATCCCGTAGAACCGCGCGGCGTAGTGGAGGTTCTCCGACGGGGACATCTTCTTGAAGAAGCTCGCCTCCACCGACACGCGGTTCACGAGGCGGCGCACGTCCTTGTCTCGCCGGACGACGTCGTAGCCGAACACCTGCGCGTTGCCGCCGTCGGGCAGGAGGAGCGTCGAGAGCAGGCGCACGAGCGTCGACTTGCCCGAGCCGTTTTGCCCGAGGATCGCGACACACTCACCGCGCGCGACGTCGAGGGTGACGTCCGCGAGCGCGGCGACCCGCCGCCGGCCGAGCCGGCGGTCCTTGCGGACGAACTCCTTGCGCAGCGCCCGAGCCTCGACGGCGAGGACGTCGGGTGAGACGGGCGACAACTCCTTCACGACGATGCTCTCCCTTCGAACGGCGGTATCAGGACGTGCGGGGAAAGAGGCACGCCCCAGGCGGGCCTCGGCAACGGATGTCCTAGATACCGAGCAGCATCGGAGCCGAGCGTACCCCCGGCTCGTTGGCGCGGCAAGTGCGGTAAACCGCACCCGTGTCCTCGTCGCGAGCAGGATTCCGCGGGAGCGGAATCCTGCCGCTCGACCCCCGCCTGCGGCGGGGCACATCCCGAAAGGCGGCCGCGACTGCTTCGCTCGGGTGGCTGGCGCCGTCGCGAGCGTTCACGCGCGCGGGATCGCATGCCACCGACTTGCGCATCGGCCGGGTCGTTCTCTATGGTGGTCGCAGGCGGGGACGACGACGATCCCGCCGAGGGCGACGACGCCTCTCCTCCCGCATTTGCGGGAGGTGGGGCTTTTTTTGTGGACCGAGGAGGTGGGCAAGGTGATGAAGGTCGAGGCGGTGGTCGTCCGGGATCGCGTGGAGACCGTGATGGAGGCGGTGGAGGCCGAGACCGGGCACGTCGGCGTCACGGTGCTCGAGGCGGTCGGCCACGGACGCGAGAAAGGAATCACGCACGAGTACCGCGGGCGCGTCTTCGAGTCGCGGTTTCTGCCGAAAGCGCACCTCACGTTCGTGGTGCGCGACGAGGTGGCGGAGGACGTGATCGCGGCGATCGCAGACGCGGCGCGCACCGGTCACGTCAACGGCGACGGCATCTGCTGGATGTCGCCCGTCTACGGGGTGACCCACAACAGGACGGGACAGAAGCTGCAGGAGGTCGAGCGCGTATGAGCACCAGGGACCTCGCGTTCGCGGCGAGCACGATCTGGGTGGTTCTCGCGGCGATCCTCGTGCTCTTCATGCAGGCCGGCTTCGCGTTTCTCGAGGCGGGGCTCACGCGGATGAAGAACGTCGGCCACATCGCGGCGAAGAACGTCCTCATCCTCGGCGTCGTCTCGATCGTCTACTACCTCGTCGGGTTCGGGATCGCGTTCGGCGACGGCGGCGGCGCGCTCGTCGGCGGCTCCGGGTTCGCGCCCTCGGTCGACGAGCTCCTCGCGATCGGGGCCGAGCCGTTCTCGTGGTTCGGCTCGATCCCCGGGGCTGCCGGCTACCTCTTCGAGGTCGCGTTCGCGGCCGTCTCGCTCGCGATCGTCTGGGGGGCGATGGCGGAGCGGACGCGCCTCTGGGTGTACCTCGTCTTCGGCGTCGTCTTCACGCTGATCTACTCGGTCGTCTCGCACTGGGTCTGGAGCCCGGACGGCTGGCTCTTCTCGAAGGGAATGCAGGACTTCGCGGGCTCGACCGTCGTCCACTACCAGGGGGCGCTGGCGGGACTTGCCGGGGCGCTCCTCCTCGGCCCCAGGATCGGCAAGTTCGTCGACGGAAAGCCGCAGCCGATCCCAGGTCACAACATGGCCTACACGACGCTCGGCGTGATCATCCTCTGGTTCGGCTGGTTCGGGTTCAACCCGGGCTCGACGCTGAGCGTCGACTTCGGCGGCGTCGGCTTCTTCGCGTACGTGGCGCTGAACACGAACCTCGCCGCGTCGGCCGGCGTCCTCGGCGCCGTCACGGCGTCGTGGATCGTGATCAAGAAGCCGGACCTCTCGATGATGCTCAACGGGGCGATCGCGGCCCTCGTCGCGATCACCGCGGCGTGCGCGTTCGTCGCCCCGTGGGCCGCGATCCTGATCGGCTTCGTCGCCGGGGTGATCGTCGTGCTCGGCTCGCTGCTCGTCGAGCGCGCGGGCATCGACGATCCCGTCGGCGCGCTCGCCGCCCACGGGATGTCCGGTGTGTGGGGGACGCTCGCGCTCGGGTTCCTGACCGTCCCCGACCTCGCCGAGAAGCTCGAGACCGGGAAGGGCGGGCTCCTCTACGGCGGAGGTTTCCACCAGCTCGGCATCCAGCTGCTCGGGCTCGTCGCCGTCGGCACGTTCACCTTCACGGCCTCGTTCTTCGTGCTCTGGCTGATGAAGGTGACGGTCGGGATCCGCGCCGAGCCGCACGTCGAGGGCATGGGGCTCGACGTCTCCGAGCACGGGATGTGGGGCTACCCCGAGTTCTACATCCCGGTCCCCGGAGGGTACGGGACGGAGCACCACGCCCACGGGCTCGTCACGGCGGCGAAGGATCCGGTCGCGGGGAGCTCTCCGGCTCCCGTACCGGGCTGAGCCGGAAGCACACGCGAGGGGGCCAGCGCTCGTGGTGATTCACCACAGGCGCTGTCCCCCTGCGCGGGCGACGCCGCCCTAGCGGAGCTCGTAGGTGACGCTCACCGACGCCGTGGTCTCCTGCGGGCCGGACACGACCGGTGTCGAGGCGTCCGCGGCCGCTTTCGCGGCCATCGGCACGGGCGCAGCACCCGACTCCGAGATGGACGTGACGCGTCCGAGCTCCCGCCCGGTGGCCTCCGCGAGGACACCTGCGCGCTGCTCCGCGTCCGCGACGGCCTGGGCGAGCGCCCGCCGGTAGAGCGCGTCGGCGTCCGACCGGGAGGGAGACGGCCCGTAGACCGCGTTGGCGCCCGCATCCACTGCGGCGTCGATCAGCGCGCCCGCCTTGTCGAACGCGACGGTGGCGGACGCCACGTTCGACGCGACGAAGCCGTTCGGCGTCCCCTGGTCGTCGTACGCCGTCGACAGCGAGACGGTCTCCGTCGTCACGTCGGTGCCCCCGCCCGCGCGGAGCGCGTCGATCACCTTCCGCATCGCCGTGCCGTTGGCGGCGAGCGCCGCACGTGCCGTGGCGGCGCGGGTCTCGACACCTGCCGAGATCTCGGCGCGATCCGGCACCGCCTCGACGCTGCCGGTTCCCGTCACGGTGACGGTGTCCGAGCTCTGCGCGGGTGCCTCGGCGCCCGCCGGGTCCAGACGGAGGACGCCCGCGAGCGCGCCTGCAACGAGCAGCGCGCCGGCGGCCAATGCGATGCGTTTCATCCTGATCCTCTCGGGTCGCTTGCGTGTCGGCTCCTCTACGCCGCCGCACCGACCGTGCGTCACAGGGTGCCGCTCCTAGGACGAGGAGACCTCCTCGGACCGCGGTGCTCCGTGCCCCGTGTCGCTCAGCGGCGTAAGCGTGAGCCTGTGCACCGCGCCGTCGCACGGGACGTAGAACTGCGTCGATCCGGTGGGCCCGTAGCCCGTCGGCGACGAGTTGTCGAGCGCCAACTCGACCGCGACCGCGTTCTCGGTCTTCCAGGAGATGGTCACCGGGGCGCTCGCCGCCTGACCGCACGAGAAGTCGCCGACGTCGAACGACGTGATCTCGGGCGCCGAGGCGCTCGTCGTCCCCCCACCCGTCGTGTCGGTACCCGTCGTGTCCGTCGAGGGCGGGCAGCTCGTGTCGTCGGTCGTCCCGTCCGTACGGATCGTGCCGCACAGGGTGGCGCCCTCGAAGCTCGTGCCCGTGATCGTCGCGTCGCTGAGGTTCGCCCCGGTGAGGTCGGCGCCGGAGAGGTTCGTGTCGACGATGCGCGCCTCGACCAGGTCGGCCTCGCTGAGGTCGGCCCCGCTCAGGTCCGCGCCGGAGAGATCCGCCCCCTTCAGGTTCGCGCGCGACAGGTCCGCGCCGGCGAGATCCGCGCCCGACAGGTCGGCCCCCGTGCACGTCGTGGACGGCTCGATGGAGCATCCGTTCACCGTGCCGTCCTCGTCCGAGCCGTCGCAGCCCGCCAGCAGCACGACCGCGCACAGGGCCAGGAGAGACGCCTTGCTCGGGGACCTCATCAGCGGCTTCCCCCGAAGCGCTTCCGCGCGGCCGCGATCTCCTCGGCCACATCGCCCGGCCCGGGCGTTCGGCGCGCCTCGATGCTCTCTTCCGCCGTGCTCCTCGGCTCGAACGTGCCGTCACGGACGGAGGCGGCGACCTCTTCGTGCGCGTCGCGGAACGGGACGCCGCCCCGAACGAGGTCCTCCGCGACGTCCGTCGCGAGGAGGAGCGGGTCCGACGCCGCCTCGGCGAGGCGCTCCCGGTCGGCCGCGAGCCCGCTCACGAGCACCGTCATCCCCTGGAGCGCGAGACGGACGTCGCGGCGGGCCGCGAACAGCGGGGGCTTGTCCTCCTGGAGGTCGCGGTCGTAGGCGAGCGGCAGCCCCTTGACCGTCGCGAGCAGGCCCGCGAGCCGGCCGATCGCCGTCCCGGCCTTGCCCCGGACGAGCTCCGCGACGTCGGGGTTGAGCTTCTGCGGCATCATCGACGAGCCTGTCGAGGCGGTCGCGGGGAGCCTCACGAAGCCGAACTCGGCTGTCGACCACAGCACGATCTCCTCGCCGATCCGCGAGAGGTGCTGGAAGAGCATCGCGGCAGCGTAGAGGTAGTCGAGCGCGAAATCGCGGTCCGAGACGGCGTCGACGGAGTTGCGGAGCTGTGCCTCGGGCGGGTCGAGGCCGAGCGTCGTGCCCGCGACCGCGCCCGCTCCGAGCGGGCTGCCGGACGCCGCGTCGCGCGCGGCGGCGAACCGGGCACGGTCGCGCTCGAGCATCTCGACCCACGCGAGCAGGTGGTGGCCGAGGGTGATCGGCTGTCCGCGCTGGAGGTGCGTGTAGCCCGGCATCAGGGTCTCCGCCTCCGTCTCCGCGAACGACAGCGCCACGAGCGCCAGCGCGTCGATCTCCTCCCGCGCGGCCTCGCAGGCGTCGACGACGTAGAGCCGGAGCGCCGCGGCGACCTGGTCGTTCCGCGACCGGCCGGCGTGGATCTTGCGGCCGACGTCGCCGAGCACGCGCTCGATCGCCGAGTGCACGTCCTCGTCGGACGACAGCACCGCCGACGGGTCGTCGGCGAGCTCCGCGAGCCGCGCCTCCACCTGTGCCAGCTCGTCCGCGGAGAGAAGCCCCGCGCCGTGGAGCCGCGAGGCGTGCTCGGCGCTGGCGGCGCAGTCGAAGGGGAGCAGCTCGAGGTCGTCGGCGCGCAGGAGCTCCCACACGGCGGGATCGAGCTCGCCCTCGGCGCGGCCTGACCAGAGCGTCACGGCCCGATTCTCGCGCATCGCGCGCGATACCGCCCCGCCTACGCAAAGCGACGAGGGCCGACTCGCGCCGGCCCTCGTCGGTGATCCGTGAACTTCGGTTCGCGGGCGGAGCCGGGCTTCGCCCGGCGGGAGCCCAAGCCCGCTCAATCCGCGAACCGCACGGAAGGAGGGGGCTCGTGGGGGAACCATGGGTTCCCCCACGGGTCTTACATCATCCCGCCCATATCCGGCATGCCGGCGGGAGCGGCGGCCGGCTTCTCCGGCGGCTCGGCGACGATCGCCTCGGTGGTGAGGATGTTCTTCGCGATCGACGCCGCGTTCTGCAGCGCCGAGCGCGTCACCATGGTCGGGTCGATGATCCCCGCCTTGACGAGGTCCTCGATCTCCCCGTCCTCGACGTTCAGGCCGTGGCCCTTCTTCGCCGAGCGGACCTGGTTGACGACGACCGAGCCCTCGAGGCCCGCGTTGTACGCGAGCTGCCGCACCGGCTCCTCGAGCGCGCGGAGGATGATCGTCGAACCCGTCTTCTCGTCGCCCTCGAGCTCCTCGAAGCTCGCCTTGACGGCGTCCGCCGCGTTCAGGAGCGCGACGCCGCCGCCCGCGACGATGCCCTCCTCGAGGGCCGCCCGGGTCGCCTGCAGCGCGTCCTCGACGCGGTGCTTCTTCTCCTTCATCTCGGTCTCGGTCGCAGCGCCGACCTTGACGAC
>DATBET010000053.1:0-8422 GCA_036558885.1 Gaiella sp.
CCTGCTCTTCGCGGTGCTCGGCATCGTGCCCGCCTTCGTGCTGCTCGCGCTCGGGCTCGCCTCGGGCTCGACCGCCTTGGCCGTGGTGTGCATTGCGCTCGGCGTGCTGGTCGCGGTCGCGGCCGGCGTCCTCGGGAGCGCCGCCCGGGCGGTGTTCGCGGTCGCGCTCTACCGCTACGCGGCGGGCGCGGGACCCACCGGGCCGTTCGGCGCAGCCGACCTCGAGCGCGCGGTCGCCCGCCGGGGCCGCTAGCGGATCAGAGCGGCGCCGTGCCGGGATCCGTCGAGCGGAGCTGGGCGAGCTTCTCCATCAGGCCGGGCGGCATGCGCTCGACGGCGGTCGTGCGGACGTAGACGCGCAGGCTCTCCTCGAAGCGGTAGCGGCGGCGGCAGTAGTCGCAGCCGTTCAGGTGCTCCTCGGCCTCCGCAACCTCCTGCACGGTGAGCTCCCGGTCGAGATAGCCCTGCAGTAGGCGCTCGCACTTGCCGCAGTCGCCCTCGCTCATTGCACGGCCTCTTCGGCGAGCCGTGCCTTGAGCAGGCGTCGGCCGCGGTGGAGCCTGGACATCACGGTGCCCATCGGGATGTCGAGGATCTGGGCCGCGTCGGCGTAGCTGAAGTCGCCGATGTCGACGAGCACGACGACGTCCCGGAAGTCGTGGGGGATGTCTGCCAGGGCATTGACGATCGAGTCCTGCGAGAGCCGCTCCACCACGCGGTCCTGGTCGAGGACCTGCTCGCCGGCCGCCTCGGCGACCTTGTTGGCGAGGTAGTAGTCGTTCTCCTCGAGCGGCGTCTCGTCGGGTCGGCGCTGGATCCGGCGCCCGCGATCGACGTTGAGGTTCGTGAGGATGCGCAGGAGCCAGGCACGGAGGTTCGTGCCTGGCGTGTAGGACTGCCAGCTCCGAAACGCCCTCGCATACGTGTCCTGGACAAGATCCTCCGCTTCCTCGCGCGTCGAGACAAATCGTCTGGCTACCCGGTAGACCTGATCCGCGAGCGCGAGGGCCTCTTCCTCGAACCGCACCCGATCGCGGGCTTCGCTCGCGACCCGGCGCGCCCCGTCCGGCTCGGCCGTGTCCGGCTCGCCCACCGGGCTACCGTAGCAGCGTACGGAAGCATGAACGGCCCCCCGGTCGAGCCTATTCCCGGCGTGGCTCAGACGGGCGCGCGCTCGTGGAAGCCGGAGGTCGAGAGGGCGCGGGCGAGCGCCTCTCGGGTCGTCACGTCGTCGTCCCACGTGAGCGTCACCTCGCCCATCAGGTTCGCGTGCGCGGAGGCGAGGCCCGGCTGTTCCTCGAGCGCGTTCGCGAGCCTCAGGACGCAGCGCTCGCAACGGATCCCGGAGACGACGAACGTGTCGGTGACGCTGGCCATCAGGCCGATCGTAGCGCCGTCCTGCCGCCGAGCTGGAGCTCGGCTCCGGCGAGCGCGATCACCAGCGGGTCGTGCGTCGCGCAGACGACAGTCGTCCCGTGGTCGCGGGCGAGGTCGGCGAGCAGCCCGCCGATCGCGAGGGTCGTCACGCTGTCGAGGCGCGCCGTCGGCTCGTCCGCGATCAAGAGCGATGGTCGGGCTGCGATCGCCCTTGCGAGGGCGACGCGCTCTCGTTCGCCCGCGGAAAGGCGAGCGACTGCACGCTCGGCATGGTCGGCGAGCCCGACGACCGCGAGCGCGTCGATCGTGCGCTCGTGCAGCTCGACGCCTTCGACCTCGCGCAGGGCGAGGGAGAGCTCGACGTTCTCGCGCGCGGTGAGGGCGCTGGCCAGGCCGGGCACCTGGCCGAGCACGCCGACCGACTCCCGGCGGAATGCGGCGCGCGCGTCCCGGTCGAGCGCGGAGAGCACGACGCCGCCGACCAGTACCTCGCCCTCGTCCGGCGTGTCGAGGCCTGCGAGCAGGGCGAGGAGCGTGGACTTGCCGGACCCCGAGGGGCCGGTCACCGCGGTCAGCATGCCGGGGCGGAACACGGCGTCGAGCCGCTCGAGCGCGACCTCCGAGCCGAACCTGCGGCTCACGCCGCGGACCTCGACGACTGCGCCGGGCGCCGTGAGGGGCGTCTCCGACTCGACAGGCGCGACCGGCGCGCCCCGCTCGACCGGGCGGAGCTCCACGACGCCGGGCAAGACGCGGACGATCGCACGGTCTCCGATCCCGGCTTCCCGGAGCGACTCCTCCGGCACGTGCAGCCAGCCGCCGCGTCCGATCACAACGGTCTGACGGTCCTCGAGCCGCTCCTCACCCACACGGCCGTCGCGCACCTGGACGATACGGTCGGCGATCTCGCCGGAGGCCGGGTCGTGGCTGACGACCAGCGCCGCCGCCTCCGCGTCGCGTGCGAGCTCCCGCAGGAGGTCGAGCACGCCGCGGGCCGTCGCCTCGTCCAGCTCGCCGGTCGGCTCGTCCGCGACGAGGAGCGCCGGGCGGTGGACGAGCGCCGCGCAGAGCGCGATGCGCTGCTGCTCGCCGCCGGACAGCTCGCCAGGGTGGGCCGACGCCCGGTCGAGAAGGCCGACGCGCTCGAGCAGGCCGCGGGCCCGTGTCTCCCGTTCCGTGCGGACGACGCCGCGGAGGCCGAGCGGCAGCGCCACGAGCTCCTCCGCCGTGAGGTCGGCAGAGAGCGCGCGCCAGTAGTGCTGGTCCGCGTAGCCGACGACGCGCGAGCGATGACGCGCGACGACCGACGAGCGCGCGGCGCCGAGGTCGAGCCCGTCCACGATCGCGAGCCCCGCGGACGGCCGCTGGAGACCGGCGACGACCCTGACGAGCGTCGACTTCCCCGCTCCGCTCGGGCCGAGCACGACACAGACCTCGCCCTGCTCGACCGCCAGCGTCATCCCCCGCAGGGCGGCGACGCCCCCGTCCTCCGACGGATGCACCACGAACACGTCGCGAAGGTCGACGAGGGCGCTCACGGCTCGACTCCGATCCGGCCCGGGCCGCGTGGGTCGGAGAACGCGCGTCGTGTCGTCAGGAGCACGAGGCAGGCTGCGGCTGCGGCGAACACCGCCGCGCCGAACACCAGCACGAGCGGATCGACCGTGGTCACGAGCGGGGGCTCGGGCTGCTCTGCGCGGGCGGTCACGGAGACGACCCGCGTGACGAGCACCGCGAGCAGCACGCCCGCGAGGACTCCCGCCACCGCCCCCGTCGCCGCGACGAGGGCGGCACGCGTCGCGACGACGCGGCGCAGCAGGCTCGGCGTCGCTCCCTGCGCCTCGAGGTCGACGAGGTCGCCCCGGTCGTCCCGCAGGTCGGCCCGGATCGCGAGAACGAGGCCCCAGACCGCGAGCGCGAGGGCGGCGAGGGCCGCGGCTGCCAGCGCGAGCAGAGTCCCGTGACCCAGGGGGTCGCGCCGCGCGTCCGCCTCGAGCGCCGCCCGGGAGCGCGTCTCGAGCGCGGTGAAGGGCCGCCGTGCGAGCGCGGTCGCGACGCGGCTCTCCTGGCCGTGCTCGGCATCGAGCCACAGCTCGGAGACGGGGGCTGCGCCGGGCACGCTCGCGTTCACGGCCGTCGTGAGCGCGTCGACGTCTGCGACCACGGCGTCGCCGCTGGTGCCCGGGATCCGGTCGACGACCGCGCTGACCTCGACCGTGACCGGCCCGCCGCCGACGAGCAGCGGGAGCGTCCCCCCGACGCCGCCTGCGAGCTCGCCGAGCGCCGGCGTCACGGCTGCGCGCGGAGGGTGCGCGTCGGTGGGCTGCCGCGGGCGGATCAGCGCCTGGCGTTGCGGCGTGATCGCGTAGGTGACGCGGACCGTCCCCGAGGGCCCGTCGACGGCGGTCACGCCACCCTTGCCCACCCAGCCGTCGAGCAAGAGGCCGCGCACCCGCAGCGTCGTCGTGCCGCGCAGCGCGGTCCCCTCGTCGGAGCCGCGCTCGAGGATCCGCGGCGGCACGAGCACCAGCTCGACGAGGCGTGCGCCCCGCGCGGCCGCAGGCAGCGTCGTGCGCAGCACCGTCGCCCGGCGCGCCTCCGAGTCGCCGAGGTCGATCGCGCGGAACGTCCCGTCGCGCTCCTCGACGACGGCCTGGAACGAAACGAGGCCGGGCCCGACGGACAGCTCGACGTCACGGCCGAGTACCGGACCCCGGAGCGCGGTCGGGCCGGCCGGCTTCACCGCGTCGACGAGCGTGCTCCTGCTGACGCCCCAGTCCGACCGCCAGAGGGGCAGCGCCGCGAGCGCCGCCGGCTGGACGCCGAGCACGGTCACGCCCGAGACGGAGGCGGCGGGACCGGCGCTCGCCGTCAGGCGGGCCACCGGGTGGACCGCGGCGACGCCGGGGATCGCCTCGTAGCGGGCGAGCGGCGCGGCCTGCAGCACCGGGACGAGCGAGCTCAGGTTCTCGCGCACGACGAGGTCGGACGGGACGGCGTACGCGGCCTGGTCGCGTTCGCCCGTGGCAAGCGTCGAGCGATACGCCTCGGCGAGGCAGGCGAGGGCGAGCGCCAGAGCGAGGAACGCAGCGGCCGTCCCCGCGGCGCCCGGGGAGCGGGTGAGCGAGACCCCGGCGAGCCGGGCGCCCTGGCGGCCGCCGGAGCGTGCGAGGGTGCGGCCGAGAGCGGGCAGGAGCCGCGCCGCGGCCACCGCGGCCGCGAAGGCGACGAGCCCGGGGAGGACGAGGAGCGCGACGGCCGCCGTGCCGCCAGAGGCGAGCTCGTCGGGGTCGACCGCGCCGCTCGCGACCACGCCGAGCGCCGCGAGCCCGGCGGCGACGGCAGCGACGTCGATCGCGGTGACCCTCCGGCCGCCCCCGCCGTCGACCGACACGACGACCGCGATCACGCAGGCGGCGAGCACGGCCACGGCGAGGCCGAGCAGGAGCCCGGTCGGGGAGAGGAGGCTCTCGGTGAGCACGTCCCACACCGGCGCGTCCGAAGCGGCCGCGACGATCGCACCGGCGCCGATGCCGACCAGCCAGCCGACGGCGGCGCCGCCGAAACCGACGGCCGCGCTCTCGCTGCCGGTCAGCAGCGCGCGCTGCCACGCCTGCGCGCCGTGCCAGGTGAGCCGCCGCCTCGCGGCGGCGAGGTCGCGCCGCATCGCGCCCGCCGCGAGCACGGCGAACGCGACGAGGAGCGCCGCCGCCTCCCCGCCGACGAGGAGCAGGCGGCGCCCTGCGACGGTGGCGGCGTGCTCCGAGGCCTGGAGCTCCTGCGTGGGGAGCATGAGCGACCACGAGGACGAGCTCGCCTGGAGGCTCGCACGGGCGCGGTCGGCCCCCGAGAGCAGGTCGTCGACCTGCCAGAGCCTCGGCGTCCCACCCGAGAGCGGCTGCACCCACGCGTAGCTGCGGTACGTATTCGCGAGCACGGGCGAGGAGACGAGCCCGCCGACGCCCTCCGCGACGACGAGCGGCGCGGGCGCAGGGCGGTGATAGCCGGCGGAGCGGCGGAGCGCCGGGGCGACCTGTGCGTCGGCCAGCGCGTTGTCGGTCGGCGTGAGGAAGTCGCCGAAGAGTTGCCGCGAGCGCAGCGCGGCCGTGCCCACCTGAACCACCCGCAGGCCGGGGACGTCGGGCAGCCGCCCTTTCCCGCGCAGGCGGACGACCTCGCACCGCTCGGGCGTGCAGCGGTGCGGCAGCCGGCCGCTGCGAAGCAGGACGTACGGCGCGAGCCCGTCGACGGCCGCGAGCCCGACGAACCTGCCGCCGACCGTGCTCTCGCGGACGAGCGCGATCGCGGTCGCGTCGCCGGCGGGCAGCGGAGCGAGCGCCGCGCGGGCCTGTCGGTCGAGGCCGGGCCAGCCGTCCTCCGGCCCCGCGGGGACGCCGAACCACACGGCACGCACGGCGCGTGCGGCCGCGGGCAGGCGGTCGACGTCCTGCGCCAGCGCGCGGTCTTTCGCCACGGTCGTCCCGGCGAGGATCAGCGCGAGCACTCCCGCGGCAGCGGCGATCCCGAGCGCCGCCACGAGCGCGCCGCCCTCCCGGCGCCGGAGGCGCTTCCCGGCGAGGCCGACGACGTAGCCCCCGCCCTTCAGCGGGCACCGCCTCGCGTCGCCCGTCTTCGTCGGTAGCTCGACGCCTTCGCGCGCCCACCGCACACCTGCATCGAGCACCAGCTCGAGGAGCGGTTTCGGGAGCCGTCGTAGAAGACCCAGCCGCAGGTCTCCTGGCGGCAAGCCTTGAGTCGCCCCCAGGAGCCGGCGGCCCGGGCCTCCGCGACGACACCGACGATCGCCGCGAGGGCGCCGCGCGCCCCCGGCGCGGCCGACACGAGCGCCGGCCCGTGGTCGACGAGCCTCAAGACGAGCGGGAACCCCCGGAGCACCGCGTCGATCGCCTCGCCGCGGTCGCGGGGCGGTGGGACGCCGAGGGTGTTCGCGAGCGCGAGCTCGCGGAGGGCGTCGCGGAGCGCGCGGGCTGCGACGAACAGCTCGCCGTCGACCTCGGCGCCCGGCTCGGCGAGCCCACGCGCCGCGAGCCACGCTGCGAGCGCCTCCGGAGTCGCCACGTCGTCGCGGTGGAAGTCGGGGATCTCCGTGTTGACGAAATCCTGGACGAGCCGCAAGGGCGGCGGGGCGGGCGCGCGGCCCCCGGGTTGGAAGGCGTCGGGCACGGCACGACGGTACCCGGCGGCTGCACAACCGGTCAAGCCCAGACGGAGGTAACCGGTCGACCGGCGTCAGTCAGACGCAGGTTGTCTGCCCTTGACGCCGTGCACCGGCCGGCCGGCCGCCTCCCACGCGTAGTACGAGGCGCTCGGCCCGTAGTCGCTGGCATACGAGACGACCCGCGGGTTGCGACCCACCTCCTTGGCGCGCTGCGCGTGCCAGAGAAGGTTCGGGTCGTCGCGCTCCTGCCAGACGAGTACGAGATGCGCTGCCGTCATGAACTCCGCGACAAACGCGCAGCCGTTTGCCGGACAGGGGAACGGGTCCGTGCGAACGCACCACCAACCGGCATGGTCGTCGCTGCCGTCGTCGCGCCAGAGCGCCTCCTCGATCTCGAGCTCGTCCTCGGCGAGTACGACCGAGCCGGGCCGGATCTCCTCCCGTTCCACGCCAGCACAATAGATGCGATGAGCGAGCGCGCCCTCGCGATCGTCCTCTCCGGCGGCGGCATGAACGGCCTCCTCCTCGAGCTCGGGTTCCTGCGGCGCTTGCGTGAGGACCCGCTCTGGGACACGGTGGGCTGGATCTACGGCACCTCCGCCGGCGCGCTGACCGGCGTGATGGCCGTGCTCGACCGGCTCGACGCGCTCGAGCGCTTCGTGCTGCACCTCGCCCCCGACGAGACGTTCCGGCCGAACAGGCTCTGGCAGCTCCCGCTGACGGGTCTCCACGATTACGCGCTGCCGGAGACGATCGCGGAGCGGCTCGCTCCGGTCGACCAGCTCGCGCGCGACGTCGTCTCCGCCCCGATCGAGCTCGTCGTCTGCGTGACGGACGTCTCGGACGGAGAGGTCGACGAGCACCGTGCCTACGAGCGCCTCTACTCGAGCCGCACCACCCCGCCGGACGAGCTCGCGCGCGCGGTGCTCGCGTCGGCCGCGATCAGCGCGCTCGTCCTCCCTCTCCGCGTGGGCGACGTGATCGGCACCGACGGCGGCTGGGTGCGGAACTTCCCGCTCGGGCACGCGTACGACAACCCTGCGGCCCGGGAGATCGTCGGCTTCCAGTACGTGCCGCAGCCGCCGCGCGGCCCGGGCGACAATCTCGCGCGGCTCCGCCGCCGGCTCGAGCCCTTTCGCGCCGTTCCGCCGGTGCGGGCGCTGCTCGGCGAGGTCCGCGCCGCCGAGGAGCGGCAGGAGCGGGGCGAGCCCGGTCACCTCGCCGAGATGATCGGGCGCCTGATGCGCGTCACGGTCTCGCGGAACACCACGCTCGAGGTGCGCACGGCGGAGGAGAAGGAAGCCTCGGTGCGGGAGTTCGCCGCCCTCCGCGCGGACGTGCTCGCGTCCGTGCGCCGCAACGCCGCCCCCTGGCGGCGCCGACGGGCGGCGCAGGAGGTGGAGGAGCGTTTTGCGGCGGCCCGGTTCCCGTTCCGCCACGATCGCGCGCTGCCGCTCGAGATCGTGCGCGGCAGCGCGGGCGAGCACGCGCTCGACCCGAGCTTCCGCGCGGGTCTCGAGTGGCCGGTGGAGACGAAGCGGGCCCTCATCGCCCGCGGCCGAGAGCTCGCCGAGGAGATGCTCGAGCGGCGGTCGGCCCAACAACCTCGTCGGTGAGCTGCCCGTGGCGGCCGGAGGCCGGCTCTGCCGGCCGGGAGGCCAAGCCAGGCGTCGCCTTGGTGGGCGCGGGAGGAGGGGGCCGGCGGGGGAACCATGGGCCCAACAACCTCGTCGGTGAGCTTCCCGTGGCGGCCGGAGGCCGGCTCTGCCGGCCGGGAAGGCCAGGCCAGGCGTCGCCTTGGTGGGCGCGGGAGGAGGGGGCCGGCGGGGGAACCATGGGCCCAACAACCTCGTCGGTGAGCTTCCC
>DATBET010000054.1:0-10705 GCA_036558885.1 Gaiella sp.
GTCGTTCGTCGCGACGACGTCGACCATCAGGTTTCCGTACGTCTTGCCGAGCCGGACCATCGCGATCGTGGAGATCATGTTCAGCACGAGCTTCTGGGCGGTGCCGGCCTTCAGCCGGGTCGACCCGGCGATCACCTCGGGGCCGACGAGCACGACGATCTCGTGCTCGGCGGAGGCGCCGAGCACGGAGCCGGTGACCGAGACGACCGCGACGGTGGCCGCGCCGGCCTCGCGGGCCTCCTCGAGGGCCGCCAGGACGTAGGGGGTGCGGCCGCTCGCGCTGAGCGCCACGACGGCGTCGGCGGGGCCGACGGCCAGGTCCCGCACGGCGGCGGCGCCCGCCTCTGCGTCGTCCTCGGCCTCCTCCTGCGCCGTCGCCGCGGCCGAGGCGCCGCCCGCGATCAACGCGACGACGCGGCCGGGCGCGACGGCGAAGGTCGACTCGCATTCCGCGGCGTCGACGAGCGCCAGGCGGCCCGACGTGCCGGCCCCGACGTAGACCAGGCGCCCGCCCTCCCCGAGCCGCTCGGAGACTGCGTCGATCGCGGCCGCGATGCGATCGGCCGCGCGTGCGACGGCGGTGGGGACGGCGGCGTCCTCGGCATTCATCAGCCGCACGAGCTCGACCGTGGAGCGGAGGTCGAGGTCGGCGACCGCAGGATCGTGCGCCTCGGTGGGGAGGGCGTCGAACCTCTCTCGTGCCGTAGGCCCCGTCACGGATGCCAGTCTACGCACGTGCCCGTTGAGTGGTCAAGACCAATATGCGATACTCCGTCGTGCGCTGGTCCTGAACTGTCCGGAGGACGACTATGCTCACGGCTCGGTAAGGCAGATGGCGGGGATCGAGATCGACCACGTGACGAAGGTCTTCGGCGACGACGTCGTCGCCGTGGACGACGTCAGCCTTTCGATCGCGGACGGCGAGTTCCTCGTGTTGGTGGGCCCGTCCGGATGCGGCAAGTCGACGCTTCTCCGCATGCTCGCGGGGCTCGAGGAGGTGACCGCGGGCACGATCAGCATCGACGGGGTCGACGTGACCGACCTCGCACCGCGCCACCGGGATATCGCGATGGTCTTCCAGAGCTATGCGCTCTACCCCCACATGACCGTGCGCGAGAACCTCGGCTACGGCCTCAAGGTCCGACGGGCGCCGAAGGCGGAGTCCCGGCAGCGCGTCGCCGAGGTCGCCGAGCTCCTCGGGCTCGAGGAGCTGCTCGAGCGGAAGCCCGCGCAGCTCTCCGGTGGCCAGCGGCAGCGCGTCGCAATGGGGCGCGCGATCGTCCGGCAGCCGCGCGCGTTCCTGATGGACGAGCCGCTCTCGAACCTCGACGCCAAGCTTCGCGTCGGGATGCGGGCGTCGCTCGCCCAGCTCCACGCTCGGCTCGGGGTGACGACGGTGTACGTCACGCACGACCAGACCGAGGCGATGACGCTCGGGCAGCGCGTGGCGGTGCTGCGGGACGGCGTGGTCGTCCAGGTCGACCGGCCGCAGGAGCTCTATGCGCGCCCCCGAGACGTCTTCGTGGCGGCGTTCATCGGCGCACCGTCGATGAACCTCGTCGAGGCGACGGTCGAGGACGGCGTCGTGCGCTTCGGGCAGTACGCCCTGCCGCTCGACCCGTCCTGTCGCCCGGCGCGCAGTGGGCACGTCGTGGTCGGGCTGCGTCCCGAGGCGTTCGCGGACGCGTTGGGCGCGCCCGCCGACCATGCGCGCATCGAGGTCGGCGTGGAGGTCGTCGAGGAGCTCGGCGCCGACACACACGTCTGCTTCTGGGTGGACGGGCGGCGGCCCGACGTCGAGACCGGCCGGGCCGAAGACGGCGAGGCATCGCTGCTCGCGGACCGCCGGACGCTCTTCACGGCCCGGGTCGACCCTCGCACGTCGCCGGCGGCCGGGACGCGGCGGGAGCTGGCGGTGGACATCCGACGCCTGCACTTCTTCGACCCCGAGACCGGCCTCGCGCTCCAGGGAGGGCTCGGCGAGGTCGAACCGACGAGGGCCGAGGCGCTGACCGTCGAGTAGTGGTCTTGACCAGACGCCGCTGATCGGTAGGATGGCGTCCTCGACGCGATCGGAGACGGGTGATGGCGACAGTCGGCGGGACGAAGCAGGTCGTGACGAAGCAGAGCGAGGCCCGGAGTAGGGTCCTCGACCTGATCGAGCAGCTCGAGGTGGGGGAGGCGATTCCGTCCGAACGCCAACTCACGCGTGAGCTCGGCGTCTCACGTCTCACGGTGCGTGCCGCGCTCGACGACCTCGTCCGCGAAGGGCTCCTCGTCCGCCGGCACGGCTCGGGGACGTTCGTCAGCGAGCCCAAGATCGCGCAGGAGCTGACGATGACCTCGTTCACCGAGGACATGCGCCGCCGCGGCATGGTGCCCGGGAGCAGGACGCTCGGCCTGCGCGTGACGCCGGCCGGGGCGCATCTGGGGCGCCTCCTGCACGTGTCGCCGTCGGAGCCGGTGATGATCATCAGCCGCCTCCGCCTCGCCGACCACGAGACGATGGCGATCGAGACCCTGCACGTCCGCGAGTCGCTCGTTCCGGGCCTCTCCGCACCGGATCTCGAGCGCCAGTCGTTCTACGAGATCCTCGAAGGCCGCTTCGGGATCTCGATCGTGGACGGAAACCAGACGATCGAGCCGACCGTGACCAACGAGGAGGAGTCGGCGGCGCTCGGCGTCCCGTTGCACTCGCCGGCGTTCCAGTTCGAGCGTACGACACGCTCCGCGAACGGCGAGATCGTCGAGTACGTCCGCTCCATCTACCGCGGCGACCGCTACAAGCTCGTCACCGACCTCCGCCGATTCTGACGTTGGTCAAGACCAATAAGGGATTCGACGGCGCGTTCGGAGCAGCGTCAGCCAGCGTCAACCGTAGGATTCACCTGGAAATCGGGCTCACACAGTGCCATGAAGCACCTCCGCGAAGTCCCGACTGGTCTTGACATCCCTTCACAGCTATGCGACTGTTCCGAATCGTGGCAGAGTGGTATAAACCAGTAGGCGGCTCCGGCGTCTGTTCTCCGTTGGCCACGCGGGAACCCCGAGCGACGATCCGCACCGCCTCCCGATGCGCTTGGGGGAATCGCCCATGATCAGAGCACGCATCATCGGCGCCGTCGTCCTCGTCGGCGTCGCCCTCGCCGCGGTGGCGTCCACCGCATCCGGCGGAACCACGGCCGACGGGATCACCGTCTGGCTGCAGACCGACGCGCAGAAGCCGGAGTGGGAGTCGATCATCAACGCGGCGACGGCCCAGTTCCAGAAGCAGCACCCGGGCGTCACCGTGGACGTCCAGTACCAGACGTGGGGTGACCATCTGAAGAAGTTCGATGCGACCCTCGCGGGCGGCAATGCACCCGACGTCATCGAGATGGGCAACACGGAGATGACGAAGTACATGGCCGCGGGCGCGTTCCAGGACCTGTCGTCCGTGAAGAACGGCTTCGCGAACTCCGCGACCTGGCTCCAGGGCCTCGCCGCGGCGGGCTTCTACAACGGCAAGACCTACGGCGTCCCGTACTACGCGGGCTCGCGCGTCGTGACGTACCGGACCGATCTCTTCAAGAAGGCGAAGATCAAGGTCCCGCAGACGACCGCGCAGTTCGCGGCGGACGCCCGCAAGCTCGCTGCCGCGAGCCCGGGCAAGGGCTTCTCGCCCGTCTACATCGCGGGTACCGACTGGTACGCGGCGATGGGCTTCGTCTACGACTACGGCGGAAGCATCGCGACCCAGGTGGGCAAGCGGTGGAAGGGCCAGCTCGCCTCGGCGCGCTCGATCGCCGGGCTGACCGCGTTCAAGAACTTCTTCGACGCGGCGTCCCGTGCCTCGAAGACCACCGACGAGACGCACCCGAACCCGTACGACGTGTACGCGCAGGGCAAGGCCGCGTCGATGATCGGGCCGGGCTGGTACACGTGCTGCGTCGGCAAGAAGTACACGAAGAGCACCGGCCAGTTCGTGATGCCGGGCCGCACGGCCGGCCAGCCGCTGCCGGGCTTCCTAGGCGGCTCGATCCTGGCGGTGCCCGTGGGCGCCGACAAGACGCTGGGCGCCGACTGGATCAAGGCCTACACGAGCAACGCCTCGATGACGGCGCTGCGCGCGCTGGGCAACATCCCGAACACGACGAGCCTGCTCGGCAACTCCGTCAACGAGCGTGCTGCGAAGCGCAGCTGGTTCGTCCCGACCGCGAAGAACTGGGTGAACGTGGAGAACGGCAACATCCTCCGCAACATGCTCGCCCAGATCCTGACGGGCCAGCTCACGGTGAAGCAGGCCGCGCAGTCGGCGAGCGACAACATCGAACGGGTCCTCAACGCGGACCTCTAGCCCGGTGATGCGGGACGGGAGACGCCTTGCGACGTAGTCCCGTCCCGCACACCTCTTCGGCCGTCGTCGCCGCGCCCGCCCTCCGGGCTCGGCGGCGGCGGCCGCTCTCCGTCTCCCGCGCCGCGCGCGGGGCGGTGCCGTACCTCCTCGTGCTGCCGGTCGTCGCCGCGATCGGGGCGATCCTCGGCTATCCGCTCTACAAGCTCGTCACGCTGTCGTTCCAGCGCTACGGGCTGCCCGAGCTGATCCAGCGCCACGGGACGTGGATCGGTCTCGACAACTACCGCTCCGTGCTGTCCGAGTCCGTGTTCTGGGACACGCTGGTGCGGACGCTCGTGTTCACCGCCGTGAACGTGGGGCTGACGATGGTGCTCGGCATGCTGATCGCGCTCCTGCTCGCGCGCCTCGCATCCGCCGTGCGCATCCTGCTGATGACCGGGCTCGTGCTCGTCTGGGCGATGCCCGCGGTCGTGGCGGTTCAGGTCTGGTACTGGATGACCAACTTCCAGAACGGGGTCCTGAACTACGCGCTCACCCAGCTCCATCTGGGCGACTTCGACCAGCACGACTGGTACGCGACGACGTTCTCGAAGCTCGCGATGGTCACGCTGCTGGTCGTCTGGGGCGCGCTCCCGTTCGTCGCGATCTCGCTGTACGCGGCGCTCGCGCAGGTGCCGCACGAGCTGCTCGAGGCCGCGCGGATCGACGGCGCGAGCGCCTGGCAGGTGTTCCGCGACATCACGTTCCCCACCCTCAAGCCGATCTTCTTCATCCTCACGACCCTCTCGATCATCTGGGACTTCGGCGTCTTCACGCAGCCGTACCTGCTGATCGGCGCCTCGCACGTCGACTCGTCGAACTACCTGATGGGCGTCTACGTCTTCATCGAGGGCTATGCGCACTCCGACTTCGGCCGGGGCGCCGCCATCTCGATCCTCATGCTCGTGATGGTCGCCGCACTGAGCGTCGTCTACGTGCGGGGCAGGGTGCGCATGGAGGAGATCACGTGAGCAGCGCGCCCGTCGCGGCGCCGCGCCGGTCTCGCCCGCGGCGGCGCGTGCGCCGCGCCGCCTGGAACGCTCTCGGGCTCGCCCTCTTCGCGGTGATGGTGTTCCCCGTCTTCTGGATGATCTCGACCGCGCTCAAGCCGGACGAGGAGATCAACAGCTCGACGCCGACGTGGTTCTCGCTCTCGCCGACGCTCCAGCACTTCCGGGACGCGATGAACCGGCCCTTCTTCTGGGACACCGTCCGCAACAGCCTGATCATCGTGTCGGTGACGGTGCTCGCCTCGATCGTGCTGGCGTTCCTCGCCGCGGTCGCGCTCGCCAAGTACCGCTTCACGGGCCGCAAGGTGTTCGTCGTGCTGATGATCGGGATCCTGATGCTGCCAGCCGTCGGCCTCGTGATCCCGCTCTACGTCGTCCTCGCGAAGTACCACCTCACGAACACGCTGACGGGGGTGATCCTCACGAACCTGACGTTCGTCCTGCCCTTCGCCGTCTGGACGCTCCGCGGCTTCGTGCTCGGCATCCCGAAGGAGCTCGAGGAGGCGGCGATGGTCGACGGCTCGAGCCGCCTCGGCGCCTTCGTCCGCATCCTCCTGCCGCTCGTTGCGCCGGGTCTCGTCGCGACGTCCGTGTTCGCGTTCATCACGACCTGGAACGAGTACATCTTCGCGAGCGTGCTGCTCAGCGACCAGTCGAACCAGACCGTCACCGTCTGGCTGTCGTACTTCTACGGAACGAGCCGCAACACGGACTGGGGCGGCCTGATGGCCGCCTCGACGCTGACCGCGATCCCCGTCGTCGTGTTCTTCCTGCTCGTACAGCGGAGGATCATGTTCGGGCTGACGGCCGGCGCCGTGCGCGGATGACCGACCGCGCCCCGGCGTTCCCGCCGCTGATCCCGAGGCCGCTGGCCGCAGCTCCCGAACGGGGGGCCTTCGAGCTCACGCGCCGTGCACGCGTCGTCGCGCCCTCGCCCGCGGCGGGCGACGTCGCCCGCCTCCTCGCCGCCGCGCTGCGGCGCGCGACCGGGTTTCCGCTTCCGGTCGTCCGCACCCCGCAGGCAGCCGCGGGGAACGTCGAGCTGGTCCTCGCGCCCGGCGACCGCTCGCTCGGCGACGAGGGGTACCGCCTGCGGGTCGACGACCGCATCGCGATCACCGCACGTCGGCCCGCGGGGCTCTTCTGGGGGGCGCAGACGCTCCGCCAGCTGATGCCGCCCGCCATCGACTCGCCCGAGCCCGTGACGGGGCCGTGGCTCGTGCCCCGCGGCGCGATCCACGACCTGCCCCGGTTCGCTTGGCGCGGGCTGATGCTCGACGTCGCGAGGCACTTCTTCCAGGTCGAGGAGGTCGAACGGCTGATCGACGAGCTGGCGTCGCTCAAGCTCAACCGGCTCCACCTCCATCTGACCGACGACCAGGGCTGGCGGCTCGCCGTTCGCTCCTGGCCGAGCCTGACGCGTGTCGGCGGACGGAGCGCGGTCGGCGGCGGCCCCGGCGGCCACTACACACAGCGCGAGTACGCGCGGCTCGTCGCGTACGCGCGGCGGCGCTTCGTCGACGTCGTCCCGGAGATCGACATGCCGGGTCACGTCAATGCCGCGCTCGCCTCGTACGGGCGCCTGACGCCCGACGGCGCCGCCCCGCCGCCGTACACCGGGATCGAGGTCGGGTTCAGCTCGCTCGCGATCCGGAAGGAGCTCACGTACGCCTTCGTCGACGACGTCGTCCGCGAGGTCGCGGCCCTGACGCCCGGCCGCTACGTCCACGTCGGCGGCGACGAGCCGCTCTCCACCGACCCCGCCGACTACCGCTTCTTCGTCGAGCGCGCGCAGCGGATCGTCCGCGCGCACGGCAAGCGCATGGTCGGCTGGGAGGAGACCGCGCGGGCACGCCTGCGGCGGACGTCCGTCGTCCAGCACTGGCACGACCCGGAGCTCGCGCGCAGGGCGGTCGCGCAGGGCGCGAAGCTCGTCCTCTCGCCGGCGACGCGCGCGTACCTCGACATGAAGTACACGCCGGCGAGCCCGCTCGGGCTGAGCTGGGCCGGCACGACGACCGTCCGCGACGCGTACGACTGGGAGCCCGCGACACTCGTCGACGGCCTCGCCGAGCGCGACCTGCTCGGCGTCGAGGCGGCGCTCTGGTCGGAGACGATCGACGACCGCGCCGGCCTCGACCACCTCGTGTTCCCGCGGCTGGTCGGTCTCGCGGAGATCGGCTGGTCGCCGGCGGCGGGGAGAAGCTGGCGCGACTATCGGCTCCGGCTCGCGGCGTACGGGCGGCGCCTCGACGCACGCGACGTCGGCTTCCACCGCTCCCCGGACGTGCCCTGGCCCGACCGTGACCCCTGGCCCGGGTGACGCTTCCTCGCGCGCCCGGGAGCCGAGCTTGCAACAGACTGTTGCAAGCCTCGACTGCTGTCACGCCGGGCCCGTGATCGAGCCGAGGCCCGTGTTGAGGCGGGCGCCCGGGCACGCGCCCCAGTAGCCCGCACGACCCTCGCGCGCCACGTCGACCGCGTCGAGCAGCTCGGCCGCGTGCTCGCCCCGCTCGTTCCGGAAGAAGTACGGCGAGGCGGCGCCGCGGCGCACGAGTTCGAGGTTGACGTCGGTATCGCCGACGACGACGTAGCGCAGGAGGCGGCCGTACGTGTCGCGGTCGTCCAGGGCGGGGTCGCGGACGAGCGATACCCGCTTCCCCTCCGGCGCGAGCGCGGCGAGCGCGCGTTGGGCGGCACGGCCGTAGCAGTCGGTCGTCAGCTCCGGCGCGTCGATCTGCACGAGGCGCACCCTCGCGCCGCCGGACAGCGTGAGCGTGTCGCCGTCGTTGACCCGCGCGACGACGCCGCTCTCTCCCCCCGCAGTGGCGGACGGGGTGTCGCCGTCGTCGCAGCCCGCCGCGAGGAGGAGCAGGGACACGGCGAGCGCCGCGATCGGCCCCTTGGCGGCGATCAGTCGGTCGCCACCCACACGAGCCGCGTCTCGACGACCCTGACGTCGGTGGCCTCGAGGCGGATCGAGAGCGTGTCGACCTCGGCTGCCGCCCCGCGCCAGCGCTCGTCGATCTCCGAGATCTCGTCCGCGATCTCCTGCTCGAGCTCCGCGAGATCATCCTTGGTGGCCTCGACCTTCTGCTCGGCGGTCTCCTTCCGCTCGGCCGCGCGCGACGACATGCCCCGCCGAGAAGCGGCCCCCGAGAGCGCGCCGGCCATCGAGCGCGTGCTGCGCCGCCCGCCGAAGAGAGCGCCGAGGAGCGCACCCGCCCCGGCGAGGACCTCGGTGGTCTGGCGCGAGCGCGTGTCGACCTCGAGCTCCTCGACGCGCCGCTGCGCCTGCTCCAGGGCCCGGTCGAGCCGGTCCCGCTTGGCCTCGAGCCGCTCGCGGATCTTGGCCGCCTCCGCGTCGGCATGCTCCTGCGCGGCGGTGTCGCAACGCGCCGCGAAGTCTTCCTCCGATTCCCCGGGCCGGGAGACGAGCTTCAGCGTCCGGTTCCGCTGGAGCTCGAGAGGGCGACGGTCGACGAGCCGCCGCCGGATCTCCTTCGCCGTGTCGGTGAAGAACGCCGCCTTGTCGAGCGGCGCTCCCGGCAGGACGTAGACGGCGCTCGCGGGCGCAGCCGCCGCGAAGTCGCGGTCGTCGTAGTCGACCTGCGTCTCGCTCTCGAGGTCGACGCCGCCGTCGACGGGCCCGTAGACCGCCTCGAACTCCTGCTGCTCGTCGACCCCGGCGGTGCTGTCGTCGTAGCGGAGCGAGACCCGGGCCGCGAGGAACGCGCGCAGGCGGTTGGAACCGGGGACGGCGCCGATCCCGGAGGCCCACGGGGCCGCTGGGTCGAGGAAGCACACCGAGACGCCCGACGCGACGGGCGGCGCCACCGTGGTCTCGTCCGCCGCGAGCTCCGCCGGCTCGGCTGTCGGCGTGGGCGCCGGCGCCTGCGTCGTCGCGGAGGTCGGTTCCGCATCCGTCGCCCCCGCGGCCGCTGGCTCGGCCGAGCCGGTTGCAGACTGCAACTTGCCCGCCTCCGCCGACGCCGGCTTCAGCCGGGCGACCTGCTCCTTCGTGAGCGGCCCGCAGAGATAGGACATCGCCCAGCGCGTCGCGAGGAGGCGGGGGGCGGAGGAGCGCGCGGAGACGAGGAGGAACCGGCGCTTGCCGAGCCCGCCGATCGCCGCGTCGAGCGCGGCGACGTCGGTGTTGCCCGCCGCGGAGCGCAGGCCCTCGAGGACGCGCGCCTTGTCGTTCTCCGTCTGGAGACGCCCGACGAGCCACGTGCCTGCGTTCGACATCGCCTTGTAGTCGAGGTCGACCGGATTCTGGGTCGAGAGCACCAGTCCGAGCCCGAAGGCGCGGCCCTGCTTGAAGATCGTGAGGATCGGCTTCTTGGGCGGCGGCGACGCCGACGGGGGCACGTACCCGAAGACCTCGTCCATGTACGCGAGCGCGCGCAGGTCGGGGGTTCCCGCCTGGCCGCGCATCCAGGTGACGAGCTTCGAGAAGACGAGCGTCACGACGAACTGCCGCTCCTCGTCGGAGAGGTGTGCGAGGTAGACGACCGCGCACCGCGGCTTGCCGTCGGCCGTGAAGAGCATCGTCTGAGGGTCGAGCGGGTCGCCCTGGCCCCATGCGGCGAAGCTCGGCGAGGCGACGAGCGCGTTGAGCGTGAACGCGAGCTTGGTGCGGTCGGCGGGCGGGAAGAACTGGTCGATCTCGAACACGCCGAGCTTGCGGATCGGTGGCGACTGAATCTCGCCGATCAGCGTCCCGAGGTCGAGGTCGCGGCCCGCGCGCCAGGCGTTCTCGATCAGGTTCGAAAGCAGGACGTGCTCGCGGCTCGCGAGCGGATCGGCCTGGATGCCGACCAGCGCGAGCAGGCTCGTCACCGTGCCCTCGATCTCGTCGCGGAGCGCCTCTTCCTCGGTCTCCCAGGAGAGCGGGGGAGCGCCGAGCGACCCGATCACGTCGAGCGGCACGCCCGCGGTGGAGCCTGGCGTGTAGACGGTGACGTCGCCGGACTCCTGGAGTGCCTGAAGCCGCTCGGGCCCGATGCCGCTCGCCTCGAGGCCCTCGCGCCAGACGGTGGCCTGCTTCGCGGCGTACTCGTCCGGCGTCACGCCGGCCGCCTGCGCCTCGGCCTCGCTCACCCACGGGCGGAAGCTCTCCGGCGCGAGGTCCGGGAACACGAGCGCAAGGTTCGTCATGTCGCCCTTCGGGTCGAGGACGAGCGTCGGGATCCCGGCGAGCCGCGCCTCCTCGAGCAGCACGACGGCCAGCCCGGTCTTGCCCGAGCCCGTCATCCCGACGATCACCCCGTGGGTCGTGAGCTCGCTCGAGCCGACGACGACCTCGTCGGTCCCGGGC
>DATBET010000055.1:0-10053 GCA_036558885.1 Gaiella sp.
GAGCGCGTCGAGCTCCGCGTCGTCGAAGTGGGAGAGGAAGCTGCGCCTGACACCCTCGAGGAGCGTCGGCCGCGCCTCCTGGAGCGCGCGCCGGCCGTCGTCGGTCAGCCGCGCGTACATCACGCGGCGGTCCTCGGGGCATCCCTCGCGCACGACGAAGCCCGCCTGGACGAGGCGGTCGACGAGGCGTGTGACGCCGCTCTGGCTCAGGAGCACCGACTGCGCGAGCTCGCTCATCGTGAGCCTCGAGCACGGCGCGCCGTCGAGATGCAGGAGCACCTCGTAGTGGGCGAGCGGCAGGCCGTGGGCGGCCTCCAGCTCTCCGTTCAGCCGGCGCACGAGACCGGCGTGCACGCGCAGGAGACCCCGCCAGGCGGCGAGCTCGCGTGCGCTCAGCTGGGCGACCAGGGTTTCTTGCATCTGCAAGTATTGTAGTCGCAGCCGCTGCGAGACTCCTCCGCGGCGGGGACGCGAAAGGCAGGCGAGATCAGATGCAGCTCGAGGGAATCCACCACGTCACGTGCATCACGGGCGACGCGCCGGGCAACGTCGCCTTCTACACGAGCGTCCTCGGGCTGCGGCTCGTGAAGAAGACCGTCAACCAGGACGACCCGACCGTCTACCACCTCTTCTACGCGGACGAGGAGGGGAGCGCCGGGGCCGACATCACGTTCTTCGAGTACCCGGGCGCACGCCGTGGCCGGGCGGGCCTCGGGATGGTGCACACCGTCACCTTCCGGGTCGCCTCGGAGGAGGCGCTCGACTTCTGGGAGTCGCGGCTCGGCGAGCACGGCACCCGCTCGGCGCGGCAGCCGGGCCGCCTTCGCTTCGAGGATCCCGAGGGGCTGGGCCTCGAGCTGGCCGTCTCGGGCGCGCCGGACGAGCCGCTCGTCGCCCGGCATCCGGAGATCCCGGAAGAGCACGCGCTCCAGGGGTTCGACGGCGTGCGGGCCTTCGCCGCCGACCCCGACCGAAGCCGCCGGCTGCTCGAGGAGGTGATGGGCTTCCGTCCCCTCGGCGACGGGGGCTGGGAGCTCAGGGGCGAGGAGCGCGGAGGTCTCTACGCGTACGACGCGCCGCCGGCCTCGGGGCCGGGCATCCCGGGATCCGGCACGGTGCACCACGTCGCGTGGTCCTCGACGATGGACGACCACGCGGCCTGGCAGCGGCGCGTCAGCGAGGCCGGCATGCACGCGACCCCGGTGATCGACCGCTTCTGGTTTCGCTCGGTCTACTTCCGCGAGCCGAGCGGCGTGCTCTTCGAGCTCGCGACGCTCGGCCCGGGCTTCGGCATCGACGAGGACCCCGAGCACCTCGGCGAGGCGCTGATCCTGCCGCCCGCGTTCGAGCACCTTCGCACCCAGGTCGAGCAGGTCCTGACGCCGCTGCCGGACACACGCGTCGCGTGGACGTAGCTGCGGCGGGGACCGAGCCGCTCGTCGCGCGGTGGCGCGACGCGGCAGGCGACCCCGCCGGCGCGCTGGTTCTCCTGCACGGCCGCGGCGCCGACGAGAACGACCTCCATCCCCTGCTCGACCTCCTCGACCCCGAGCGGAGGCTGCTGGGCGTGACGCCCGGCGGCCCTCTCCACCTCCCGCCCGGCGGGCGCCATTGGTACGCGCTCGGCGGGATCCCCACGCCGGACCCGGAGACCTTCCTGGCGACCGCACCGCGTCTCGCGAGCTTTCTCGACGCCCTCCCCGTGCCGCCCGGGCGGATCCTGCTCGGAGGGTTCTCGCAGGGCACCGTGATGAGCTGGGCGATGGCGCTCGGGCCCGACCGGCCGCGGCCCGCGGCCGTGCTCGCGCTCTCGGGGTTCTTGCCGCGCGTCCCGGGCTACCCGCTCGACCCTGCGAGGCTCGCCGGCGCCCCCGTGGCCGTCGCGCACGGCACGCTCGACCCCGTGATCCCGTCCCGCTTCGGCGCCGAGGCGGCGGAGACGCTCGCCGCCGCCGGCGCGGACGTGCTGCGCCTCGAGAGCGATGTGCCGCACATGGTCGATCCCGCCTGGGTCGACCCGCTCCGCGCGCTGGTCGCACGCGCGACGCCTGCGTGACACGCGCGTGAGCAGGGGTGGTGGGGAGCGGAGGGAGGGCCCGCCGCTCCCGCCCGCCGCTCCCCTCTCGGGGCGAAGGCGCCCCTACTCCACTTCGACGGTGTAGTCGAGCGGGTTCGTCCGCAGCAGCGAGGCGCCGGCGGACGGCGGGCCGCTGACGACTTCACCGCCGTTTCCGGTGGACACCACCCGGCCCGTGGGCTTCTGGCCCCGGTCGTCGCAGGTCAGGTAGTAGCTGCCCACCTTCGTGGAGGTCTGGATGGTCTTGGACGCGTGTGGGACGCGTTGTCCTGCCGCGAGCGACTTCGCCGCGTCCGCCGGCCCCGCCGCCCTGAGACTGTTCGCACCCGCTCCGTAGCAGAGCCAGTACGTCCGCTCCTGGGGCAGGCACTTGCCCGGGGCGACGCCTGCGCCGGCCGCGATGTACATGTCGACGATCTCCGCCGCGAACTCCGCGACACTCGGCGTCTCGATCCTGAACTGCCCGTACTTCGCGAGGCAGAGGAAGAAGTTCTCGCTCGCCAGGTCGCAGAGCGGCTCGTCATCCGGATAGAACTGATCGTCCCAGACCGCGAGCTTCCCGGTCAGGTCACAGGTGTACGCGACCGGTGGGCCGGGAACGGGGTTGGGCGGTTGGGCGGCCATGGCCGCCGTGGACATGACTGCGAGCGCGGCCACGGCCGCCACGCAGAACGCGAGCGTCTTCACGAGAAGACCACCCCCCTTTCACTTCCGCCGCATATATGGTTCGGCGCCTCCCGGCGCCTCGGGGGACTAAACGCACTGCGGCCGTCGATGTCAAGGCGCAAGGGAAGCAGCAGCCTCGCGCGCAGGAAATATGCTCGGCCGATGCTCCCTGCGGACGTCGGGCTCGCCGAGCTCCACACCCATCTCGGCGGCTCGGTCGCCTCGGACACCATGTGGAGCCTCGCCCACGAGCAGGGCATCGCGCTCCCGGTCAAGGACTACTGGGAGTTCGACCAGCTCGTCACGGTCTCGGACCCGCGGGGCGTGCCCGATCTCGACGCGCTCGACGCGATCTACCACTGGACGGAGCTGATCCAGTCCTCGCCGTTCGCGGTCGAGCGGTCGGTGCACGGCGCGATCGGCGGCGCCTACCGTTCCCAGCGGATCACGACGCTCGAGCTGCGCTTCAACCCGATGAAGCGGAACCGCGGCGGCGAGCGCGACCTCGACCACATCATCCTCGCGGCGAGTCGCGGGCTCGACCTCGCGCGGCTCGAGTACCCGCAGGTGCGGGCCGGGCTGATCCTGATGATGGACCGCACGTTCGACGCGCGGCAGAACGAGATCATCGTCGAGAAGGCCGTTCGCTGGGCCGACCGTGGCGTCGTCGGCGTCGACATCGCGGGGCCTCGCCCGGGCGCCGCGCGCTACGACTACACCCAGCTCGCACCGATGGTCGAGACCGCCCGGGCCGCGGGCCTCGGCGTCACGATCCACGTCGGCGAGGAGGGCGAGACCGGCGAGGAGGAGATCGGCGAGGTCATCGAGTCGCTACGGCCCGACCGCATCGGCCATGGCGTGCTCGCCGCGCGCGACCCCGAGCTGATGCTCCTTCTGCGGGAGAGCCACGTCACGCTCGAGATCTGCCCCACGTCGAACCTCCTCACCGGGGCGCTCGCGGACGAGGACGAGGTACGCGAGACGTTCCGCCGCTTCGTCGAGCACGGCGTGGCGTTCACGATCGCGACGGACGGGCCCGAGATGATGCGGACGCACCTCAGAGACGAGCTCGCGCTTCTCCACCGGATCGGCGCGCTCGACGAGGAGGAGATCGCGCAGGCGAACGCGCGGGGCCACGCGGCCTCGTTCGTCGGTCGGCGCGAGCCGGGCTAGGCGGCCGGGGGGCTCGAGCCGGTCGAGTCCTGCACGGGCTCGGCGGCTTCGCTCGCCTCGTCCCCGCCCTTGTCGACGAGGTCGGACACCTTGTCCTTGGTGTCGGCGGCCGCGTCGGTCGCCTTGTCCCACCCGGTCGAGGCCGTGTCCTGGGCCTTGTCGGCCGCGTCGTCCGCGGAGTCCTTCGCCCTGCCGAACAGCTTGTCGAGGAATCCCATGGCGTGACCATACGTCCTCTGTCACCCGCCCGCAAACGAGGTCGGCCCGGGGATCGATTCGGTGCGCCGCGACGTTGTCACCCGTGTGCGCCGTGCCCCCGATCTCACGCCGCGCGCCCCTCGCGCGTTCGATCCTGCATGAGGGCGTCGCGGGCGAAGCTGTGGACCGCGCTCTGGGTCGTCTACCTCGTCTGGGGCTCGACGTACCTCGGGATCAAGATCGCCGTGCGCACGCTGCCGCCGCTCCTCACCGCCGGGACGCGGTTCCTCGCGGCGGCGGCGATCCTCGCGCTCGTCGCGCTGGTCGCGCGGCGATCGCTGCGCGTCGCGCCGCAGGAGGCGCTCGCCGCAGCCGTCCTGGGCGTCGCGCTGCTGACGCTCGGCGTCGGGATGGTGCACGTCGCGGAGACGCGCATCGACTCCGGCGTCGCGGCGATGATCGCCGGGTCGGTCCCCCTCCAGATCGTCGTCCTGCGGAAGCTCGCCCGCGAGCGCGTCCCGCGGGCAACCGCGATCGCCGCGCTCGTCGGCCTCGCCGGCCTGGCGCTCGTGGTCGGCCCGGGCGGCAGCGGGGGTGGCTCGGAGGCGATCGGCCTGCTCGTGATGCTCCTCGCGTCCATGTCCTGGTCGCTCGGCTCCTTCGCCTCCCGGCGCCTGCGGGTGCCGGCCGACCCGTTCGTCGCGGCGGCGTACGAGATGCTCGGCGGCGGAGCGGTGCTCGTCGCTGCGGCCGTCCTCACGGGCGAGCTCGGCGACCTCGACGGTGCAGACCTGCAGCCCGGCTCGCTCGCGGCGTGGGCGTATCTCACGATCGCGGGCTCGGTCGTCGGCTTCAGCGCGTACGCCTGGCTGCTCGGCCACGCGCCGATCTCGCAGGTCGTGACCCACCAGTACGTGAACCCGCTCGTCGCCGTCGCGCTCGGCGCCCTGATCCTCGACGAGCGGCCCGGCGTCGCGACCCTTGCCGGCGCGGCGCTGATCGTCGGCGCGGTGGCGGTGACGGTCAGCCGCGAAGGGCGCGAGGCGCCCGCGCCCGTGCCTACGTCTCGACGTGCGTCCGTTGCGCGGAGAGAAACTCGAGCAGATCCGACCGGGTGACGATCGCCACCGGACGGCCCGCCTGACCCACGAGCACCGCGCCGCCGGTCCCGGTCAGCTCCTGGAACACCTCGTCCAGCGACGCCGCGGCGTCGACCGCCGCGAGCGGCGGCTGCATCGCGACCGCGACGTCCTCGTTGAGCGCGTCCGGGTTGCGGAAGACCCGGTCGAGCAGGCTCCGTTCCTGGAGGGAGCCGACGATGTCCGTGAGCACGTCCGCCGGCCGGCTGCGGACGACGGGCAGCTGGGAGATCCCGTACTGCTGGAGAAGGTCGATCGCGCTCCCGACCTTCTCGTGCGCCTCGACGACGACGAGCTCCGGGACGGTGCTCTCCTCGCCGCGCTTGAAGCGCAGCACCTCGTCAACGGTCGGCGCGGGCGCGCGGCGCTCCATGAAGCCGTACTGGATCATCCAGTTGTCGTCGTAGAACTTCGAGAGGTAGGAGCGGCCGCCGTCGGGGAACGTCATCAGGACGTTCGTGCCGGGCCCCAGCTTCCGCGCCACCTGGAGCGCCGCCCAAGCGGTCGAGCCGCAGGACCCGCCGACGAGGAGCCCCTCCTCACGGGCTAGTCGCCTCGCCGTGAGGAACGAGTCGCGGTCGGAGACGCGGACCCACTCGTCGACGACGGCCGGGTCGAGGGTCTCCGGCCAGGTGTCCTTGCCGATCCCCTCGACGAGGTAGGGGTGCGGCGGGTGCTCCGCGTCCTCTGTGAACACCGACCCTTCCGGGTCCGCGCCGACGATCAGGACCTCCGGCTTGCGCTCCTTGAAGTACCGGCCGACACCGGTGATCGAGCCGCCCGTGCCCACCGAGATCACGATCGCGTCGACCTCGCCGCCCGTCTCCTCCCAGAGCTCCGGCCCGGTCGTGTCGTAGTGGGCCTCGGGGTTCGCCGGGTTCGAGTACTGGTCGGGCTTGAAGCCGCCGGGGATCTCCTCCGCCAGCCGGTCCGAGACGGAGTAGTAGCTCTCGGGCGAGTCGTGGTCGACCGCCGTCGGCGTGATCACGACCTCCGCGCCGTAGGCCCGGAGCGTCGAGATCTTCTCCTGGCTCATCTTGTCGGGCATCACGAAGATGAGGCGGTAGCCCTTGTGCGCCGCCGCGATGGCGAGCCCGACGCCCGTGTTGCCGGAGGTCGGCTCGACGATCGTCCCGCCCGGCCGCAGCCGGCCGTCCCGCTCGGCGGCCTCGATCATCGCGAGCCCGATGCGGTCCTTGTTCGACCCGCCGGGGTTCATGAACTCGAGCTTCGCGAGGAGCGTCGCCCCGGTCTCGCGGCCGAACTCCCCGAGCCGCACGAGGGGGGTCGAGCCGACGAGGTCGAGCACGGTCGGATAGGTGCGCGGCATGCGCGCGCAAGCCTAACCGGCGGCCGTCACGCGGCCGCGATGCGGCGGGCGCCCTCGACGCTGCCGCTGCGTGCGGCGAGCGCTTCGATCTCGACCCGCTCGCCCGTCTGCGGCGCGTGGATCATCCGCCCGTGACCGATGTAGATGCCGACGTGCCCGAGCCCGTGGAAGAAGACGAGGTCGCCGGGCTTCAGGTGGCCGGTGGAGACCGGCCTGCCGGTCGAGTAGAGCGCGGCAGCATTGTGCGGTAGCGCGATCCCGAGCCGCCCGTAGACCCACATGACGAGACCCGAACAGTCGAAGCCCCCGGGGGAAGCGCCGCCGTAGACGTACGGGACCCCGAGCTGCGTCCGCGCGATCCGGACGGCCCGCTGTGCGAGCGACGGAAGCCGGTCGTGCTTCGGCCGCGGCGGCGGCACGAGGTGCGCCGGACTCTTGATGCCCGGGAGCGAGGGCCGGACGGCCAGCGCGGGTCCCGCGGAGACCGCCCCCCAGAGGGCGCAGGCGAACGCGAAGGCGACGAGGCGACGAGGCATCGGCAGGCGGAGAGCGGCACGGGACGGCGTCGAAGTGGTGCCCTGAAGGGCGCGCCGTCGGTGTCAGCGACCGCGGCACAGTATCAGCGTCCCTGCCGACGGGGGGACAGAACGGACCGGCCGTAGGGCTAGTGACACGGGTCGCGTTCTTCGCGAGCAGGCCTCAGTGCCGGAAGTGGCGTCGGCCCGTGAGAACCATCGTCGCGCCGGCCTCGCGCACGGCGTCGAGCACGTCGGGGTCGCGCTTCGAGCCGCCCGGCTGGATGATCGCCGCGACACCCGCCTCGAGGGCGAGCCGGGCCCCGTCTGCGAACGGGAAGAACGCGTCCGAGGCGAGCACCGCGCCGTCGAGCGAGTGCCCGAGCGCGCGGGCCCTCTCGACCGCGATCCGCACCGCGTCGACCCGGCTCGGCTGGCCGCCTCCGATGCCGAGCGTCTGCCCGGCGCGTGCGATCACGATCGCGTTGGAGACGACGTGCTTCGCGACGCACCACGCGAACAGGAGGTCGTCCCACATTGCCGCGTCCGGGTCGCCGCACACGACGTCCATCCCGTCGAGCGGGTCGCCGTCGGCGTCCCTGTCCTGGACGAGCAGGCCGCCGACAACGCGGTGGAAGTCCCGCTCGCTCGTGACGAAGCTGCGCCGCTCCGCGTCGGCGAGGACCCTCGTCGCGTCCTTCGTCCCGAGCGCCGTGCGCGCCGCCTCGTCGTACCCCGGGGCGAAGACCACCTCGACGAACTGCTTCGCGAGCGTCCGCCCGAGCTTCCCGGTGACCGGCCGGTTGACGCCGACGACGCCGCCGTAGGCGGAGATCGGGTCGGCGGCATGTGCTTTCGTGAACGCGTCCTCCACCGTCTGGCCGAGTGCGACCCCGGAGGGGCTCCCGTGCTTGACGATCACCGCCGCGGGCCCCTCCAGCTCGAGCAGGAGCAAACGCGCGGCGGACAGGTCGCCGAGGTTGTTGAACGAGAGCGGCCCGCCCTGGAGCTGGTCGACCCGGGCGAGCAGGTGCGTCCGTGCGCCGCGCTGCGCGTAGTAGGCGGCGCGCTGATGGGGGTTCTCGCCGTACGCGAGCTCCGCGTAGCGGTCGAACACGGGCACGAACGTCTCGGGAAAGTCCTCTTCGCGCCCGAACCACGTGGCGACCGAGGCGTCGTACCCCGCGGTCGTCTGGAACGCGCGTCCCGCGAGCTCACGCCGCGTCTCGAGCGAGACCTCCCCCCGCGTCCTGAGCTCCTCGAGCAGCGGCCCGTAGTCCGCGGGCCGGGAGAGGGGGACGACGTGCGCATGGTTCTTCGCGGCCGCGCGGAGCAGGGACGGCCCGCCGATGTCGATCTGCTCGATCGCGTCCTCCCACGCGACGTCGAGGCGGCCGACCGTCTTCTCGAACGGATAGAGGTTCACGCAGACGAGGTCGATCGGCCGGATGCCGTGGGCGTCGAGCTCGGCGAGGTCGGCCGGGACGTCGCGCCGCGCGAGGATCCCCGCGTGCACCGCGGGATGGAGCGTGACCACGCGGTGGTCCAGCAGCTCCGCGAAGCCCGTCAGCTCCTCGAGCGGCGTGACCGGGACACGCTCGTCCGCGAGGGCCTTCGCGGTGCCGCCGCTCGCGAGCAGCTCGACGCCCAGCGAGTGGAGCTCGCGGGCGAACGCCGCGATCCCGGTCTTGTCGTACACCGAGAGAAGTGCTCTGCGGACGGTCACGCGGCGACGAGCTCCTTGACGACGTCGGGCAGGAGGCGGTGCTCGGCGGCCTGGACGCGCGCGCGCAGCGTCTCGGGCGTGTCGCCCTCCTCGACGGGCACGCGCACCGCGCGGATCACGGGGCCGGTGTCGACGCCCTCGTCGACCCAGTGCACCGTGGCCGCGGTCTCGGGGACGCCCGCCGCGAGGACGTCCTCGATCGGGTGTGCCCCCGGGAACCCGGGGAGCGGGGCCGAGTGCGTGTTCACGACGCGCCTGCCGAACTCCTCGAAGAAGCACGGTCGCAGGACGTGCATGTAGCCCGCGAGGACCGCGAGCCCGACGCCCTTCTCCCGCAGCCAGCGCGCGAGCGCCACGTCCCGCGCCTCGCGGCTCGGGTAGTCGGCGTCCTCGAAGACGGCGGTCGGGATGCCGGCCGCCTCTGCACGACGCAACGCATGCGCGTCCGCCCGGTTCGAGGCGACCGCGGAGATGGGCAGCCCGGCGTCGATCAGAGCCTGGAGATTCGTGCCCTCGCCGCTGACGAGCACGCCGATCACGCGCGCACGATCCGGCCGATCACGGTCCCCTCGCCGGGCGCGGGCAGGACGGCGCAGAAGCCGATCCCCAGGTTGAAGACGCGACGGAGCTCGCTCTCCTCGACGTGCCGGGCGAGCCAGCGGAACACCGGCGGCCGCTCCCAGGCCTCCCAGTCGATCCCCGCCTCGAGCCCTCCGGGCAGGGCACGCGCGAGGTTCCCCTCGATCCCGCCGCCCGTCACGTGCGCGAACGCCCGGGCCCGGTCGCGGAGCCGGCGGACGTCGTCGAGGTAGAGACGGGTGGGTGCGAGGAGATCCGGCCCGTCGTAGTCCTCGAGCTCGAGCACCCGCCGGACCAGCGTGAACCCGTTCGCGTGCACCCCGGCGGAGGGCAGGCCGACGACGACGTCTCCTTCGCGGACCGACGAGCCGTCGATCACGCGATCGCGCTCGACGATGCCCACGCAAGTCGCGGCGAAGTCGAGCTCGCCCTCGCGGTAGACGTCGGGCAGCTCCGCGGTCTCGCCGCCGACGAGCGCGACGCCGGCCGCCCGGCAGACCTCCGCCGCGCCCTCGACGAGCTCGGCGACCTCCGCGAGGTCGAGGCGGCCGGCTGCGACGTAGTCGAGCAGGAACAGCGGGTCGGCGCCGGTCGTGATCACGTCGTTGACGCAGTGCGCCGCCATGTCGGCGCCGCACGCACGGAGCGCG
>DATBET010000056.1:0-7277 GCA_036558885.1 Gaiella sp.
GCCCCCGGCTTCGTCGTCAACCGGCTCCTGACCCGCCAGTCGACCGTCGTCATGCAGGCGATCGAGCGTGGGGCGACGTTCGAGCAGACCGACGAGGCCGCGCTGCGCCTCGGGCTGCCGATGCCGCCCTCCGCGCTCCTCGCGATGGTCGGCCCGCGCGTCGCGAACCACGTCCTCCTCACACTCAACGAGACCTGGCCCGACCGCTTCCCCCGCTCGCCGGTCCTGCAGGCGCTTGCCGACGGCGAGCTGCCGGAGCTCGAGGCGCGGGAGGACGGTCCGAGCGTCGAGGAGATCCACGAGGCGATCCTCGACGCGCTGGCCGACGAGGCGCGTCGAATTCTCGACGAGGGTGTCGTCGGGAGTGCCGCCGAGCTCGACGCGTGCCTGATCCTCGGCGCCGGGTTCCCGTTCTTCCGCGGCGGGATCACGCCGTACCTCGACCGGACGGGGGTCTCCGCGCGCGTCAGCGGCCGGCCCCTCGGGGGCGACTGACCACTACTCTCCGGCCGCCGGTTCCGCTAGTCTCCGGGGTGCAGCGACGCCGGCGCACGACGATGCCCGGGCGAGCTGCCTTCCTCGAAGGTTGCGCAGGAATCGGCGGCGCACGTCGAGGCTGACTGCCCAGATGCAGGAAACCACTGTCACCGCGAACCTGTCAGGCGAGCATGCGGCCACGCTCGTCGAGGCTGCCTCGCGCGCCGAGGCGTGGTTCGGCGAGCCGTTCCTCCACCCCGGCGAGGACGCCGAGGTCGCGCTCGCGCCCGGCACGGCCCGGCGCCGCGCGCTCGATGACGCCGTTGCGGAGCTGGACGCGGGCCTGCGCAGCCCGTCGAACGGCTGGAAGGTTCGGTACGGCCTGATGCTCGGCCTCGAGCGCGTGCTGGCGGCGGAGACGCCGCGCACGGCGTCAGGCACGACGCTGCGCCGTCATCAGATCGACGCGCTCGCGGGGATGCTCACCGAGCTGATCGCCGCGACGCAGCGGTCGGCCGACGAGAACGGCAACGGCTCGGGCAACGGCAACGGCGCGGTGGCGGAGCTCGATGAGCTCGAGGACGAGGACGAGGACCTCGAGGAGGGCGAGGTCGAGGACGAGGAGCCGGAGGAGGGCGCATACGCCGGCGCCGACCCCGGCGCCGTCAGGCGGTATCGCTTCCGCCACCCGACCGCCTCGGGCAAGACGATCGCCGCGGCCGGGTTCGTCGAGGCCGCGCGCGAGCTCGGCGTGCTGATCCTCACCCACCGGCGCCTCCTCGTCGACCAGTTCCGCCGCGACCTGACGGCCGAGGGCTACGGCGACCGGCTGACCGACGCGATCGAGCAAGGCCGCGAGCCGCTGCGGCAGAACCCGATGACGATCCAGACGTACGCCTGGTTCGCCCGCCACGCCGACGAGGTGTCGCGCACCGCGTACCAGCTCGTGATCTGCGACGAGGCGCACACGGCACTCGGCGAGAAGACCTCGAACGCGATCCGCCGTTTCCCGGAGCCGCTCTATATCGGGATGACCGCGACGGAGGAGCTGATCGCGAAGCAGGTCTCGGACGTCTTCCCGGCGTCCGTGGACGACCTCCCGTTGACGGACGCGGCACGCCGCGGGCTGATCGCACCGCTCCGCTGCCTGAGGGTGCCGCCCGTCGCCGCGATCAACTCGGTGCCGATCGTCGGCGGCGACTTCGAGGAGCGCGCGCTCGCCGCGGCCCTCGACCACATCGCGCTCAACCAGGCCGCCGCGAGCCTCTACCGCGACCGCTTCGGGCCGACGCCCGGGATCGTCTACGCGGCCGGCGTCGACCACGCGTACCACCTCGCGCAGGAGTTTCGCGCGGCCGGGCTCAAGACGATGGCCGTCTCCGGCCGGACGCCGCCGCGCGAGCTCGCCGAGACGCTCGCGGCCTACGAGCGAGGCGAGATCAACGTCCTGATCAACGCGCAGCTGCTCGCGGAGGGCTGGAACTCGCCCCGGGCGACGATCTGCATGCACCTCGCGCCGACCGCGTCGAAGCGCGTCTACCAGCAGCGCATCGGCCGCATCATGCGCACGCACCCGCGCAAGGAGGCAGGGATCGTCGTCGACTTCGTCCCGAAGGGCGCGACGCACTCCGAGCGGGTCGTCTCGCTCCACTCCCTGCTCGACGCCGACTTCTACCGCGAGGGCGCGCGCGTCACGCCGGCCCCCCGCCGTCGTTCGGCGCGCAGGGCACGCCGCAAGCTCTCGCCGGCGCCCTGGCTCGTCCCGGTCACGCAGGACGTGGGCCGCCGGCTCGCGGTGATCCAGCGCGAGTGGCAGCGCGTCGACCCGCGTTTCCTCGACGACGACGAGCAGCGCTTCTGGGCGACGATCGCCGGCCGTCAGATCCGGTTCGACCAACGCGCCGACTTCGCGCGAAAGTTCGCCGAGGGCCGCGCGGGCAAGGGCGCGCTCGAGACGTTCCTCGCGGTCTGCGCCGCGGAGAACCCGAACCGCCGCCTGCGCATGACCGCGCTCGCCGACCGCGTGGCGACGCCGGTCGAGCGGGCCGACTTCGACGACCTCGTGACGCTCGTCACCCAGGCGCCGCCCTGGGAGAAGGACCGAGCCGCCGGCGTCCGCATCCTCCTCCGCGCGGTCGGCGAGGGGAAGGCGGTCGCGCCGGAGCAGATCCTCAGCCGTTGGACGTGGCGGCTCGCCCGGGCGGTGCGCAAGACGCTCGACCGCAAGGCGAGCCAGGAGTTTCCGGAGGCAAAGCGGCTCCTCGGCGCGGTCGCGAACTCGCGCGGCCACCGACACGAGGAGAACGTGGGCCAGCTCGTCCGCATCGCCGCGGCGCTGCCGTCCCCCGTCGGCGCGGCGCTGCTCGCCTCCGCGGAGGGGTACACCCCGCGCGCGAACCAGCTCCTCGACCGCGCCCGCGAGGCGCTCGGGCCGATCCAGGAGACGGCCACCGCGCTCGCCGAGAGCCTGCCCACGCCGAAGGCGCCCGCCCGCAAGTCGCGCCGCCGGCGGCGGAAGAAGCGCACGACCGAGACGGAGGCCGCCCCCGCCACGGAGACGGCCGAGGGCGAGGCCACGCCCGAGGAACAGCCTGCGGGCGACGGTCACCAGGCGGCGGAGCCCACGCCACCGGCCGACCCCGTCGAGCGCTAGGACTCGGGCGGCAGGTCGTGGCCGCGGTCGCGGTCACGAAGGAACCGCGTCAGCTCGTCAGCGAGCGCGTCGCCGCTCGGAAGCTGGCCCTCCTCGGCAAACGACTCGAGCGAGTCCGCCCGCTGCTCCAGCTCCTCGACGTAGGCCTGCGTCTCCGGATCGGAGGCGACGGCCTCGCTGACCTGAGTCGCATACTCCTCCTCGGCCTCGTCGAGCTCGGTCGTCGGGATCGGAGCGCCGATCAGATCGGACAGCCGGACGCAGAGAGCCTTCGCGGCGCGCGGGCTCGGGGCGAGCGACACGTAGTGCGGGACGGCCGACCAGAGGCTCACCGAGCGCAGCTCGGCTGCGCGGCACGCGTCGTGAAGCACGCCGACGATCCCCGTCGGCCCCTCGTACCGCGACAGCTGCAGCCCGAGCTCCTCGACGAGCCGCGGATCGGTCGCCGCGCCGGTGACGGGCGCCGGCCGTGTGTGCGGCACGTCCGCGAGCAGCGCGCCGAGCGTCACCACGAGCTCGACGCCGAGGTCGCGCGCGAGCCCCACGACGAGGTCGGTGAACGCGCGCCAGCGGTAGTTCGGCTCGACGCCCAGCAGGATCACCGCGTCACGGTCGGTGCCCGGGACGGCGGCGTGGAAGAAGACGTTCTCGGGCCACTCGATCCGCCGCGTGAGCCCTGCGTCGAGCGTGACCGTCGGCCGCACGGCCTGGAAGTCCATGAAGACCTCGGGATCGATGTCCGCGAAGCGCGTCGCGTCCCACTGCCGCGCGAGGTACGCGGCGGCCACCGTCGCAGCCTGTCCGCCGTCGTTCCAGCCCCGGAACGCCGAGATCAGCACCGGCCGCCGCAGCGTGGGGCGCTCGACGATGCGCAGGTCGTCCGCCATCGCCACAGCCTAACTGCGGCCCTCTGGCCCGTGACTCTCGCGAAGGCTAGAGCCGCGCCCGCTCGAGACGCGCCTCGTCCCGCTCTGCACCGACGGTGGAGACCGCTGCCCGGGCAGCCAGAAACGCGGGCGGCCGCCACAGCGCGTAGGCGATCGCGACGGTCAGCGCCCAGATCGTCGCCGCGAGCGCGACGTGCACCAGGACGAGGCCCCAGGGAAGCGCGTTGCGATACTGCACCTCGCCGACGACCATCTGCGCGACGAGCACGATCAGGAGCGCGCCGGCGAGCCGGAGCACCCCGGACGCCTCACGCCGCGCGCGCACGAGCTGCCAGCAGACGAACAGGAAGCCGATCCCGTACGCGGCGGCCGCGCGGACGTGGACGTAGACCGTGTCGCGGATCTCGAGCCCGAGACGCTCGACGTCGGAGTCGGCGCCGGGATGCGGGCCCGACGCGGTCGCGACGGCTCCCGTCACGACCATCACGGCGCACACCCCGACGCCCACGACCGCGAGCACGCGGAGCCAGTGCGGGCCGACCGACGCACCGAGGCCGCGCGCGTTGCTCCATGCCTCGAGCGTGACGACGACCGAGAGGCCGACTACGACGAGGGCGAGGAGGAAGTGCGACATCACGGCGAGCGGATGGAGCCCGAGGATCACCGTCACGCCGCCGAGCGGGATCTGCGCGAGCGCGCCGAGGAAGGCGGCCAGCGCCACGGTGCGAACCCACGGCAAGAGCCCCTCCACCCTGCGCGACGCGAGCCAGGCCGCGAGCGACGCGAGCAGCCCTGCGAGCGCCACGATGCGGTTGCCGAACTCGACGAGTGCGTGGAAGTCGGCGGCGGGAAACGGCGTCTGCCCGCAGCGCGGCCAGTTGTCGCACCCGAGGCCCGACCCGGTGAGCCGGACGAACGCCCCCGACGCGACGACGAGGCCCAACGCGAGAAGCGACGCGGTGGCGACGTGCGCGAAGCGCTCGGGCGTGACCGGCCCCCGCAGGCGCGACGGGAGCCTCACGAGCCGTCCAGCGTGACGCCGCTCCCCGTCGTCACGCGTCCGACCGCCCACACGTCGAGGCCCGCCGCGGCGAATGCCGCCTCGAGCACCACGCGCCGCTCCGCCGGAAGAGTGAGGAGCAGCCCGCCTGCGGTCTGCGGGTCGTAGGCGAGCGCCTCGAGCGCCGCCGAGGCGGTGCTCTCCACGTGGGGTCCGGCGAACTCGCGGTTCCGCCGGTCGCCCCCCGTGCGCACCCCCTCGCCCGCAACCTCGAGCGCCCCCGGGAGCGCCGGCAGCACGTCCGCCGCGAGCTCGATCCGGACGCCCGAGCGGAGCGCGACCTCGTGCGCGTGGCCGAGCAGGCCGAAGCCGGTGACGTCGGTGACCGCGTGGGGCTCGAAAGGACGAAGCTCGTCGGCCGCGTCGCGGTTGAGAGCCACCATCGCCTCCGTGGCCGCGGTCAGCGCGCCTGCGGGCGCCCGGCCGTCGCGCGCGGCCTGCAGGACGAGGCCCGTTCCGAGCCGCTTCGTGAGGAGCACAGCGTCGCCTGCCCGCGCGCCGCTCTTCCGCCAGACGCCCTCCGGGTGCACGGTGCCGACCACGGCGAGCCCGTACTTTGGCTCGTCGTCGCGGATCGTGTGGCCGCCGGCGAGGATCGCGCCGGCCTCGCGGGCGGTCTCAGCGGCCCCGGCGAGCACCTCGCCGAGCATCTCCGTCGGGAGCTCCTCCGGGAAGGCGGTCACCGACAGCGCGAGCAGCGGTCGGCCGCCCATCGCGAAGACGTCGTTGAGCGCGTTCGCGGCGGCGATGCGGCCGAACGTGCGCGCGTCGTCCACCACGGGCGGGAAGAAGTCGACGGTGAAGACGAGCGCGGTCTCGTCGTCCAGCCGGTACACGGCGGCGTCGTCCGCGGGGTCGAGCCCCACCAGCAGGTCCTCCACGTCCCCGGTGACGAGGCCACCCACCAGCTCCTCGAGCCGGGCAGCCGAGTACTTCGCCGCGCAGCCGCCCGCCCGCGCGAGGCTCGTCAGCTCCACCGGCGCCGCCATGACCCGAGTGTAGGCGCGCACCGGGGCCCGCCGGGACGATGTGAGAGGATCGCCGCGTGCCGAGCGCGCTCGTGACCGGAGGCTCGTCGGGGATCGGGCTCGCGATCGCCCACATGCTGCACGAGGAGGGCTATGCGCTGACGCTCGCGGCCCGCCAGGTCGAGCGCCTCGAGGCGGCGGCGCGCGAGCTCGAGGCCGCGTCGTTTGCGGTCGACGTGCGGGACGAGGAGGCGTGCGCGGCCCTCGTCGCGGCGCACGTGGAGCGTCATGGCGGCCTGGAGGTGCTCGTCAACTGCGCCGGCGTCGGCATCGCCGGGAGGATCGGAGACATGTCCGCCAAGCATTTCGACCTCCAGCAGGCCGTGAACCTCCGTGGAGCGTTTCTCGTCACCCGCGAGGCGCTCCCCGCCCTGCGCGAGGCGCGCGGGTACGTCGTCAACCTCGCCTCGATCGCGGGGACGATCCCGACCCCCGGCCTCGCGAGCTACGGGGCGGCGAAGGCCGCCCTGATCGCGCTGACGCGGTCGCTCGACCGCGAGGAGGCCTCTGCCGGCGTCCGCGCCACCGCGATCTGCCCCGGCTTCGTCGACACCCCGATGGCCGAGTGGACCGGCATTTCCGGCGAGGAGATGATCCAGCCCGAGGACTGCGCCGAGCTCGTCCGAGCGCTCCTGCGCATGAGCCCGCACGCACGCGTGCCGGTCGTCGTGATCGAGCGGGCGGGCGAGAACGTGTGAGCGCCGTCAGTCGTCCGTCGGAGGCGAGAGCGCGCCGAGAGCCTCGTCCCCCCCGGTAAGCCCCAGCCGTCCGTAGAGCGACAGCTTGTCCCGCGTGTCCTCGAGGTCGGGCAACCGGAGCGCGAGCTGGACGATCCGGTCGAGCGGCCCGAACGCGGCGTCCTCGACACGCTCCATCGACAGGCGCTCGGGCCGGTACGACGCGTTCTCCGACACGGTGTCGAGGATCGTGTAGTCGTCGCCGCGGCGGAGCTCGACGGTGACCTCGCCCGTCACCGGGCCCCCCACCCACGTCGAGAGGCTCTGGCGGAGCATGAGCGCCTGCGGGTCGAACCAGCGCCCCTCGTAGAGCAGCCGGCCGACACGCCGCCCGGACGAGCGGTACTCGTCGAGCGTCGCCTCGTTGTGGATCGCGTGGACGAGACGCTCGTACGCGAGATGGAGCAGCGCCATGCCGGGCGCCTCGTAGATCCC
>DATBET010000057.1:0-5099 GCA_036558885.1 Gaiella sp.
AGCGCGTCGTCGGCCGCGCCCTGCACCTCGCTCGGCGTCGCGATCGCGCCGAAGCCCGTGCCGTGCTCCGAGGCGAGGTCGCGCACGAGCTGGCTCTCGCTCTCGCGTGCGTCGACGAGGTAGTGCGCGAACGACGACGCCTCCTTGAGGGAGTCGAAGAAGCCCCGGTCGCTCACGGAGACGAGCAGCCCGGCGCCTGTCGCGCCCTTCCGCAGCTCTTCCCACTCCTGCTCGGTGAAATCGGCCTTGCCCGCCATCGCCTCCTCCTCTCCCGGACGTCCCGCTCAGTCTGGCACAGCACCCCGGGCGGCCCGGCGGAGGACCCGCCGGTCGCCGACGCGTCGCGTGACGCCGTCGACGTCCATCCGCTCGAGCAGGAGCTGCGCGTCGCGACGGCCCACGCCCGCGAGGTCGCGGAACCGCGCGAGCGTGATCTCGCCGGCCGACGCGCACTCCGTGCGCACGAGGTCCAGGGCGACCTCGTAGGCGCCGGCCGAGACGGCGTGGCCGTCGCCGAGCCGCACGAGCTTCCCGTCGGCCTCGAGGAAGCGAGCAAGTTCCGCGTCGTCGGCCTTCGTCGCGACGAGCCCGGCCGCGACGAGTCGCCGCTCGAGCTCGGCAGCGGCCTCCCCCCGCACGCCGAGCGACGCCGCAGTGCCGGGAAGGTATGCCGTAGGGCCCCGCCGCTCGACGGGGAGGAACGGCAGGACGACCGAAGCCCACTCCGCACCCGGCAGCAGCTCCGCGACGGCGAGACCGGGCTCGAGCGGCGCCTCCGCCGCACGGGCGCGCAGTCGCTCCTCCACTCCGGCCGCGGTCTCCTCGAGCCATTCGTCCGAGAAGGCCCAGCCATCGGCAACGCGGACGGCGTCGAGACCTTCCTCGAGCTCGGCGCCGCTCAACAACGCCCGCGCGGCAAGCGCGTCGACGCGCACCGGCTCGCGGACGAGCGCCTGCACGAGCGTGCGCGGATCGCCCTCCCCGAGGAGGCGGTCGCGCTCGGCGTCGCGCCCACGCGGCGGGGCCGGGTCGAGCACCACCGCCCCGCCGACCGTCGTCCCGCTACGGAGGACGACACGGTCGCCGCGCGCGGCGACGACCGGCGCGGCGAGCCGGAGCTGGGCGTGGCCGTCACCGACCCTCACCACGCGGCCGGGGATCCTGCTCGTCCCGTGGTGCACGGAGAGACGCGCGCCGTCGGCGATCGGCTCGAGCTCCTCGAGCGACACCTCGAGGCGGTAGGAGCATGGGAACGCGCCGGGTGCGACGAGCACGTCTCCCCGCCGGACGTCCGAGCGCTCCACGCCCGGGAGGCTCACGGCGACCCGTTGCCCGGCCGCCGCGCGCTCGACGGGCTGGTCGTGCACCTGCACCGAGCGCACGCGCACGTCGCGCCCGGAGGGCTCGAGCCGAAGCCGGTCGCCCGTGCCGATCGACCCCGACCAGAGCGTCCCCGTCACGACCGTCCCGATCCCACGGAGCGTGAAGGCGCGGTCGACGAAGAGCCGCGTGGGGAAGTCGGCCCGTCTCGGCTCGACGGCCGCCGCGACCCGCCCGAGCTCGGCTCGCAGCTCGCCGAGCCCCGCCCCCGTGACGCCGCTCACGGCGACGACCGGCGTACCCGGCATCAGCTCGGTCAGCTCCTCGACCGCGAGCGCGAGGGTCTCCTCGTCGACGAGGTCGGCCTTGGTCACGGCCGCGACGCCGTGCTCGACGCCCAGGAGCCGCAGCACTGCCAGGTGCTCGTGCGTCTGGGCACGCGCGCCCTCCCCCGCGTCGACGACGAGGAGGAAGAGGTCGATCCCCGTGGCGCCGGCGACCATCGTCCGCACGAACCGCTCGTGCCCCGGCACGTCGACGAGCGAGAGCGTCGTCCCGTCCGGGAGCTCGAGCGGCGCGTAGCCGAGGTCGATCGAGATCCCCCGCGACCGCTCCTCGGGCAGCCGGTCCGTGTCCTTGCCGGTCAGCGCGCGGACGAGGGTCGTCTTCCCGTGGTCGACGTGGCCCGCGGTGCCGACCGTCAGCGCCACGCGCCGGCCCGCCGCGCGCGCAGGACCGCGCGGGCGGCCTCGTCCACCTCGGCTTCGGTGAGCGTGCGCGCGTCGAGTAGGAGGCGTCCGTCGCGGACGATGCCGAGCACGGGCGGGTCGCCGAGACGGAGCGGCGCCGCGAGCGCCTCCTCGATCGCACAGGCGGCGCTCGGAAGCTCCGCGAGCGGCAGCGCGCCGCCCCCCACGCGGGCGACGGTCTCCTCGACCTCGCCGCCGACGAGCCCGGCCAGCCGCTCGGCCCGCTCCCTGACGCGCTCGACAGGCTCGTCGAGCATGCGGAGGACAGGGATCTCACGACGCGCACGCTCCGGGTCCTCGTGGAGGCCGAGCGTGCCTTCGAGCGCTGCGAGCGTCAGCTTGTCCGCGCGGAGCGCGCGCTGGAGCGGATGGCGACGAAGGCGCGTCACGAGGTCGGCACGACCCACGACGATGCCGGCCTGCGGCCCGCCGAGGAGCTTGTCGCCGGAGAAGCAGACGAGGTCGGCGCCGGCCGCGAGGCTCGAGGCGACCGTGGGCTCGTCGCCGACGTCGCCGAGCGAGCCGGAGCCGAGGTCGTCCACGAGCCACACGCCGGCCTCGCGGGCGACGTCGGCGAGCTCCTCCGTGGTCGGGCGCTCCGTGAACCCGACGATCCGGAAGTTCGACTGGTGCACCCGCAGGAGCAAGGCCGTGTCGGGCCCGATTGCGCGCTCGTAGTCGATCGCGCGCGTCCGGTTCGTCGTCCCCACCTCGATCAGGCTCGCGCCCGAGCGCGCGAGGACGTCCGGGATCCGGAAGCCGTCGCCGATCTCGACGAGCTCGCCGCGCGAGACGACGACCTCGCGGCCGTCTGCGAGGGCGGAGAGCGCGAGGAGCACCGCGGCGGCGTTGTTGTTGACGACGAGCGCGGCCTCCGCGCCGGTCAGCCGGTGCAGGGCATCCGCGACGTGGTCCTGGCGCGAGCCGCGCGCGCCCGACCCGAGGTCGAGCTCGAGGTTCGAGTACGCGCCGCCGACGTCCACCGCACGCGCGAGCGCGGCCGGCGCCAGCGGGGCGCGGCCGAGGTTCGTGTGCACGATCACGCCCGTCGCGTTGATCACGCGGCGCAGGGCCGGCGAGGCGAGGCGCGCCAGCTCCGCGCGGGCCGCCACGACGACGTCACCGGGCTCACCGCCGGCGCGGATCGTCTCTCTCGCCTGCTCGAGGGCCGCCCGGGCCGCCGCGGCCGCGAGCGGCCGCGGGGCGGCCGCCAGCACCTCGTCGCCCAGGAGTCGGTCGACCGAGGGCAGGTCGCGCAGCTGCATGACCGAAGTCTAGGAACCGAGCGCCGGGACGACCTCCCGGAGGAGCGCGACGAGGTCGTCCGCCGCCCGCGCGCCGACCTCGAGGACTCGCTCGTGGTCGATCGGCTCGGGGAGCACGCCTGCGGCCGCGTTCGTCACGCAGGACAACGCGAGGCAGCGAATGCCCATGTGCCGCGCCGCGAGCACCTCCGGCACCGTGGACATGCCGACGAGATCTGCTCCGAGGGCGCGCAGCATGCGGATCTCCGCGGGCGTCTCGAACGCGGGGCCGAGCCACCCCCCGTACACGCCGTCGCCGAGGGTGATCCCGAGCCTGTCCGCCGCCTCGTGCGCGAGCGCGCGGTAGGCCGGGTCGTAGGCGTCCGTCATGTCGGGGAACCGCGGGCCGAGCGACTCGTCGTTGGGGCCGACCAGCGGCGAGGTGCCCTGGAGGTTTAGGTGGTCGGAGATCGCGACGAGCGTCCCCGGCCCGACCGACGCGTCGAGCGCGCCGCACGCGTTGGTGAGCACGAGGCTCTCGACCCCGAGCCGCCCGAGCACGCGCACGCCGAACACGACCTTCGCCGGAGCAACGCCCTCGTACAGGTGCGCGCGACCCTTCATCACCGCGACCGGGACGCCGCCGAACGACCCGAGCACGAGGGTCCCGGCGTGGCCGACCGCGGTCGAGGCGGGCCAGCCCGGAAGCTCCCCGTAAGGGATCTCCACCGGCTCGTCGACGGCGTCCGCGAAGCCGCCCAGACCGCTGCCGAGCACCACGCCGACCCGCGGGCGGAGCGCGCTTCGCGCCGCGACCGCCGCGACCGCGTCGTCGAGGTGGCTCAGGCGGTTCCCTCTTCTCGCCGCGAGCCCATCATCGCGACGACGTGCTCGACCGCCTCCTCGGGCTCGTCGGTCAGATAGAGGAGGTCGAGGTCACCGGGGGAGACGAGCCCGTCCGCGAGCATCTCTGCGCGGACCCAGTCGAGCATCTCGCGCCAGTAGTCGCGGTCGAACAGCACGACCGGAAAGCTGCCGATCTTGCCGGTCTGGATCAGGGTGAGCGACTCGAAGAGCTCGTCCATCGTCCCGAAGCCGCCGGGGAAGATGACGAAACCCTCGGCGGCCTTCACGAACATCACCTTGCGCGCGTAGAAGTGCTTGAAGGTCAGCGCGATGTCGCAGTAGGGGTTGAGCCCCTGCTCGTGCGGCAGCAGGATGTTGAACCCCACGGAGAGGCCGTCCCCGTCCTTCGCGCCCCGGTTCGCCGCCTCCATCGCACCCGGCCCGCCGCCTGTGACGACCGCGAGCCCCGCTTCCGCGAACAGCCGCCCGGTCTCGCGGGCGGCCTCGTAGGTGGCTGAGCGCTCGGCGACGCGCGCCGAGCCGAAGATCGTCACGGCGGGCCGGTCGATCTTCGCGACGGCCTGGAAGCCCGAGAGGAACTCCGAGGCGATCAGGGCCACGTCCGCGACGAACGACTCGTGCGTACGCCGCAGCAGGACCCGGTCGAGCTCGCCCGACTCGCTCACAGACGATCCTGGGGAACGTGCGCCACCACCATCCCCGCGACGAGCGCGGCCACCGTGAGCACGGATGCGATCGCGACGAGGTTCGCGCGCTGCCGCGCGCTTGCCGGCGTCGACGCGCCTCCGCCCGCCCGCAGCACGCGCCACGAGCGCAGGACGTGGCCGCCGTCGAGGATGCCGATCGGCAGGAGGTTGAAGAGGTTGAGGAGGAACCCGGTGTACGCGAGCGCCCGCAGCAGGTCGGAGTCGTTCGCCTC
>DATBET010000058.1:0-2746 GCA_036558885.1 Gaiella sp.
GCGAGGATGATCTCGAGGCACCGGCGCGCCTGGAGGTACGCGTCGTCGGGTGGCGGCGAGCAGTCGTCCGTTCGCGCCACGGTGCCGGCGACGTAGACGTGGGAGCCCGCGACGACGGCGCGCGAGTAGCCGGCGATCGCCTCCAGTGGCTGTCCGGACGAGATCGTGCGCCGTTCCACGAAGCAAGTATCGTCTCGCGCTCGTGGACGCGCTGCAGCAGGTGGACTCGTGGCCCGCAGAGCGCGCGGCCGTCGGCGTCGTCGGCGTCCTCGAAGCCCAGCACGGCGAGACGGAGGAGGTCTTCCCGTGGACCTCCGTGACGAAGCTCGCGACAACCGTGTCCGTCCTCGTCGCCGTCGAGGAGGGCATCGTCGAGCTCGAGACCCCGGCCGGTCCGTCCGGCTCGACCGTCCGGCACGTGCTCGCGCACGCGTCCGGCCTTCCCTTCGACGACGGCCCGCCGATCGCCCGCCCCGGCGTGCGGCGGATCTACTCGAACGCCGGCTTCGACGTGCTCGCCGACGTCGTCGCCAAACGCGCAGGGATGCCGTTCGCCGATTACTTCGGCTCCGTCTGGCCGGAGGGCCCCGCGCTGCGCGGCCCGGCGGGAAGCGGAGCCGAGGGCACGCTCGGCGACCTGCTCCGGGTCGCCCGCGAGCTGCTCGAGCCGCAGCGCCTCTCCGCGCAGTCGCTCGCAGAGGCGACGACCGTCCAGTTCCCGGGGCTCGACGGGGTGCTGCCCGGCTTCGGACGGATGAGCCCGAACGACTGGGGCCTCGGCTTCGAGCTGCGCGACGGCAAGTCCCCTCACTGGACGGGCAGCCGCAACTCGCCGCGGACGTTCGGCCACTTCGGCCGTTCGGGCACCTTCCTCTGGGTCGACCCCGACGCGGGCCTCGCGTGCGGATGCCTGACCGACCTCCTCTTCGGCGACTGGGCCAAGACGGCGTGGCCGCAGCTGGGGGATTCGTTGCTCGCCGCCGCTTCGGCTCGAGGGTGAGGGGCCCGGAGGTCGGGGTGGAACGACACAGGAAACTGATTCCGGCGCAGCCGGCAAGGAAGCTAGAGCGATTGCTCTAGCGTCCGCAGGAACAAGCGGGTCGCGACGCCGCAGGCGCCACGACCCGCGCAACAGACGAAGCGCCCCACGCCTGTCCCTCCGAGTGCAGCGGCAGCTCCGAGGAGCCGCGGCAAGACCGCGCTCTTGCCGCGGCGTCACCGTCACGCAACCCCTCCCCGCACCTCCACCCCGGGGGAACCCGGGTTCCCCCGGCGACTAATCGTCGGCGAAGAGCGGGCGGATGAACTCGTCGAACGTGGCGCGGTCGCAGCTCGCGACCGTGACCGGCGTGAGCGTGTGCACGGAGGCGGTCCGCGGTACGCCGAGCGCCAGGGCGACCTCGCCGAAGTAGGCGCCCGGCCGCAGCACCTCGCGCGGACCGTAGTTCGCCTGCGTGACCGAGAGGAGCCCGGTGAGGACGACGTAGAAGCGGTCGCCGTCTGCGCCCTCGGAGACGACCGCGGCTCCCGCGGGCAGCTCGTCCCGTGTCATCCGCTTCGCGAGCAGCGCGAGCGTCTCGCCGGGGAGCTCGGCGAGCAGCGGCGCGCGCGAGAGCTCGTGCGCGGTCGCGGACGCCCGCGGGCTCACTCCTCGTCGCCGTCCTCTCCCGCGGCGTCCGGATCGTCGTGCCCGGGGTAGCGCATCGCGTCCTCCTCCTGCTGGCGGCCCTCTTGCGCCTGCTCCTGCTCTTCCTCGGTTGCCTCGGGGTTCTCGTGCACGGCGTCTCCTCTACGGTTCGACGATGGGCATTCTCGACGGTTGGACCTTCTGCCCGCGCTGCGCTGCGGTAACCGAGCGCCGCGAAGGGAACGTCAGCTGCCCGGCGTGCGGGTGGATCGGCTGGGCGAACTCGATCCCTGCCGTTCAGGCCGTGGTCGAGCGGGACGGCTGTCTGCTGCTCGTGCGGCGTGCGCTCGACCCGGGCCGCGGTCTCTGGGACTTCCCCGGCGGCTTCCTCGACGAGGGCGAGCAGCCGCTCGACGGGCTGCGTCGCGAGCTGCGCGAGGAGACCGGGCTCGACGTCGAGCCCGGCGAGTTCCTCGGTGCGTTCCTCGACCCGTACGACGGGCGCTTCGTGCTCGGGCTGACGTGGGCCGCGACGGCGCCGAGCGGCGACCCTCGGCCCGACGACGACGTGGCCGAGCTCCGGTGGTTCGCCCCCGACGAGATCCCCTCCGCGGGCGAGTTCGCGTTCCCGTCGCATCCTGGGCTCGCCGAGCTCTGGGTCTCACGCCGTACGCGCCATCACGCCTGAGCGGCGGCCCCCGGAAGGAGTAGGCCGTGTGGCCCTCGAAGTTGAGCCGGACGGCCCATGGTTCCGTCCGATTCCGGTGCCGAAGATGTCCGCATGAGCGAACGCGGCCTTCACTTGATCGAGGACGACCTGTCCGAGACCTGGCTCGCCGACTGGGCCGGGGCCGGAGTTGCCGAGATCGAGGAGTACCTCGCCAAACATGCCGCCTTCCTGAGCTTCCTCGGCGACGCCGAGGAGTAGCTCGGCCTCGACGCTTCGTCTGCGGCGACGGACAGTTCTAGGACGCGAGCCCGAGCGCGCGCTCGAGCGCGGGCTTCGGCTGGGCGCCGATCGCGGCCGCCTTCGGCTCGCCGTTCTCGAACAGGATCATGTTCGGGATCGACATCACGCCGTAGCGCTGCGCGAGCGCCTGCTCTTCGTCGATATTGACC